>NZ_RHQP01000010.1:0-50359 GCF_003935465.1 Pseudomonas sp. o96-267
GCTTTACGATCAGTTACGAAGACAGGCTGCCGCAGCAGTAACCCAAGCCCCGGTTACACAAAATTCTGCACACCCTCTTGGTGTTTGTTATCCCAGGTTTCGCCTTGCTCTACCCAGGCTACTTGCTTTTGTTTTCCTGCTCTTTTTGGATTGTTTCTAGGGTCTTGTTGGTTGTGTTTATTGCTTCGATGAGAAGTTCACTTGTAGCGTTGCTTGATTTATTTTGTTCATATGATTGATGAATTGAAAGTGCTCCTAGAGTACAACTGACAAAGATAGAGAATATTGCCATGGCCCAAGCGTGGCATGCGGATTTTCTAGCTTGTTGAAGGTCTTCATAAGCTAATAGCCGGAAGCGGTCTTCTACGGATGCGCTTATAACGTAGCTGCCGCCGTCATCTGTGTCTAAATGGTCAAGCGGGAATGTGGAGTGAAATATGTTTCCTGAGCGAATCTGCTCTCTAAGAATTTGTTTTTGGTTGTAGTTGAGGTTTAGGTGTTGATAAATTTCTTCAAGTTTGAATCGTTCAGCCTTTTTTGTTGCGTAGCGAATCGCTTCAATAAATATGTCTGCTGCGCAGGCTTCTTTTTTTGTTGGCATATTAAATCCAGATAGGGATGGTCTGAAGTAGGTCTGTAGTTTGATCGCTCCCACGCTCCGCGTAATAATGCAACTCTCGACGCTCTGCGTCCACTCACAAGCGGCCAAGCGCCTGAGTCCGTTGGTAACGCAGAGCGTCATCGGATAGTTGCTATCAAAAGCCTTCCTGCTCTCGTTTCACCGCTTCTTCGACGAAATCTATCTTGGGTTTGCGTCTATCTGATTCTTCTATCAGATCCATCACCACATTACCGGAGTCGGTGTAGGTAGTGAGGTGGTACTGGTCAGTTTCGTAGCATTCGCCAAATAGGTCTTTGAAGATATCCTTCCAGACCGAGTAATACTTCATGCATTGCTTCTCAGTGCCGAACATCACCCCATAGCTTCCAACGACAAGCGCATGGGTTATCTGTTTACGCTTTCCGTTTTCGTCTTTCGCTTTGGCTATTTGCTCTGCATCCAGCGCCAATAATACGAGGTCATTTTTCATTTTTAAGTTCTTCTCTATCTCGCTGGTTGCAGTTGGTATGGCGCGGTGTTTGGCTGGTTATACACCAAGTTGGATGTGTGCTGGCAAGTGGCCTTTAGGCGCAGGTGGGAATGACGGCGCTACAGAGCAACTGGGCTCCCGCCTTCGCGGGAGTGACGGTAAGTGGTGTCTTCAGGATTGCTGCGCATCACGGGCTGCGATGATCGCGGATAAATCCGCTCCTACGGGTTGGTGGCGTATTTCTCGGTTGGCGGCGGTCAGGTGGGGCGCGGTTGCGGTGGATGAAAGAGCGTCATCCACCCTACGTCGGCGATGGATTTGTAGGGTGGGCAACGCGAAGCTTGCCCACCGATTCGGCGGCCAGGTGTCCGGGCGTTTAGATTTCCAACGACGGCGCCTTTAGCGGCAAACGCAACAGCTCCACCTGCCACCAGCTCGGCAGCAGACGGCGCACTTCCGGGCGGGCGAAGCGGTCGTCGATCAGGTAGAGCACGCCTTGGTCTTCCGGCGTGCGGATCACCCGGCCGGCGGCTTGTACGACCTTTTGCAAGCCGGGGTAGAGGTAGGTGTAGTCGTAGCCATTGCCGAACAGGGCGTCCATGCGTTGGCGGATTTCTTCGTTGATCGGGTTGAGTTGGGCCAGGCCGAGGGTGGCGACGAAGGCGCCGATCAGGCGTTCGCCGGGCAGGTCGACACCCTCGCCGAATACGCCGCCGAGCACGGCGAAGCCGATACCGCGGCCGCCGATCTGGAAGCGTTCGATAAAGCCCTGACGCGCCGCTTCGTCCATCTGCCGTGACTGCGTCCATACCGGAATCTGCGGGTGATCGCGGCGCAGCTCCTGTAGTACCTGTTCCAGATATTGATAGCTGCTGAAGAAGGCCAGGTAGTTGCCCGGGCGTTCGGCGTACTGGCGTGCCATCAACTGGCAGATCGGCGCCAGCGAGGCGTCGCGGTGCTGGTAGCGGGTGGACAGGTTACGCACTACTTGTACGTGCAGTTGTTCGGCGCTGAACGGCGAGGCGACGTCGAGGCACTGGGTCTCTTCAGGCAGGCCGAGCAGGTCGAGGTAATAGTGGCTGGGGCTGAGGGTGGCGGAGAACAGCGTGGCGCTGTGGGCGTCCTCGAAGCGTGGGCCGAGAAAGGGCGCCGGCAGGATATTGCGGATGCACAGGGTCGAAAAGCTGCGCCCGTTGCCCTCCTCGATGCGGTTGATGTCGAACAGCGAGTGCGGGCCGAAGCTTTCCGCCAGGCGGCAGAACAGCATGGCATCCAGATAGAAGCTGAGCAGTTCGCCAGCGTTGCCTTCCGGCTGGTCGGTAAGCAGGTCGGTGATGGCGCTAACGGCTTTGCCCAGGGCTGCGAGCAGCAAGTCCGGCGCCAGCGGGTAGACCTGATAGGGCACCTCCTGCTCGCGGTGCAGTTGATCCCAGTGGCGGTCGACCCGTTCCAGCACGCTCTTCAGTCGCTTCGGCGCGTCGCGGCACATGGCCTTGAAGCGCGCCTGATCCAGCTCGGCGCTGTACATGCCGCGCCCGCGTTCCACCAGGTTGTGCGCCTCGTCCACCAGCAGGCAGACGCGCCACTGGTTGATCAGGGTGAGGCTGTGCAGCAGCGCGCCGAGGTCGAAGTAGTAGTTGTAGTCACACACCACCACGTCGCTCCAGCGGCACAGCTCCTGGCTCAGGTAGTAGGGGCACACGCCGTGGGCGATGGCGATATTGCGCACGGCCTGCTGATTCAGCCAGCGTTCCTTGAGCGCCGCGCTGCGTGCAGCCGGCAGGCGGTCGTAGAAGCCTTTGGCGAGTGGGCAGGAGTCGCCATGGCAGGCCTTGCTCGGGTGTTCGCAGGCCTTGTCACGGGCCACGTGCTCCAGCACGCGCAATGGTGTGTCGGGTTCGCGCAGGCGTTGCAGGGCATCCAGCGCCAGGCGCCGGCCTGGCGTCTTGGCACTGAGGAAGAACAGGCGGTCGAGCTGCTGGCCGGGCATGGCCTTGAGTTGCGGGAACAGGGTGCCGAGGGTCTTGCCGATGCCGGTGGTGGCCTGCGCCAGCAGGTAATGGCCGTCGCGTGCGGCGCGGTATACGGCTTCGGCCAGTTGCCGCTGGCCGTGGCGAAATTCGCCGTAGGGGAAGCTCAGACTTTCCAACGCCTGGTTGCGTGCCTGCTGGTGCGCCTGTTCCTGCCTCGCCCAATCGATATAGCGGCGGCAGTGCAGGGCGAAGAACTCGCCCAGTGACGCGGCACTATGGCGCTCGCGGAACGCCGTTTCCTGCTGGGTCATGACGTTGAAGTACACCACCGCCAGATCCAGTTCATCGAAGCCCAGCTCCTGGCACAGCAGCCAGCCGTAGATCTTCACCTGCGCCCAGTGCAGCAAACGGTGGTTGGCGGGGATGCGCGAGATGTCGCCGCGATGGGTCTTGATCTCTTCCAGCAGGCGAAACTCGGGGTCGAAGCCATCGGCGCGGCCGCTGACCGTCAGCCCCTCGAATTCGCCGATCAGTGGCAGCTCGGACACGTAATTTGGGCCGCGCCGGGCCACCACCGTGGCGTGCCCGGCCATGCCTTCCTGCGCGGTGGGCGAGGGGGTGAAGCGCAGGTCGAGGTCACCTTCCTTGGCGGTGAACTCGCACAGCTCGCGCACGGCGATGCGCAGGCTCAATCGCTCCACTCCACGTAGCAGACGCTGACCGGCATGCCGTGCTCGGCGCAGAAGGCCAGCCAGCGTTTCTGGTTGTCCTGCAGGCGATCGCCCGGGCCTTTCACCTCGACCATCCGGTAGCGCGCCTCACTGGGCCAGAACTGGATCAGGTCGGGCATGCCGGCGCGGTTTTCGCGAATATCGGCCAGCAGGCGGCGGAACCAGGCAGCCAGGTGCGCGGGTGGCAGACAGGCCAGGGCCTGTTCCAGGCGCTCGGCGTCGAGCAGCTCCCAGAACACGAAGGGCGACTGGATGCCGAATTTCTCAGCATGGGTACGGCGCATGGCCTCGATATAGCTACCGTCGTCCAGACGTGCCAGGCAGGCGGCGAACAGCTCGCTGCGCCGTGCATGGAAGTCGGCGCGGTGCAGGTCCACCGGGCCGGTGTGGAAGGGGTGGAAGAAGGCGCCAGGCAGCGGGGCGAAGATCGCCTCCCAGCAGAGCAGGCCGAACAGCCCGCAGATCAGCGTGTTCTCCACGTAATGCACCGGCGCATCGGGTTCGCTCAGGTGCATGGCCACGGCCAGCTCGACGCTGGCGGCGCGCGGCAGGCGCAGGTCGATGCGATCCTCGTTCAGCTTCGCCGCCTTGGCTGCTGGCGGCAGGCGGAGGCGTTTGCGCAGGCGCGTGCGTGCGCGTTCGGCCAGTTGCGCTTCTTCGGCATTGTGCGGCGCCGCGATCACCTGTTCTGCGAGTGTCAGCGCTTCGGCATCCTGGCCCAGGCGTTCCAGCACGCGAATCTGCCGCTGCCGCGAGCCCACTGCACGGGTGTCGCGGTACAGCACCAGCGCCGAGTCCAGTTCACCGGCGCGTTCCAGGTGTTGCGCCAATTGCAGCAGCAGGCGCTGGTGGCGTTCGCCGATATGCGGGCTGTCGCTGCAGAAATCGCCGAGCTGCTGCAGTACCTCGGTGACCGGCATGCCGATCTCGAAGGCCTCGCGACAGGCGCGTAAGTGCAAGTAGTCGTCGACGTCCTGGCGGTGACGAAAGCCGCGCGAGCCCGGCGTGATCGGCACCTGCTCGTAGCGGAATATCCCCAGGTCAGCCAGCACGAACTCCGACCAGTCCTGCGCCAGGTTGCCGAAGAACATCAGGCGCAGGCGGTCGCATAGCGGGCCGATGGCCAGGCTCAGCAGACGCTCCTCCATATTCGGGCACCAGTCGGCCAGGCTGCGGGGTTCGATATGCAGCTCACACAGGTGCTCGAGCACTTCGCTTTTCTTCAACGTCCCGCGCGGCAGGTCGGCGGCGAAATGCGCGGCCAGTTCGTCCTTGAGTAGGAGGGCGCCGAGTTCGTCGAAGCTCAGTGCGGCGTAGTCGATCAGCCAGCCCAGTTCCAGCAATTGTTCTGCGGCAGTAGGGATATCGCCGATCTCGGCGTAGCGCAGTTTGCTCGCGCGAAAGTGAATGCCCTTGCGCATCACCAGGCGGACCAGCAGCGCCTGGGTGGGCAATGGCAACTGGGGAAAGTCCGTAACGAAGGCGCGCTCGGCGTCATCCATCAGTTCACGGTGATGGGTGTCGAGCCAGGCGAGGGCCTTGCGGAAGTTGGCCAGATAATAGAGTTCGGGAGCGTCGAGGCTGAGCATGGGGCGAAGTTTTACTGGTTTTTTATACAGATGCCAGTGCCGTTCACCCGCTACCGCACCGAGTAGACGGAAGGCGAGGGCAGCGCTGTGCGAGTGATCGTGGCAACTATCTGTCTGATCGATAAGCGCTTTTTCAGGTATCAATGGCGTCGATTGTCACTATCCCGAGATGTGCCTTTTGCCGTTCTGGGGCGTGCGTAACATGACAACCGTAGCCAGTTACTTACCCCCTCAGGAGAACGAACATGAAAAAGCAAATCCTCGCCAGCCTCGTTATTGCCGCTCTGTCCGCCAGTGCTTTCGCCCTGCCGCAGATCAACGCTCAACAGTCTGCAGCCCCTGTAGTTGCTGAAGATGGCGCAGATCGCGTCGGCCCGAACCGCGTAGCCGAAGGCGGTGCCGAGCGCACTCTGGAGCGTTTCCGCGTAGCCGAAGATGGTGCTGATCGCGTTGGCCCGAACCGTGTTGCAGAAGGTGGCGCTGATCGCGTTGGTCTGAACCGTGTTGCAGAAGGTGGTGCTGACCGCGTTGGTCTGAACCGTGTCGCAGAAGGTGGTGCTGATCGCGTTGGTCTGAACCGCGTAGCAGAAGGTGGTGCTGACCGCGTTGGTCTGAACCGTGTAGCCGAAGATGGTGCCGACCGCGTGGGTGCCAGCCGTATCAGCTGATCCGGATATCCATCACGCGGGAGCAGTCTTATGCCGCATAGCAGTTAGAAAGGGCGCCCTGAATCGGCGCCCTTTTTCTTTCACCCATTCTCCACACAATCTCCACGCTCGCCCCACACGCCTCCCACCGCCCTTGCCCAGACTCTGCCGTACCTTCACTCGCTACGGAGAGCCGTACCATGAGCCGTTCCCTGGGCTTCAAGCTGGGCGCCATCGCCCTGCTGATTTTGTTGCTGATGATTCCCCTGCTGATGATCGATGGCCTGGTCGACGAGCGCCAAGGGCTGCGCTACGAGGTGCTGCAGGATATCGCCCGCAGTTCTAGCTACCGCCAGCAGATCACCGGGCCAATCCTGGTGCTGCCGTATATCAAGACCACCCATGAGTGGAAGACCAACGAGAAGACCGGTGAGCGCTATAGCGAAGAGCGCCAGCGTCGCGGCCGCCTGTACTTCCTGCCGGAGCGCTTCGTGCTCGAAGGTCAGGTGGGCACCGAATTGCGTGCCCGCGGCATCTATGAAGCGCGCCTGTACCGCAGCGACAGCCAGGTCAGCGGTCAATTCCGCCTGCCGGCGCGCCTGGGGCTGGGCGACGAGTTGGGCTTCTACCGTTTCGAGAAGCCCTTCCTCTCCGTCGGCATCAGCGATATCCGCGGCATCAGCAACGATCTGCAGCTGCGCCTCAATGGCCAGACCCTGAGCTTCGCGCCGGGCAGTGCTGACGATAACTTCGGCGCTGGCGTGCATGCACCGATTCCGGCTCTGGATGCGCAGGGCGGGCAGATTCTCGAGTTCGCTTTCGACCTGAAACTGCAGGGCACCGAGCAGCTCTCGGTGGTGCCGGTCGGGCGGGACAGTCGAGTCAAGCTGAGCTCCGACTGGCCGCACCCGAGCTTCGTCGGTGAATACCTGCCGAGCAGCCGCGAGATCAGTGCCGCAGGCTTCACTGCCGAGTGGCAGACCAGCTTCTTCGCCACCAATCTGGAGGAGGCATTGCGCGACTGCGTGGGCGGTGATCGTTGCCAGGCTTTGTTCGGCCGCAACTTTGGAGTGAGCTTCGTCGATCCGGTGGATCAGTATCTGAAGACCGATCGTGCGATCAAATATGCGCTGCTGTTCATCGCCCTGACCTTCGCCACCTTTTTCCTCTTCGAGGTGCTCAAGCGCCTGGCCGTGCACCCGGTGCAATACGCCCTGGTGGGCCTGTCGCTGGCGCTGTTCTACCTGCTGCTGCTGTCGCTGTCCGAGCACCTGCCGTTCACCCTGGCCTATGGCCTTTCGGCGGGCGCCTGCGTCGGCCTGATCGGCTTCTACGTCAGCTTCGTGCTGCACAGCTGGCGACGTGGCATGGGCTTTGGCGCGCTGCTGGCAGCCCTGTACGCCATGCTCTACGGCCTGCTCAACGCCGAGGACTACGCCCTGCTGATGGGCTCGCTGCTGGTGTTCGGCGTACTCGGCAGCGTGATGGTGCTGACCCGCAAACTGGACTGGTACGGCGTTGGCCGTAGCGCTCCGCAGGCCTGAATCTGATCGGCGCGGTCAGTGCAGGCCGCGCCTCTTGTCGGAGGTAATACCCATGCGTCTTCTCGTGCAGTTCTCCGCCTGCCTTGGCCTCGGTCTGGTGGTGGCAGTGATGATCCTCATCGGCCTGATGTTCTGCGGCTGGTTCAACCTGATCGACGGCCTGCTGCTGACCGGAAAGCCGCTCGCCAGCCTGAGCCTTATGGTGCTGCCGGACGGTTTCTGGAACGCCCTGACCGGTATTCAGGATGCGGCGAGTAACGGCACGCTGCGCTCCTTCCTGTCGCTGTGCGCCGCGTTGGGCCAGGTTGGCCTGCTGCTGGCACTGGGCTTTATGCGCCTGTGGTATCGGCCATGAGCGGGCATATCGGTTTGCGCGAGGAGGCGCGTGCCGGGCACCTTCTGGCGCGGCGTATCGCCTGGCTGTTTCGCGATGCCCATCATGGGCAGTGGGCGGTCAGCGGCGTAGACTCGCGCCGGGATGAAATGAAGGAACTCAAGGATGAAAGGACTATTCGCAACGGCCCTGGGTGGCCTGTTGTCGGTCAGCGTGGCGCTGGCCGATGACTGCACGGTGCAACTGTCAGCCTGGCTGGAGCTGGCGCATCCCGGCCATGCCGGCGGCGCTTGGCTGCAAGATAAGCGCGGCGCCTATCGGGTCGACGCCGAGCAGAGCATCTGCAAGATCTGGCCTGCGCGTCCTCAGCTGACCCTGCTCGCCGTGCCGCTGGTACGCGAGGCGCAGCCTGACCAAGGCCAGAGCGACCTTGAAATACTGGTGCTGGATCATACGAGGCAAGACGTCGTGGCGCGCCTGGTCAAGCCCAATCTACTGGATTGGGACGCGATCTATGTGGACCGGTTGGTCTTGGATACCGCGCCTTATCGACTACGAGGCGATGACCTGGCCTTTGGCGTTCGAATCAATCGCCGCAACGGGTCGTGGATGAATCCCTTCGCGGAAACCGAGCTCGCTCTCTACGAGTTGAAAGCGCAAGGGTTGCGCCCCCTGATGGGAGGGCTGGTGGTGGAGAGCTTCGGCGGTGAACGAGACGGCGACTGCACGGCTTCGTTCGGCGAGGCCAAGGGCGTGCTCATCGTTACCGACAAGGTTGGCCGCGATAGCTACCGCGACCTGATCTTCAGGCAAACCTATACTGGCCGGCGCATGGTGGTGGCCGATGGCGAATGCCAGACCATCGAAGCCGATGCCCGCCGCGGCCAGTTCCGTATCGAGTACGACGAAGAACGCTATCTGCTGCCGATCGAGTTGGTCTCCGACCCGTACTGAAGGGGTGTGCGTTGCTCGGGTGGGATAAGACGTTCCAGAAGCGCTCTGCGATGCGGCTAATACCAATGTCTAGCTGTCGGTCGGTGCTGGCCTGCTGCTAGCTTGAAGCTGCATCAGAATAACAATAACCGGAGGCGTCTATGACTTCTGAACAAAGCAATGCCGCGGCCTATTGGAAGGCCAATGTGCGGCTCATCACCTGGAGCCTGATTGTCTGGGCGCTGGTTTCCTACGGATTCGCCATGATCCTGCGCCCGATGGTCGCGGGAATCTCCGTTGGCGGTTCCGACCTCGGATTCTGGTTCGCCCAGCAAGGCTCAATCCTCTTCTTTATCGGGCTCATTTTTCACTACGCGTGGAGACTGAACAAACTCGATAAAGAATATGGCGTTGAGGAGTAAGTGGTCATGAGCCAATTCGTTATCAACATGTTGTTCGTAGGCGCGTCCTTCGCGCTCTACATCGGCATCGCCGTCTGGGCGCGTGCCGGCTCCACCAAAGAGTTCTACGTCGCTGGCGGTGGTGTGCATCCGGTCACCAACGGCATGGCGACGGCCGCCGACTGGATGTCCGCAGCCTCCTTCATTTCCATGGCGGGCCTGATTGCCGCCGGTGGTTATGCCAACTCCACCTTCCTCATGGGCTGGACCGGTGGTTATGTGCTGCTGGCGATGCTGCTGGCGCCTTACCTGCGCAAGTTCGGCAAATTCACCGTGCCGGACTTCATCGGTGATCGCTTCTACAGCCGTGGCGCACGCCTGACTGCAGTGATCTGCCTGGTGATCATCTCCGTGACCTACGTTATCGGTCAGATGGCCGGTGCCGGTGTTGCCTTCTCGCGCTTCCTCGAAGTGAGCAACTCCACGGGTATCTGGATCGCAGCAGCGGTGGTCTTCGCCTACGCCGTATTCGGTGGCATGAAGGGCATCACCTACACCCAGGTCGCTCAGTACGTGGTACTGATCGTGGCCTACACCATTCCGGCGATCTTCATCTCCCTGCAGCTGACCGGTAACCCGATCCCGCCGCTGGGCCTGTTCGGTGACCACGTCGAGTCCGGCGTGCCGCTGTTGCAGAAGCTCGATGAGGTGGTACGTGAGCTGGGCTTCGCTGCCTACACCGCCGATGTCGATAACAAGCTGAACATGGTGCTGTTCACCATGTCGCTGATGATCGGTACTGCTGGTCTGCCGCACGTGATCATCCGCTTCTTCACCGTGCCTAAGGTTTCCGACGCACGCTGGTCGGCGGGTTGGACCCTGATCTTCATCGCCATGCTCTACCTCACCGCTCCGGCCGTTGCCTCGATGGCGCGCCTGAACCTGGTGACCACCATCTATCCGGAAGGTGCTTCTGCCCCCGCGCTGGCCTATGACGAGCGTCCTGAGTGGGTCAAGAACTGGGAGCAAACCGGCCTGATCAAGTGGGAAGACAAGAACGGCGACGGCCGCATCCAGATGTACAACGATGCTGCACCGGCCTTCACTGCGACCGCTCAGGAGCGTGGCTGGAACGGTAACGAGCTGACCGTGAACAACGACATCCTGGTTCTGGCCAACCCGGAGATCGCCAACCTGCCAGGTTGGGTGGTCGGCCTGATCGCGGCGGGCGCAATTGCGGCGGCACTGTCGACGGCGGCTGGTTTGTTGCTGGCGATTTCTTCGGCGATCAGTCATGACCTGATCAAGACCTTGATCAATCCGAAGATCAGCGAGAAGAACGAGATGATGGCAGCGCGGCTGTCGATGGCTGCAGCGATTCTGCTGGCGACCTACCTGGGCCTGAATCCACCCGGATTCGCCGCGCAGGTGGTGGCATTGGCCTTCGGTATTGCGGCGGCGACCCTGTTCCCGGTGCTGATGATGGGGATCTTCTCCAAGCGCATGAACGACAAGGGTGCGATCTGCGGGATGGTCGCCGGCCTGGTGATCACCTTGCTGTACATCTTCACCTACCTGGGCTGGTTCTTCATTCCGGGCACCAACATGCTGCCGAACACCCCGGACCAGTGGTTCATGGGTATCTCCCCGGCTTCCTTTGGTACCGTCGGTGCGCTGATCAACTTCGCTGTGGCTTACGGCGTATCGCAGGTCACTGCTGCACCGCCGCAGGAAATCCAGGACCTGGTGGAAAGCGTACGTACCCCCAAAGGTGCTGGTGCCGCTCTGAACCACTAAGCATAATCCTGGCCTGACGCCATCTGTCGATGGTCCAGGCTCTGACAGACGGGCCTCCACTGGAGGCCCGTCTTTTTTCGGGAACAACCATATGTTGTGGACTTTGCTTGCCATCGTGGTGGCGGGGCTCGGCGCTGCCGGTATCGCTCTGCTGCTGCGTAAACTGACGCGTAACAAACTGCCGAAGTGGATCGTGCCGCTGTTCGGTGGCTTGGGGATGCTGGGCTATCAGGTGTTCTACGAGTACTCCTGGTTCGAGCATCAGCAGGCGCGCCAGCCCAAGGAGTCGGTTGTGGTCGCGACCGAAGCGGGTCACGTGTTCTGGCGCCCGTGGAGCTACTTCGTGCCGATGGTCACCGCCTTCACCGTGCTCGACAGCAAGAGCGTCGTGCGCGAGCAGGTGGCGGACGCGCAAGTGGCCGAGTTCATGCTCTATCGTTTCGAGAAGCAGCACATCGACCACGTCTCGCACCGAGCTCATCTGCTCAATTGCGCAACTGGCGAGTTGTTGCCGCTGGACGAGAAAAAGCAGCCTCAGCTTGCCCAGCTCAAGCGCATCGACAAGGACGACGCGCTGTATCGCCAAGTGTGTCGCTAGCCCGTCATTCTTGTGTCGCGGCAGTGGTGCGCACGGCGCACCCTACGCGACCACCTGATCCATTTAACCCCGCCTGGGTGCTTTTCTGCGCCCCATAGACCCAGATCAATATCCACGCCTGCCACCTGCATAGAATCGCCAGCCCCTGATTTTCGAGCTTTCGGTCATGCCCTGTTTCCCCGAACTGTTGTCGCCAGCTGGCAGCCTGAAGAACATGCGTTACGCCTTCGCCTATGGCGCCGACGCGGTGTATGCCGGGCAGCCGCGCTACAGCCTGCGCGTGCGCAACAACGAGTTCGACCACGCCAACCTCGCGCTCGGCATCGCCGAGGCGCACGCGCAGGGCAAGCAGTTCTACGTGGTGGTCAACATCGCCCCGCACAATGCCAAACTGAAGACCTTCCTCAAGGACCTGGCGCCGGTGATCGAGATGGCGCCCGATGCGCTGATCATGTCCGACCCGGGCCTGATCATGCTGGTGCGTCAGCATTATCCGCAGATGCCGATTCACCTCTCGGTACAGGCCAATGCGGTGAATTGGGCCAGCGTCGAGTTCTGGCGTCAGCAGGGGCTGACGCGGGTGATCCTGTCGCGTGAGCTGGCGCTGGAAGAGATCGAAGAAATCCGTAGCCAGGTGCCGAGCATGGAGTTGGAAGTATTCGTTCATGGCGCACTGTGCATGGCCTATTCCGGGCGTTGCCTGCTGTCGGGCTACATCAATCGCCGCGATCCCAACCAGGGCACCTGTACCAACGCTTGTCGCTGGCAATACCAGGCCACGCCCGCCAGCGAAAACGAGCTGGGTGAAATCGTCCGCGTGGTCGAGCCGACGCTAGGGCAGGGCGCGCCGAGCACTCAGGCTTTCGTGCTCGAAGAGGCCGGTCGTCCAGGTGAAGAAATGGCCGCTTTCGAAGACGAGCACGGCACCTACATCATGAACTCCAAGGACCTGCGCGCGGTGCAGCACGTCGAGCGCCTGCTGCGCATGGGCGTGCATTCGCTGAAGATCGAAGGACGCACCAAGAGCCATTTCTACGTGGCGCGCACGGCGCAGGTCTACCGCCGAGCCATCGACGACGCGCTGGCCGGCAAACCCTTCGACCCGAGCCTGCTGGGCAGCCTGGAGTCACTGGCGCATCGTGGTTACACCGAAGGCTTTCTGCGCCGCCATGTGCACGACGAATACCAGAACTACGAGCGCGGCAGCTCGGTCGCGGAGCGCCAGCAGTTCGTTGGCGAACTCACCGGTGAGCGACGTGGTGAGTTGGTCGAGGTACGGGTGAAGAACCGCTTCGCCGTGGGCGATGGGCTGGAGCTGATGACGCCACGGGGCAATCTGCGTTTCACGTTGGAACACCTGCAGGACGCGCAGGGCCAGGCGCAGCAGGTGGCGCCGGGCGACGGTCACATCCTGTACTTGCCGCTGCCGGCAGATGTGCAATTGGAATACGGGCTGCTGATGCGCGATCTGTAGGCTTTCGTAGGATGCATTGCCTGCCGTAAACCAACCTGTAGGCCGCGATTCCTGGTGGCTCCGATGCGCACGAGGCGTGCGCCAAGATGGAGGCGCCCGCTGCTAGATGATTGGCAGCGTGCGGCTACATGGCGTGCTGGCGCCGGCGACGGCTAGCCAACTGACGCTCCAGCTCGCAGAGGCTGTCGATGCCCTGCCGCCGCGCCTTGCTGAACAGCATCAGCGCCAGTTCGGCGGTTACCAGCGCATCGGCACTGGCGTTGTGGCGCTGGTGTACCTGCAGGCCGAATTCGGCGACCCACTCATCAAGCCCGCCTTGGCGAATGCGCGATTGCGGGCACAGCAGCGGTGCGATTTCGGCGACATCGAAGAAGCTGTGTTGCAGGCGATAGCCCAGGCTCTGGCGCAGCGCGCGAGCCAGCATGCGTTGGTCGAATTCGGCATGAAACGCCAGCAGGGGGCTGTTGCCGACGAACTCCATGAAATCCAGCAGCGCCTCACTCGGCTCGACGCCACGGGCCACTTCGCTGGGGGCGATGCCGTGAATCAGGGTGCTGGCGCTGGCTTGGTGATCGGCGCGGTGCAGGGTGCATTCGAACTGCTCGGCGAAGTCGATGGCGCCGTTATCGATCACCACCGCGCCGATGGCCAACACCTGGTCACGACGCATGTTCAGGCCGGTGGTTTCCAGATCGAGCACGACGAAGCGCTGCTGGTGCAGCGGACGCTCGTCGAACGCTGCCGGTGCGCTCAAGGCGTCGCGGCGTTGCAACTGCTGCTGGGGCAGGGCCGGACCGCGGCCGGTGAACCAGGTGAACTTGCTCATAACTGATACCTCATGGCCAGGCTGCTCTGCAGGCGCTGCGCCTGGCGGAACGACTCGCGCAGAATACGCCGGTCCAGGTGGTTGAGGTGGTCGGGGTCGACCCGATTGGAATAGGGCAGCTCGTCACGTGCCTGCAACTGGTGCTGCTGCATGCGCGTTTGCTGAATGAAATGGTAGGCCTCTTCGTAGGCGGCGCCGTCCAGGGCGTCGATCACGCCCTTGGTGATCAAGGCGCGCAGGCGCTCGAGAGTGCCCACCGCGCCGATGCCATTGGCCAGCGCCAGCAGGCGCGCGCCGTCGACGAAAGGCGTGAGGCCCTGCACCTTGAGGTCGAGGGTGTCCTTGTCGGCACCGGAACGCGCCACCACGAAATCACGGAAGCGCCCGACCGGTGGGCGCTGGCGTAAAGCGTTCTCGGCCAGCATCTTCTGGAACAGGCTGTTGCTGGCGACGCGGCCGAGCAATTCTTCGCGCAGTTGTTCGCAGCCTTCGTCCGGACCCCAGATGGTGCGCAGGTCGAAGTAGATCGACGAGCCCAGCAGATTCTCCGGCGTGGCTTCGAGGACGAAGCCAGCAAAGCGCCGTGACCATTCCTGGCGCGACAGGCATAGCTCGGGATTGCCGGCCATGATGTTGCCCTTGCACAGGGTGAAGCCGCACTGCGCCAGGCGCTGGTTGATCTCGCGGGCGATCGGCAGCAGGCGCTCACGAATCGCCGCAGCCTCGCTGGCATTTTCCGCCTCGAAGAGGATGCCGTTGTCCTGGTCGGTGTGCAGCGTCTGCTCGCGGCGGCCCTCGCTGCCGAAGCACAGCCAGGTGAAGGGGATACCTGGGGCGCCCATCTCTTCGAGGGTCAGCTCGATCACCCGACACACGGTGTGGTCGTTGAGCAGGGTAACGATATGGGTGATCTGTGTCGAACTGGCGCCGTGGGCGAGCATGCGGTCGACCAGCAGGCGGATGTCACTGCGCAGCCCGGCCAGGGTTTCTACCTTGCCGGCATGGCGAATGGTGCGGGCCAGGTGCACCAGATCGACGCGCTGCAGGCTGAACAGATCGCGCTCGGAAATCACCCCGCAGAGCTTCTCGTGTTCCACCAGGCAGACGTGGGCAATATGCCGCTCGGTCATGGCGATGGCGGCATCGAAGGCGCTGGCATCCGGCGGCAGGTGGAAGGGGTTGCGCGTCATCAGGTTGTCGATGGGCTGGGCCAGGTCGATGCCGTCGGCCACCACCCGGCGCAGGTCGCGCAGGGTAAAGATGCCCAGCGGTTTGTCGGCCGAATCGAGCACCACGATGCTGCCCACGTGCTGCTCGTGCATCAGTCGCACGGCATCGCGAACAGGTGTGTCGGGCGCGCAGCCGATGGGTTGGCGCATGGCCAGTTCGCCCAGACGGGTGTCCAGCGAGTACTGGGCGCCGAGGGTCTCCACTGCGCGCAGCTGCACCTGCTGGTTGACCTGATCGAGCAGGCTGCTGACCCCGCGCAGGGCGAAGTCGCGCAGCGGGTTGGAAACGGCGAATAGCTTGATGAATGCGTGCTTGGCCAACAGCAGGCAGAAGGTGTCCTCAGCGGCCAGGTGCTCGGTACGCGTGGCGCGTTCGCCGATCAGCGCCGCCAGGGGGAAGCACTCGCCGGCGGTGATCTCGAAAGTGGTCTCGGTGCCGCGTCGGGCGCTGTGTGGGCGCTCACCGTGCACACGGCCCTGTTTGACGATGTAGAAGTGCTCGACCGGGCCATCGCTGGGTTTGATGATCGAGTCGCCTTCGGCATAGAAGCGCAGCTGGCAGTGCTCGACCAGATACGCCAGGTGAGCGGTGTCCATCTGGTTGAAAGGCGGGAACTTGTGCAGGAACTCCATGGTGCCGTGGATGTTCTGAAGCACCGCAGTCTTGCCCGCATCGGCCATTGCGTCGGCCTTGCTCATGGGCTTGCGCCTCGCAGTTTCGGGATGTTGTCAGTGTGGCCCTGGCCCGCCGGGTTGCCCATTGCACCTAAGTAGGGTGCAAGCAGCGCAGTTTTGACGAAATTTTGACTTGTGCCCAGGCAGACTGCCCCCGCCCACGTATTCCGTAAAGAGCAAGGCACATCCATGCAGTCATCCGTACCAGTTGCCCACAAGGCGGCACAGGTCAGTGTTGGTAGTCACCTGGCGTTCATCCTTGGCAGCGCGCTGTGCATGCTGCTGCTCTTCGCCCTGGCCCGTCTGGGGCTTCTGGCCTACAACCACGCACTGATCGCCGATACGCCGGCCAGCACCTTCGTCGAAGCCTTTATCAATGGCGCGCGCTTCGATCTGCGCCTGATCGTCTACCTGTGCGTGCCGTTGAGCCTGTCGCTGCTCAGCGTCACGGCGATGCGTGCCCGGCGCCTGCACGTCGCCTGGCTGACGTTCGCCACCAGCCTGTGCCTGTTCTTCGCCGTGGTCGAGCTGAACTTCTACCGTGAGTTTCACCAGCGCCTGAATAGCCTGGTGTTCCAGTACATGCAGGAAGATATCGGCACCGTCAGCAGCATGATCTGGAACGGTTTCCCGGTGCTGCGCCTGCTGCTGGCCTGGGCCCTGGCGACACTGCTGCTGGCCTGGCTGTTCCGCCGTGTCGAGCGCGCCACGCGTGCGCGCGGGCATGCTGCGCCGCCGCGCTGGCCGGCCCGCACCGCCGTTTTCGTGATGTTCCTGCTGGTATGCGTGGTCGCTGCCCGTGGCACCCTGCGCTCCGGCCCGCCGCTGCGCTGGGGCGATGCCTACACCACCGATTCGATGTTCGCCAATCACCTGGGCCTCAACGGTACGCTGACCCTGGTCGACGCTGCCGAAAACTTCTTCTCCGATCACCGCGACAACAGCTGGAAAGCCACCCTGCCGGCTGACGAAGCGCAGCAGATCACCCGCGACCTGCTGCTGACCCCACGCGATCAGTTGCTTGATGCCGACCAGGCCGCCGTGCGCCGCGTTTACACGCCGCCGGCCGAAGGCCAACTGCCGCAGGTGCGTAACGTGGTGGTGATCCTCATGGAGAGCATGGCCGGCCGTTACATCGGCGCCATGGGCAATCAGGACGGCATCACCCCCAACTTCGATGCCCTGGCCAAGGAAGGGCTGCTGTTCCAGCGCGTGTTCTCCAACGGCACCCATACCCATCAGGGTATGTTCGCCACCATGGCCTGCTTCCCCAACTTGCCGGCGTTCGAATACCTGATGCGCATGCCTGAGGGCGGCCATCAGTTCTCCGGCCTGCCGCAACTGCTCAGCGCCCGTGGCTATGACGACGTTTATGTCTACAACGGTAGCTTCGCTTGGGATAACCAATCCGGCTTCTTCGCTAACCAGGGCATGCGCAACTTCGTCGGCCGTGACGATTTCGTCGACCCGGTGTTCATCGATCCGACCTGGGGCGTGTCCGACCAGGACATGTTCAGCCGCGGTGCCGACGAACTGGCCAAGCTCGGCAGCCAGGGCAAGCCGTTCTACGCACTGCTGCAGACGCTGTCCAACCACACGCCTTACGCCCTGCCGGAAGACTTGCCGGTCGAGCGCGTCACCGGCTACGGTTCACTGGACGAACACCTGACCGCCATGCGCTACGCCGACTGGGCGCTCGGCCAGTTCTTCGCCAAGGCGCGCCAGGAGCCCTATTTCAAGGACACCCTGTTCGTGGTCCTGGGTGACCATGGTTTCGGCAACGACGAGCAGATTACCGAGATGGACCTGTCGCGCTTCAGCGTTCCGCTGCTGCTGATCGGCCCTGGCGTGCAGGACACCTTCGGCAGCAGCCGCGACACCGTTGGCAGCCAGATCGACGTAGTACCGACCATCATGGGCCGCCTCGGTCAGCCCGTGCAGCAGCAATGCTGGGGCCGCGACCTGCTGGCGCTGCCTGAGGGTGATGCCGGTGTGGCGGTGATCAAACCGTCCGGGAGCGACCAGACCGTGGGTTTGGTGACCGGCGACAACATCCTGGTCAAACCGCGTGACCGTGATGCGCGCCTGTATCGCTACCAGCTTGGCCACGAGGCCAGTGCCGAGGTGATCGATGACGCGCAGCGGCGCAGCGATCTGGAACGCAAGCTGTCGGCCTTCGTACAGACCGCGACAGCCAGTCTGCTGGGCAACACCACGGGGGTGACGGCGGAGAAGGCGGCGCAGGCCAAGCCCTGACTGCCCGTCGCGGCTAAAGCCCCTCCCACGGGACACTCAACTTTGTGGGAGGGGCTTTAGCCGCGAAACTTCCCATAAAAAAACCGCCCCGAAGGGCGGTTTTTAATTCGCGCAGTGAGCGAATCACAGACCGTTCTTGGCCTTGAACTCGCGACGACGACGATGCAGCACCGGCTCGGTGTAGCCGTTGGGCTGCTTGGTGCCTTCGACCACCAGCTCCAGCGCGGCCTGGAAGGCGACGTTGTTGTCGAAGTCCGGGGCCATCGGGCGATACAGCGGGTCGTTGGCATTCTGACGATCCACCACCGGCGCCATGCGCTTGAGGCTTTCCACCACCTGCGCTTCGCTGACGATGCCGTGGCGCAGCCAGTTGGCCAGCAGCTGGCTGGAGATTCGCAGGGTGGCGCGGTCTTCCATCAGGCCGACATCGTTGATGTCCGGCACTTTGGAGCAACCGACGCCCTGGTCGATCCAGCGCACCACGTAGCCGAGGATGCCTTGCGAATTGTTATCCAGCTCGTTGCGGATTTCCTCGTCGCTCCAGTTGGTGTCCTTGGCCAGCGGAATGGTCAGGATGTCGTCGACCGACGCCGGAGCGCGCTTGGCCAGTTCGGCCTGACGGGCGAACACGTCGACCTTGTGGTAGTGCAGCGCGTGCAGGGCTGCGGCGGTCGGCGACGGAACCCAGGCGGTGTTGGCGCCGGACAGCGGATGCGCGACTTTCTGCTCGAGCATCGCGGCCATCAGGTCCGGCATGGCCCACATGCCCTTGCCGATCTGCGCACGGCCTTGCAGGCCGGTGGCCAGGCCGACGTCGACGTTGTTGTTCTCGTAGGCACCGATCCAGGCTTCGCTCTTCATGGCGGCCTTGCGCACCACGGCGCCGGCTTCCATGGAGGTGTGGATCTCGTCACCGGTACGGTCGAGGAAGCCGGTGTTGATGAACACCACGCGCTCGCTGGCAGCCTTGATGCACGCCTTGAGGTTGACGGTGGTGCGACGCTCTTCGTCCATGATGCCGACTTTCAGGGTGTTGCGGGCCAGGCCCAGGACATCCTCGACGCGGGCGAAGATTTCGCTGGTGAAGGCGACTTCTTCCGGGCCGTGCATCTTCGGTTTGACGATGTACACGCTGCCGGTGCGGGTGTTCTTGCGACTGGTGTTGCCGATCAGGTTGTGCACCGCGATCAGGCTGGTGAACAGCGCGTCCTGGATGCCTTCCGGGATCTCGTTGCCTGCGGCGTCGAGGATAGCCGGGTTGGTCATCAGGTGGCCGACGTTACGCACGAACAGCAGCGAACGGCCATGCAAGGTCAGCTCGGAACCGTCCGGCTTGGTGTAGACGCGATCCGGGTTCATGGTGCGGGTGAAGGTCTTGCCGCCCTTGGACACTTCCTCGGCCAGGTCGCCTTTCATCAGGCCCAGCCAGTTCTTGTAGACCACCACCTTGTCATCGGCATCGACGGCGGCGACGGAGTCTTCGCAGTCCATGATGGTGGTCAGCGCCGCTTCCATCAGCACGTCTTTGACGCCGGCGGCGTCGGTGCTGCCGATCGGGCTGGAGGCGTCGATCTGGATTTCGAAGTGCAGGCCGTTGTGCTTGAGCAGCACGGCGATCGGCGCGCTGGCCTCGCCCTGGAAACCGACCAGTTGCGCATCGTCACGCAGGCCGCTGTTGCTGCCACCCTTGAGGGCGACGACCAGCTTGCCGTCGACGATGGCATAACCGGTGGAGTCGACGTGCGAGCCGGCAGCCAGCGGCGCGGCCTCGTCGAGGAAGGCGCGGGCGAAGGCAATGACCTTGTCGCCACGGACCTTGTTGTAGCCCTTGCCCTTCTCGGCGCCACCTTCTTCGCTGATCACGTCGGTGCCGTACAGCGCATCGTACAGCGAGCCCCAGCGGGCGTTGGAGGCGTTCAGGGCGAAGCGCGCGTTCATCACCGGTACTACCAGCTGTGGGCCGGCCAGACGGGCGATTTCTTCATCGACGTTGGTGGTGGTGGCGTGGAAGTCTTCCGGTTCCGGCAGCAGGTAGCCGATTTCCTGGAGGAAGGCCTTGTAGGCAGCCGCGTCATGGGCCTGCCCCTTGCGCGCCTGGTGCCAGGCGTCGATCTGCGCCTGCAGTTCGTCGCGCTTGGCCAGCAGGGCATGGTTCTTCGGCGCCAGGTCCTTGATGACCGCAGCGGCACCGGCCCAGAACTGGTCGGCAGCGATGCCGGTACCGGGAATGGCTTCGTTGTTCACGAAGTCGTACAGGGCTTTGGCGACCTGCAGGCCGCCGACTTGAACGCGTTCAGTCATCACTTGCCTCACTCTCTCTGAGCTCTACTCAATAGCCGCTTTGGAGACGGGTTTTCCGTCTTGTAGTCCAAAGCGCGGCATACTACATCAAGATCCTGGGTAAATGCAGCGGGGTAGCGTCAGTCTGCGACCAAAAGACTATTTATGGTCACATTTAGTGCGCTGTGCGTGCAAAAAAGTGCGCTATTGTTCCACAAAATAAGCAAAATCGTACACGATTAATTGAGTTGGCTGCTGACAAGTGCGCCGATATGGCCTACGCCACCTCGCCTATACTGCCTTTCAGTCATTCCGGAGCCTGCCATGACGGTATCCGCTGTTGTTGCTGCTGACCTTGTTGATCTCACCCGTCTGTTCGTCGGCTACCTGCGCTTCTACCAAGTGCCGCGGGACGCGGCGGAAGTTGCCAGCTTTCTTGGCCAGCGCCTGCAGCGTGGAGATTCGCAGTTGTTCATCGCCCGCGACGAGCAGGGCGCCGCGCAGGGCTTCGTGCAGCTTTATCCCTTTCAGTCCTCGTTGGCGCTGGAACCGGCCTGGTTGCTCAGTGATCTGTATGTCGACGAACGCGCCCGCCGCTCGGGTGTGGGCGAGGCATTGATGAACGCCGCCCGCGCACATGCCGAGGCGACCGGCGCCTGTGGTCTGCAACTGGAAACGGCGAAAACCAATCTGGCCGGCCAGAGCCTTTACGAGCGACTTGGCTACGTGCGTGACGAACAGTTCTTCACCTATTGGTTGTCGCTGCGCGGCTGACCTTTTCGAACCCTATGTGAACGAGTGAGGTAGTACATGGATCATCTGGTACTGACGGTGATTGCCGAGGACCAACCTGGCTTGGTCGAGCGCTTGGCGGGTTGTGTAGCGACCCACGGCGGCAACTGGCTGGAGAGCCGCATGGCGCGCATGGCCGGGCAGTTCGCCGGGATCGTGCGGGTGGATGTACCGGCCGAGGCCCACGGCGGCCTGATCCAGGCGCTCGAAGCCCTCAGCGCGCAAGGCATTCGCGTGCAACTGGCGGCCAGCAGCAGTGAGCCGGGCGGGCGCTTCACCGCGATTCGCCTGGAATTGGTGGGTAACGACCGGCCCGGTATCGTCCGCGATATCACCCGCGTGCTGGCCGAACAGGGCGTCAATTTGGAGAGCCTGCTGACCGAGGTGGCGCCAGCGCCGATGAGCGGCGAGTTGCTGTTCACCGCCGAAGCGCTGCTGGCCGTGCCGGAGACGCTGGCGCTGGAGCAATTGCAGGCACGCCTGGAAACCCTGGCCGATGACCTGATGGTGGAGCTGAACCTGCGCGCTGAGGATTGATATCCACGGTATGCGTGGATCAGCCTGTGGATAAACTGGGGAGCCCCGGCGCACAGCTTAGTGCCCCGGGGTTTTTCATGGGCTGACTAAAAATTCAGCAGGATCAATAGCTTGTGCACAAAGGCCGGGGATGGAGCTGTGGATAAACCGGGGATGAAAGGCGCCGCGCCAGGGCTGGCGAGGCTTGGCGCTGGGTGGATGTTTTCTGTTCAGCGAGTGCTAGCAGGAAAGCCGGTGCACACGGCTTAGGTGGACCCGCGACACCTTGCGGCTTCCGCGACCTGCGCAGGGTGCGCTGTGCGCACCAGCCTTTTACTGCGTTGAGCGCTTGCGCAGGTTAAGCCAGATATCCAGGCTATACACAAAAAGCCCTGCCCAGATGCAGGCGAATGCCAGCAGGGTGCTCGGCGAGAAGTGTTCATCGAACAGCAGAATGGCCTGCAGCAACACCAGGGTCGGAGCCAGGTATTGCAGGAAGCCCAGCGTGGTGTACGGCAGATGCCGCGCCGCGGCGTTGAAGCACACCAACGGCACCAGAGTGATCGGCCCGGCGGCGGCCAGCCAGAGTGCCTCGCTGCTGGTCCAGAAGCTGGCCTGGCTGCTCATCGCTGTAGGGTGCAGAACCAGCCAGGCCAGCGCCACCGGCACCAGCAACCAGGTTTCCACTACCAATCCGGGCAGTGCCGCCACGGGCGCCTGTTTGCGGATCAATCCATAGAAGCCGAAGGTCAGCGCCAGCACCAGCGATACCCAGGGCAGGCTGCCGACCTGCCACAGTTGTTGCAGCACGCCTATCGCGGCCAGCGCCACGGCCAGCCACTGCAGGCGACGCAAGCGCTCACCGAGAATCAGCAGGCCGAGCAATACGTTGATCAAGGGGTTGATGTAGTAGCCCAGGCTGGCCTCGATCATGCGGTCGTTGTTCACCGCCCACACGTACACCAGCCAGTTGGTTGCGATCAGCAGGCCGCAGCCGGCCAGCACCGCCAGGCGTTTGGGGTTGTCGCGCAGCTCGCGCCACCAGCCAGGGTGCTTCCAGACGAGCAGCAGCAGGCCGCCGAACAGCGCTGACCAGAGCACGCGGTGCACGATGATTTCCATCGCCGGCACGCTTTGCAGGGCTTTGAAGTAGAGCGGGAACAGGCCCCAGATGATGTAGGCGGTAAGGCCCAGAACGTACCCGCGTTGCGGGTTGGCGGTGGCCATCGAGAATCCTTGGTTAGGCAGCTAACGGTTGCTGCGAAATTCTAGCGCTCTGGCCTCTGCCTTGTCTGTTCGTTCAGCTTTTTATGTATACCGAAACGCCGGCAAAGTCGTAAGGCAAACTTTACGCGGTGCGCGCAACTGTATGGGTGCGAGGACGTGGCGCGGTCGGTGCGTAGCCCGGATGCAATCCGGGAACTGCGCTCCCGGATTGCATCGGCTCAGAACAGTCGCAGCGGCTCTTCATCCAGTGCGGCCATCTGTTCGCGCAGGGCGAGAATCTGGTCGCCCCAGTAGCGCTCGCCGGCAAACCAGGGGAAGGCCAGGGGGAAGGCCGGGTCGTCCCAGCGGCGGGCGATCCAGGCGCTGTGATGCATCAGACGCAGGGCGCGCAGGCCTTCGATCAGCGGCAGCTCGCGGGCGGCGAAGTCGTGGAATTCCTGGTAGCCGTCGACCAGCTCGGCCAACTGGCCAAGGCGTTCATGACGTTCGCCGGCCAGCATCATCCACAGGTCCTGCACAGCCGGGCCCATGCGGCAGTCGTCGAGGTCGACGACATGGAAGGCGTCGTCGCGGTGCAGCAGGTTGCCTGGGTGGCAGTCGCCGTGCAGGCGAATCGGCGTATAGCGCACGCGGGCGAACAGTTCATCGAGGCGGGCGAGCAGATCGCGCGCTACCGACTCGTAGGCCGGCAGCAGGCTGCGCGGCACGAAGCCGCCATCGAGTAGAGACGCCAGGGCTGCATGGCCGAAGTTGTCCACCGCCAGGGTTTCGCGATGAGCGAAAGGACGGCTGGCGCCGATGGCATGCATGCGTCCGAGCAGCTGGCCAAGGCGGTACAGCTGATCCAGGTTGCCCGGCTCTGGCGCGCGGCCGCCCCGGCGCGGGAATAGGGCGAAGCGGAAGCCGCCGTGCTCGAACAGTGTCTCGCCATCGCGCGCCAGGGGCGCCACCACCGGGACCTCGTGCTCGGCCAGCTCGGCGCTGAAACTGTGCTCCTCGCGGATTGCCGCATCGCTCCAGCGATCCGGGCGATAGAACTTGGCGATCAGCGGTGTTTCGTCCTCGATGCCGACTTGATAGACGCGGTTCTCGTAGCTGTTGAGTGCCAATACGCGGGCGTCGCTGAGGTAGCCAAGGCTCTCCACGGCATCGAGCACCAGATCCGGGGTGAGGGTGGAAAAGGGATGGCTCATGAACGGCTCCGCGTGAGTGGGCGCCCAGTCTACCGGCTTGCGCTGAACCTAGGGCGGGTGTAACCCGCCGTTGGCGTTATTAGCGAGTTGCAGCCGCCCTACAGTTGCGTACCGAGCAGCACCTGGCTGGCGGCGAACTGTGCGCGCACCGGGTCGCCGACGCGCAGGCCCAGCTCGGCCAGGCGAGCGGATTCGAGCAGGGCGCACAAGGTCTGACCATTAGGCAGGCTGATGCGCACGTCGCTGGGGCCGTCGCTGGCCGGCAGAATCTGTTCGATACGGCCTTCGAGAGCATTGTGCTGTTCTGCTGGCGGTGCATCGAGTGGCTGCAGTTCCAGCCAGCCAGCCTTGATCAGGGCGACCACGCCGCTGCCTTCGCTCAGTTGCAGGTTCTCGGTGCTGTCATGGGTGATCTGCGCTTGCAGGCGGCTGCCGCCGGGCAGTTCGATATCGATCAGGTCGTTGTGGCCGTGGGCGTGAATCGCGCGCACGCGGCCGGTGAGCTGGTTACGCGCACTGGTGCGCAGCATCAGGCGGTCGAGCAGCGCCAGGTCGGCGTCGTCACCGGCGGCCTGCAGCAGTTGCACCTGCAGCGCCTGCAGGCGTTGTTGCAGTGCCAGCAGACGTTCGCCAGCGGGTGTCAGGCGTGCACCGCCGCCGCCTTTGCCGCCGACGTTGCGGCTGACCAGGGGCTGCTCCGAGAGGTTGTTCAACTCGTCGATGGCGTCCCAGGCGGCCTTGTAGCTCAGCCCGGCGGCTTTGGCGGCGCGGGTGATGGAGCCTTGTTCGGCGATCTGCTCGAGCAGGGCCAGGCGTTTCGGGCGGCGGCTGAGCAGTTGGGCGAGGGGATCGAGCTGCGACATGATTGAGGCGTGGCCAGGAAGGATGTCGGGCAAGGTGCGTGACTGCGCCTAGCGCGTCAAGTCAGGCGTCCCCCGGCCTTGGCGTGCGGGCCAGGCAATACACATCGACGCGCAGGGCGCCGGCGCGACGCAGCAGGTGGGCGAGCACGCCCGCCGTGGCGCCGGTGGTGAGCACGTCATCGACCAGCGCCAGGTGAGCGCCAGCCACCTTGGCCTGCAGTTCCAGGCTGAAGGCCTGACGCAGATTGCGCTTGCGCGTCGCGGCATCCAGCCCTTGCTGTGCGGGCGTATCGACACGGCGCTCGAGCCAGTCACGCTCTACCGGCAGGTCGAGTCTGGTGCTCAGCCAGTCGGCGAGCATCTGCGCCTGATTGAAGCCGCGTCGCCGCTGGCGCTTGCGGGCCAGTGGGACGGGCAACAGTGCCTGGGGGCGGGGCAATCCTTCATCGAAGGCGTGGTGCAGGTGCTCGGCCAACAGCTCGGCGAGCAGACGGCCGTACGGCCATTGCGCCTGATGCTTGAAGCGGGTGATCAGATTGTCGACGGGAAAGGCATAGCGCCAGGGCGCTTCCACGCGGCTGAAACTCGGTGGCTTGTTCTGGCACGCGCCGCAGATCATGCCGTGGGCCGGCAATGGCACCGCACAGATCTGGCAATGCGCACCGAGCCACGGCAACTCGGCCTCGCAAGCCGTGCAGACCGCGTGCGTGGGGTGATCGGTGGTTTCGTCGCAAAGCTGGCAATGGCGGCGCGGTCGCAGCCAGGGGAGGCGTTGCAGGAGGGTTGGGTCGAACGCTGGCATCGCGGCTCATCCATGAGCGGTGGTGCCAGAAGTGTAGTTCGCGTCAGCGGATGAGCCAGCCCATGACGATCAGGCCGAGAAACAGCCAGATCACTCCGCCGATGATCGAGCCGCGCAGCAGTGAACGAGCGCCGCTGAACAGGAACAGCAGCCCGATGATCAGCAGGATGATGCTGAAGATCGACACGTCCATGCCAAT
Organism: Pseudomonas sp. o96-267; assembly: GCF_003935465.1. Classification (NCBI taxonomy): domain Bacteria; kingdom Pseudomonadati; phylum Pseudomonadota; class Gammaproteobacteria; order Pseudomonadales; family Pseudomonadaceae; genus Pseudomonas; species Pseudomonas sp. o96-267. The sequence goes on from NZ_RHQP01000010.1 coordinate 25,971, forward strand.
GGCCCTGGCCATACCCTGGAGAAAGTCGTCGATGGCATCGGCCATGGCGCCTAGCACGCCGGACAACATGTCGACGATGAAACGGATGGCGCGACCCAGCGCTTCGCCGAGCCCTTCAAAAAAACCTTCAACCTGCATGCAGAACATCCTGTGGGAGGGGTAAGCATTTGGCCTTGTGCCATGACATAAGTTCTATTGGTTGTTAATTGACCATATGTAAACCTGTGTCTTTGTCGTGGTTGACAGCATCCAATCGCCACTTATGATGGCCAAAGCCTGAATGCCCCGTGTGGGCCTGACAACAGATGCCACCAAGCGTCGAAGGACTTCTCAGATGAGCGCAACCGCTGCAATCACCACCCGTCACGACTGGAGCCTCGCCGAGGTTCGCGCGCTGTTCGAGCAGCCTTTCAACGACCTGCTGTTCCAGGCGCAGGGTGTCCATCGCCAGCACTTCGACCCGAATCGCGTGCAGGTCTCGACCCTGCTGTCGATCAAGACCGGCGCCTGCCCGGAAGACTGCAAGTACTGCCCGCAGTCCGGCCACTACAACACCGGCCTGGACAAGGAAAAGCTGATGGAAGTGCAGAAGGTCCTGGAGGCGGCCGCCGAGGCCAAGGCCATCGGCTCCACGCGTTTCTGCATGGGCGCCGCGTGGAAGCATCCGTCCGCCAAGGACATGCCTTACGTGCTGGAAATGGTGAAGGGCGTGAAGAAGCTCGGCCTGGAAACCTGCATGACTCTTGGTCGCCTCGATCAGGAGCAGACCCAGGCGCTGGCTGACGCAGGCCTGGACTACTACAACCACAACCTCGACACCTCGCCGGAGTTCTACGGCAGCATCATCACTACCCGCACCTACGGCGAGCGCCTGCAGACCCTGGCTTACGTGCGCGAGGCCGGGATGAAGATCTGCTCGGGCGGCATCCTCGGCATGGGCGAGTCGGTGGATGACCGCGCCGGGCTGCTGATCCAGCTGGCCAACCTGCCGGAGCACCCGGAAAGCGTGCCGATCAACATGCTGGTCAAGGTCAAGGGCACGCCGCTGGCCGAGGAGAAGGACGTCGACCCGTTCGACTTCATCCGCACTTTGGCCGTGGCACGGATCATGATGCCGAAATCCCACGTGCGCCTGTCTGCCGGCCGCGAGGCGATGAACGAGCAGATGCAGGCCCTGGCCTTCATGGCGGGCGCCAACTCGATTTTCTACGGCGAGAAGCTGCTGACCACCGCCAACCCGCAGGCGGACAAGGACATGGCCCTGTTCAAGCGCCTCGGCATCAAGCCTGAGGAGCGCGAAGAGCACGCCGACGAGGTGCACCAGGCGGCCATCGAACAGGCGCTGTTCGAGCAGCGCGATTCCAAGCTGTTCTACAACGCCGCTTCGGCCTGATTCCTTTTATGTGGGAGCGAGCTCTGCTCGCGAATGACCTCCTGTCCTGGTCTTTCGCTCGCGACGCTCGCTCCTACGGAAAACGTGCATGAGCTTCGATCTTGCTACGCGCCTGGCCGAGCGCCAGGCCGCCGATCTGTTCCGCCAACGCCCGCTGTTGCAGACCCCGCAGGGGCCGCAGGTGCGCGCGGACGATCAGGAGCTACTGGCCTTCTGTTCCAATGACTATCTAGGCCTGGCCAACCACCCCGAGGTGATCCGCGCCATGCAGCAGGGCGCGGAAAAATGGGGCGTCGGCGGCGGCGCATCGCATCTGGTGATCGGCCACAGCACCCCGCACCATGAGCTGGAGGAGGCCCTGGCCGCGTTCACCGGCAGGCCGCGTGCGCTGCTGTTCTCCACCGGTTACATGGCCAACCTGGCGGTCGTCACCGCCTTGCTCGGGCAGGGCGACAGCGTACTGCAGGATCGTCTCAACCACGCCTCGCTACTCGATGCCGGCCTGCTCTGCGGAGCGCGATTCTCTCGCTACCTGCACAACGACGCAGTGAGCCTGGCCAACCGCCTGCGCAAGGTCACTGGCAACTGCCTGGTGGTCACCGATGGCGTGTTCAGCATGGACGGCGATCTGGCCGATCTACCGGCCCTATGCGCCGAGGCGCGTGCCGCTCAGGCCTGGGTGATGGTCGATGATGCCCATGGCTTCGGCCCGCTGGGCGCCACCGGCGGCGGTATCGTCGAGCACTTCGGTCTGGGCCAGGATGACGTGCAGGTGCTGGTCGGCACACTGGGCAAGGCCTTTGGTACCGCTGGCGCCTTCGTCGCCGGCAGCGAGGAGCTGATCGAGACGCTGATTCAGTTCGCCCGGCCCTACATCTACACCACCAGCCAACCGCCGGCGGTGGCCTGCGCCACGTTGAAGAGCCTGGAGCTTCTGCGCAGCGAAAGCTGGCGTCGCGAACACTTGCAGCGGTTGATCTCCCGCTTCCGTCAGGGCGCCGCCGAGATCGGCCTGAGCCTGATGGACAGTCCCACCCCGATTCAGCCGATTCTGGTCGGCGACAGTGCGCGTGCGCTCAAGCTGTCTGCGCTGCTCAAGGATCGCGGCCTGCTGGTCGGCGCGATTCGCCCACCGACCGTACCGGCTGGCAGCGCCCGTTTACGCGTGACCTTGTCTGCTGCGCACAGCGATGCGCAGCTCGAACTGCTACTCGAGGCTCTGGCCGAGTGCTGGCCGCAGGTGCAGACCGATGCGTGAGACGCTGATTCTGTTGCCGGGCTGGGGCCTGGACGGCGCCTTGCTGCAACCGCTGGCCAAGGCGTTGGGTGGCGATATGCAGGTGCAGGTGCCAGCCCTGCCGCGACTGAGCAGTGCGGCCGCTGCCGACTGGCTCGACGAGCTGGATACGCGTCTGCCGCATGATTGCTGGCTGGCCGGCTGGTCACTTGGCGGTATGCTCGCCGCCGCCCTGGCTGCGCGTCGTGGCAAGCGCTGCCGTGGCTTGATCACCTTGGCCAGCAATGCCTGTTTCGTCGCCAGCGATACCTGGCCGACGGCCATGCCGGCACAGACCTACGCAGCCTTCTACGAGGGCTGCCAGGAGAAAGCCGGCGCTACGCTCAAACGTTTCGCCATGCTCTGTGCCCAGGGTGGCGCTGACGCGCGCGGCCTGTCACGGCAGTTGCAAAGCCATCTGTCGACCAGCGACGAGTCCGCTCTGCTGGCCGGGCTGCGCCTACTGGCGAGCCTGGACAATCGCGCTGCGCTGGCCGCGTATAACGGGCCGCAATTGCACCTGCTGGCCGAGCAGGATGCGCTGGTGCCAGCAGCGGCAGGCGACGCACTGCTGGCGCTGTTGCCAGCGGGTGAGGTGGACGTGCTGGAAGAGTGCGGCCATGCCTTCGTGCGCGAGCAGGCAGATACCCTGGCGGTCTTGATGCTCGATTTCATCCGTGAGGCCAGTGATGTCTGAGCTGCGTGTGGCGCCTCATGAGTTCTCTGGTGCGCACGGTGCACCCTACGGAGATGTGGCGTTGCCGGACAAGCGTCAGGTTGCCGCGTCGTTTTCCCGTGCGGCAGCCAGTTACGACTCGGTGGCCGAGCTGCAACGCAGTGTCGGCAACCAGCTGCTGGCGCGTTTGCCTGCTTCGCTACAGCCGCGACTGTGGCTGGACCTGGGCAGCGGCACAGGCCATTTCACCCGCGCCCTGGCCGAACGTTATGCACCGAGCGAGGGCCTGGCGGTGGATATCGCCGAGGGTATGTTGCGCCACGCCAGGCCTCAGGGCGGTGCTGCGCATTTCATTGCCGGCGATGCCGAAGCGCTACCGCTGCAAAGCGCCAGCGTCGATCTGCTGTTCTCCAGCCTGGCGCTGCAATGGTGTGCCGATTTCCCGCGCGTGCTGAGCGAAGCACAGCGGGTGTTGCGCCCCGGTGGCGTGCTGGCGTTTTCCAGCCTGTGCGCGGGTACGCTGCAGGAACTGCGTGACAGCTGGCTGGCGGTCGACGGCCTGGTCCACGTCAATCGCTTCCGCCATTTCGAGGCCTATCAGCATATGTGCAAGGTCAGTGGCCTGCAGGTGCTGGCGCTGCAACGCGAGGCGGAGGTTCTGCACTTTCCCGATCTGCGCAGCCTGACCACCTCGCTCAAGGACCTCGGTGCGCACAATCTCAACCCGGGGCGTCCGGGTGGGCTGACGGGGCGCTCGCGCATTCGTGCACTGATCGAGGCTTACGAGCACTTCCGTCAGCCGCAGGGACTGCCAGCCACCTATCAGGTGGTGTACGGCGTGCTGCAGAAGCCTTCCTAGGCACGAACCTCGCTCGTCAACCCGCTTCGCGAGCAGAGCTCGCTCCCACGAGGATCAGATGACCCAAGCCTACTTCGTCACCGGCACGGATACCGAAATCGGCAAGACGACTATCGCCGCTGGCCTGCTCCATGCGGCGCGTCAGCAGGGCCTGAGCACCGCAGCGGCCAAGCCGGTCGCTTCCGGTTGCGTGCGAACCGCCGATGGGCTGCGCAACGACGACGCGCTGGCCTTGCTCGCCCAGTGTTCATTGCCGCTGCACTATGAAGAGGTCAACCCGCTGGCCTTCGAGCCGGCCATTGCCCCGCACCTGGCCGCTCGCGAAGTGGGCATCAAACTGGATGTCGCCAGCCTGCTGCCGCCGGTGCAGGCGATCCTGGCCAGGGGCGCGGATTTCTCGCTGGTGGAGGGCGCAGGCGGCTGGCGCGTACCGCTGGCCGGTGAGGAAAACCTGTCGGACCTGGCCGTGGCATTGGCTATCCCGGTGATTCTGGTGGTGGGTGTACGCCTGGGTTGTATCAACCACGCGCTGCTGAGCGCAGAGGCGATCGAGCGTGATGGGCTGAAGCTGGCCGGCTGGGTGGCCAATATCGTCGAGCCGAAGACCTCACGTCTGGAGGAAAACCTCGCCACCCTCACCGAGCGCCTACCAGCGCCTTGCCTGGGGCGTGTGCCACACCTAGGCAAGGTGACGGCCGCTGCGGTGGCGGAACACCTCAAACTGGAGTTGCTGGCTGACTGGTAATAAACAGCAAACTGACCATAGCCTTTTGCCTGTACGTTTTTTAGCCGATTTCTGCTTCAATACCTGTTATCAGGTTCTACATCCCTCAGGGGGCTGCCGATGGAAATCTCCGCCAACGCATTCAATTCGGGTTTGAACGGTATTCAGGCCGGGCAACGCCGTGTCGAACAGGCCGCCGGTGATATCGCCAGCAACACCATCAACCCGTCGCAGCAGACGACTCAGACCCCACCGCAAAACCAGGTCAATCCGAGTTCGCAGGTATCCGAGCGTAACCGCCCTGACTTGACCGAAAGCCTCGTGGCGCTGCGTGTCGGTGAAAACGAAGTGCGCGCCAATGCACGTGTCGTCGACACCGCCGACGAGGTGCTGGGCACCCTGATCGATACCCGCGCTTAAGTCGTCTCACCCCGGCCGCGTGGATGCGGCCAGCAGCGGGGCAGGAGGGCGATCATGCAGATTGGCAGCAGCCTGCCACCGTTCACTCCCGCGCCGTCCGTCAGTTCGGCAAGGCCTCTGTCGTCCGACGTTTCCCCTGATATTGCCCGTGCCGATCAGGCACCTGTTGCGGCGCCGCAGGAGCAGCAAGCCGACTCCGCGGCATCCGGTCGAGAGGAAGCGGATCGCGAGGCCAACCCATCGAACCGCGCAGAAAAATCCGAGCCAAGCCCTCAGGAGCAGCGCCAGCAACAGCTGGAAATCGCCGACCTCGTGCAGCGTGATCGTGAGGTCCGTACCCACGAGCAGGCGCATGCTGCCGTTGGCGGGCAATACGCGGGAGCACCGACCTACAGTTTCAAGCGTGGCCCCGATGGGCAGCGTTACGCTGTTTCCGGTGAAGTCAGCATCGATACCGCTCCCATTCCCAATGACCCCGAAGCGACGCTACGCAAGATGGAAATCGTCCTGCGCGCAGCGCTCGCGCCCATCGAACCTTCCCCGCAGGACTTGCGCGTAGCCGCTCTGGCCCAGGCGCAAGCGGCGCAGGCACGCGTCGAACTGGCCGAGTTGCGGCGTGACGAGGCCAGCGGTACCGACGCGGAGGGCAAGCCGGATGACACGGCTCGACCCGCCGATGAGCCGTCGGCCGAGCAGTCGCAGCAGGCTTCGCCGCCAGCGCCTAATCTTGATCTGTATCGGCGACTGGGTGAATTGCCTGCGCCGGAGCCCCGCATCGATCTGGTCGCGTAGTCGGCCGATTGGCAGCGCTTGACAAGGGGGTGGCGTAAACGTATGTTTCAAACGCCTGTTTGATTGCTTCGGCCGCAGCCTCGTGGCCAGGCAGCCGGGAGTGATCCCGAGAGCGACCGCCAAGACGGTCACCCCAACTACTAGGAATCCACCGCAGAGGTTTACCGTTATGCCTGACTACAAGGCCCCCTTGCGTGACATTCGTTTCGTTCGCGACGAACTGCTGGGTTATGAAGCGCACTACCAGAGCCTGCCTGGCTGCCAGGACGCCACTCCAGACATGGTCGACGCCATCCTCGAAGAAGGCGCCAAGTTCTGCGAGCAGGTTCTGGCTCCGCTGAACCGTGTGGGTGACACCGAGGGCTGCACCTGGAGCGAATCCGGTGTGAAAACCCCGACTGGCTTCAAAGAGGCCTATCAGCAGTTCGTTGAAGGCGGCTGGCCGAGCCTGGCGCATGACGTCGAGCATGGCGGCCAAGGTCTGCCTGAGTCGCTCGGTCTGGCTGTCAGCGAGATGGTCGGTTCGGCCAACTGGTCCTGGGGCATGTACCCGGGCCTTTCCCACGGCGCGATGAACACCCTGAGCGCTCACGGCACCGACGAGCAGAAGCACACCTACCTGACCAAACTGGTTTCCGGCGAGTGGACCGGCACCATGTGCCTGACCGAGCCGCATTGCGGTACCGATCTGGGCATGCTGCGCACCAAGGCCGAACCGCAGGCCGACGGCAGCTACAAAGTCTCCGGTACCAAGATCTTCATCTCCGCGGGTGAGCACGACATGGCCGATAACATCGTCCATATCGTTCTGGCCCGTCTGCCCGATGCGCCGGCCGGTACCAAGGGTATCTCGCTGTTCATCGTGCCGAAGTTCCTGCCCAATGCCGAAGGCGGCGTAGGCGAGCGCAACGCCGTTTCCTGTGGCTCCATCGAGCACAAGATGGGCATCCACGGTAACGCCACCTGCGTGATGAACTTCGACGGCGCCACTGGCTACCTGATTGGCCCGGCCAACAAGGGCCTGAACTGCATGTTCACCTTCATGAACACCGCTCGCCTGGGTACCGCGCTGCAAGGCCTGGCCCACGCCGAAGTCGGCTTCCAGGGTGGCATCAAGTACGCTCGCGAGCGTCTGCAGATGCGTTCGCTGACTGGCCCGAAAGCGCCGGAAAAAGCCGCTGACCCGATCATCGTGCACCCGGACGTACGCCGCATGCTGCTGACCATGAAGGCGTTCGCCGAAGGCAACCGCGCCATGGTCTACTTCACCGCCAAGCAGGTGGACATCGTTCAGCACAGCCAGGACGAAGAAGAGAAGAAAGCTGCCGACGAACTGCTGGCTTTCCTGACCCCGATCGCCAAGGCCTTCATGACCGAAGTGGGCTTCGAGTCCGCTTCTCACGGCATGCAGATCTATGGTGGCCACGGCTTCATCAGCGAGTGGGGCATGGAGCAGAACCTGCGTGACTGCCGCATCTCCATGATGTACGAAGGCACCACCGGCGTTCAGGCGCTCGACCTGCTGGGCCGCAAGGTGTTGATGACCCAGGGCGGTGCCCTGAAGAACTTCACCAAGATCGTCCACAAGTTCTGCCAGGCCAACGAAGGCAACGATTCCGTCAAGGAATTCGTCGAGCCGCTGGCCAAGCTGAACAAGGAGTGGGGCGACATCACCATGAAAGTCGGCATGGCTGCGATGAAAGATCGCGAAGAAGTCGGTGCCGCCTCCGTGGACTACCTGATGTACTCTGGCTACGCCTGCCTGGCCTACTTCTGGGCCGACATGGCGCGCCTGGCTGCCGAGAAGCTGGCTGCCGGTACTGGCGACGAGGCTTTCTACAAAGCCAAGCTGCAGACCGCTCGCTTCTACTTCGCGCGCATCCTGCCGCGTACCCGCACGCATGTCGAAGCCATGCTGTCGGGCGCCAGCAACCTGATGGAAATGGATGAAGAGCACTTCGCGCTCGGCTTCTAAGACCTGATCGGTTGAACCACAACGCCGCCCCCTGGGGCGGCGTTGTCGTTTTTGCGCTGGACACTGAAGGGAATGTCGCATCCTGTCGCTGTTTTCAAGAGTCGAAGCAGGCAGAATGCCTCCATCTCTCGCTCAGGATGTCAGCGTGATCCGTCTGGCCAATTTGCGCCTCAGTCACTTCTATTCGTCGTTGCCCTTGCTGGTCGGCGGGTTGGTGGCTGCACGCTTGCCGGTGCTGAGCGAGTTCTTCATCTCCCTGTTCAATGTATTGCCGACGTTGCTGTTGCTGCTCGGCGGCGCGTTCTGTCTGGTCTATGGCCGTCAGCGGGAAATTTTCCTGCTGCTGGTGCTGTATGTCGGCTACTTCCTGCTGGATATCCAGGTCGATCACTTTCGTGACAATGGCCAGATCCGCGACGATGCGGTTCTGGTCTTCCATCTGATCTGCCTGTTGCTACCACTGCTCTATGCCCTCTACGGCTGCTGGGAGGAGCGTTCGCACCTGCTGCAGGACATGTTCGCCCGCGCCCTGATCTTGCTGGCAGTCAGCGCGGTGGCCTTTGGTTTGGCGCACCGTTATCCGCAGGGTATTGCCGACTGGTTGGCTAAGATTCACTGGCCATCGTTGCATGGCGCCTGGATGAGCCTGGCGCAGTTGGTTTACGTGGCGTTCCTGGTCGCCTTCATCGCCCTGCTGGTGCAGTACCTGCGTCGGCCAAGGCCGCTGCATGCCGCGCAACTGGTGGGGTTGATCGGTTTGCTGTGGATGCTGCCGCAGGTGTTCATCCTGGCCAATGCGCTGCAGGTGATGATCAGCATGGTGATGCTCATGCTGGTCGCGGCGGTAGCGCACGAGGCCTACCAGATGGCCTTTCGTGACGAGCTCACCGGGCTGCCGGGACGGCGCGCGCTCAACGAGCGTCTGCAGCGCCTGGGGCGTGATTACGTGATTGCCATGGTCGATGTCGATCACTTCAAGAAATTCAACGATACCCACGGCCATGATGTGGGGGATCAGGTGTTGCGTCTGGTCGCCAGCCAGATGCGCAAGGTCGGTGGCGGTGGCAAGGCCTACCGCTATGGCGGTGAGGAGTTCACCTTGCTGTTTCCTGGCAAGACCGTGGAGCAATGCATGCCGCACATGGAAGCGGTGCGTATAGGCATCGAGCAGTACCGCATGCAACTGCGCGACTCGCAAAGCCGGCCGCGCGATGATCGTGAAGGCAAGCAGCGTCGGGCCGGCAAGACCGCCAGCGAGGTATCGGTGACCGTGAGCATGGGCGTCGCCGAGCGTCAGGCCGAGCAGCGCACTCCGCAGGAAGTGATCAAGGAGGCGGACAAGGCGCTGTACAGCGCCAAGGCCGCCGGGCGCAATTGCATCCGTAGCGCCGGTCAGCGTCGCGGCGCCGTTAAGCTGGCCGCCGGACGCGAATAGCGGCGCTGGCAGACGAGCGGTCAGCAGGTTTTTTCCTCGCCCTTGGTCAATCAGATACTTGGTGACCTTTTGTGAATTTATAGTCACAAAAAGACCCTATGTGTCTATAAAGTTGTTCAAGTAAACTCGGTCCTCTCACGTAAGTCCGTTTTTCGAGGATGTGTCATGGCCGATTACAAAGCCCCCCTGCGCGACATGCGCTTCGTGCTCAATGAAGTATTCGACGTCTCCACGCTCTGGGCAGAGCTGCCGGCCCTGGCCGAGGTGGTCGATGCCGAGACCGCCAGCGCCATCCTGGAAGAAGCTGGCAAGGTCACGGCGGGCAGCATCGCCCCGCTGAACCGTAGCGGTGACGAAGAGGGCTGCTCCTGGGACAACGGCGCGGTGAAAACCCCTGCCGGTTTCCCCGAGGCCTACCAGACCTACGCCGAGGGTGGCTGGGTCGGTGTTGGCGGTTCGCCGGAGTTCGGCGGCATGGGCATGCCCAAGGTGATCGGCGCCCAGGTCGAGGAGATGGTCAACTCGGCCAACCTGTCCTTTGGTCTGTATCCGATGCTGACCGCCGGCGCCTGCCTGTCGATCCTCAACCACGCCAGCGAAGAGCTGAAGGCGCAGTACCTGCCGAATATGTACGCCGGCGTCTGGGCCGGTTCCATGTGCCTGACCGAGCCGCATGCCGGTACCGACCTGGGCATCATCCGCACCAAGGCCGAACCTCAGGCTGACGGCAGTTACAAGATCAGCGGTACCAAGATCTTCATCACTGGTGGCGAGCACGACCTGACCGAGAACATCATCCATCTGGTGCTGGCCAAGCTGCCGGACGCACCGGCTGGCCCGAAAGGCATCTCGCTGTTCATCGTGCCCAAGGTGATGGTCAATGCCGACGGCTCCCTCGGAGAGAATAACTCGCTGGGTTGCGGCTCCATCGAGCACAAGATGGGCATCAAGGCCTCGGCCACCTGCGTGATGAACTTCGACGGTGCCACCGGTTACCTGGTCGGTGAAGTGAACAAGGGCCTCAATGCCATGTTCACCATGATGAACTACGAGCGCCTGGGCGTTGGTATCCAGGGCCTGGCCCTGGGCGAGCGCAGCTACCAGAGCGCCATCGAGTACGCCCGCGAGCGTATTCAGAGCCGCGCGCCGACCGGCCCGGTGGCCAAGGACAAAGCCGCCGACCCGATCATCGTGCATCCGGACGTGCGTCGCATGCTGCTGACCATGAAAGCGCTGAACGAGGGCGGTCGCGCCTTCTCCAGCTACGTTGCCATGCAGCTCGACACCGCCAAATACAGCGAGGACAAGGCCACCGCCCAGCGCGCCGACGAACTGGTCGCTCTGCTGACGCCGGTAGCCAAGGCGTTCCTCACCGACATGGCGCTGGAAACCACCGTGCATGGTCAGCAGATCTTCGGTGGCCACGGCTTCATTCGCGAGTGGGGCCAGGAGCAGCTGGTGCGTGACTGCCGCATCACCCAGATCTACGAAGGCACCAACGGTATCCAGTCGCTGGACCTGATGGGGCGCAAGATCGTCGGCAGCGGCGGCAGCTTCTACAAGCACCTGGCCGACGAGATCAAGGGCTTCGTCGCCTCGGCTGACGCCAACCTCGCCGAGTTCACCAAGCCGCTGGCGGCTGCCGTGCAGAACCTCGATGAGCTGACCGCCTGGGTGCTGGACCGTGCCAAGGGCAACCCCAACGAAATCGGCGCTGCTTCGGTCGAGTATCTGCACGTGTTCGGCTACACCGCCTATGCCTACATGTGGGCATTGATGGCACGTGCTGCGATCGGCAAGGAAGGGCAGGACGAGTTCTACGCCAGCAAGCTGGGCACTGCGCGCTTCTACTTCGCCCGCCTGCTGCCGCGCATTCACTCGCTGAGCGCATCGGTCAAGGCAGGTAGCGAATCGCTGTACCTGCTGGACGCTGCGCAGTTCTGATTCAACGCGGTGCGTACACAAGCCCCGGCCTGAGTGCCGGGGCTTGTGCATTTACAGGGTCAGAAAATCTCGTACGGGAACTCGATGATCAGGCGAACCTGATCGGAGGACACGTCGGACTTGCCGTTACCGATGCGGTGAGTGGCCTGACGTAGCTTGAAGGACAGGTCCTTGGCCGGGCCGCTCTGCACCACATAGCCCACGGCGAGATCGCGTTCCCAGTGGTCTTCGCTGTCCGCGTAATAGGCATAGGGGCTGCTCGGGTCCATCTTGCTGCCATCGACGTCGGTACCGCGGATGTAGCGGGCGTGGAAGGTCAGGCCGGGCACGCCATAGCTGGCCATGTTGAGGTCGTAGAACAGACCCCAGGAACGCTCGTTCGGACCGTTGAAGTCCACCAGCTGCGAGGAGTTCGCCAGGTAGATGGAGTCGTGGAAGGTGCCTGGGCCCATGCCCAGGTAGTCGAACGGCTGGTCGCCGTTGATGCGCTGGTGGGTCACCTTGAAGGTGTGCGCGCCGACGGTATAGGCGGCGGCGAACGACCAGGCGGTGACGCCGATCTCGCCGGCCAGCTTGCGGCCTTCGTCATTCGAGCGATAGATGTTGAAGTCGAAGTTCAGGCTCTGGTCGTCACTTAGCGGGTAGGTGTAGTTGGTGTTGGCGTAGTACTGACGCCAGATGTCCTTGTACTCCGAGCCATAGAGGCTGACGCTGAGGTTGTCGGTGATGGCGTAGTTGCCGCCGACGAAGTCCACGGTATCGGTGCTGACGCCGGCATAGGATGCGTAGAAATCATCATTGCTGTTGGTGCTGTTGAAGTCCTTGGAGGCGGTCATGTGTCCGGCTTCGAGGTCCAGGCCTGTCCACTCTGAGCTGGTCAGCCAGAAACCGGTAGCGGTGCCTGGAACCAGACGCGCGTCGGCCGGTGCGAAAACCGGGTTGTAAGGACGCAGGTTGTTGCCATAACGCAGTTCGGTGTTGGACAGGCGCATCTTCACCGAGGCGCCTGCAGAGCCTGCTGCGTCCTTGGTACCTTCGCCATCCGGTACCAGTACGCCCGCCTGTCCGGAGTATCCACGACCACCATCGAGCTTGATCGCCGAATAGGCGCTCAGGTCGACGCCGAAACCAACGGTGCCCTGGGTGTAGCCAGACGTGTAGTCGAGGCGAAAACCCTGACCCCATTCACGCCGGTCAGCAGCGCCGCCATGGCGGTCGTGATTCCAGTAGATGTTGCGAGTCATGAACTTCAGGTGACTGTCTTCGATGAAACCCTGGCTTTCGGCCTGATCGGCCAATGCCAGTGGTGCCCCCGTTGCGGTGCTGATGGCCAGGGCCAGTAGTGTTTTTCTGCGAAATGACATGGCTTGCTCTCCGTATGTTGTTAGACATCGTTGGCGGCAGAGAAAGGGGTGTCGCGTCCTCCCTTGGTAGGGCGAGAGTGTTGAAAGGGCCGATGTGCTGGCCGTGAAGCAGCGAATCCCCCGAGTTCGCATGCGGCGAACCCGGGGGAGGGTACGGAGGTGACGGGTGAGGTAATGGGCGAGAGCGACGGTCAGCGATCAGATACCGACGTGATGGCGCATGGGCATCGGGTGGAGGTCGTTTTTGGCGTCCAGCGGTTCTGGCCCTCAGCCTCTGCGCATTCGGCCAACGTAGAGTGGTGATGGCTGATCACTTTCCAGTGTGAGGCGCCCCTGCTCGTTCTCCAGCAGCACACCGCTGTGTGCTGCCAGTACCTGCTGACCGCCCTCTGGCAGTTGATAGTGCAGAGCTTCGGGTGCGGCATTCCACAGCAGCAAAAGCTCGGCGTCGTTCACCAGTACTTGCTCGCCCTGCAGCCGCACCAGGCGCAGCTCATGGCTCCAGACGCCGCGACGGGTCATCAGATTGAGGTCGGTGATCGGGCCGCCCAGCAACTGCGCGCTGATCGCCTCTTCGCCCCTGAATACTGCGATGGCGTCACCGCTAAGCAGCATTTCGCGTCGCCCGTCGGCGCGTTGCAGGCACATGCCGTCACCAGCGAGCACGGCCAGGCTGCGGTCGATGCCCGGGAAGCTGGAAAAGGCACCATCCACTGCCACCTGAGCAGTGCTGATGCGCCAGGCGAAACCCTCCAGGCCGGCATCCGCTGGCGAAATGGCCAACTCAACTGTGGTGCCGCCACCGTTCTTCCAGGGCATCGCACGAGCGGTTGCGGTGTCTAGCAGGATGCAGGGCATGATCTCTCCAAATGTATATACATTGTGATTGAGCGACAAACGGTCCCGATCACAAAGTTGACGAAGATGTCTTCAGATAGAGGCCGGTCAGGCTCTATTCAGCGCTATCAAGGCGTGCTGCATATGCCTTGCCTGGTCTTGTGATCATAAGGTCAGGCCGTTGCTCACGGCTTGACGCCGATTCGATCCACTCATATTGTATATACAAAACAAGCCGGGAGAATCCCATGTCGATGCATTCCACCTCGAAACAGCTCTGGCGCGATGTGCAGGTCTTCGATGGCCTGGCGCAGTTGGGCGAGGCGATGAACCTGCTGGTCGAGGACGGTTGCATCGCCGGCCTGTGGCCGTCGCGCACCTTCGACGAGGCGCTGGCTCAGGGTGCAGTCGAAGCTGGGCGTGGCGGCGTGATGACCCCCGGACTGGTCGATTGCCACACCCATCTGGTTTACGCCGGTGATCGTGCCGGTGAATTCGAGCAGCGTCTCGAAGGCGTCAGCTACGAAACCATTGCCCGCAACGGTGGCGGCATTCTCAGCAGCGTGCGCGCTACCCGGGCTGCCAGCGAAGACGAGCTGATCGCCGCCAGCCTGTCGCGCCTGGATGCCCTGCTGGCCGATGGCGTGACCACGCTAGAGATCAAGTCCGGCTACGGCCTGACCGTTGCCGACGAGCTGAAGATGCTGCGCGTGGCCCGTCGCCTGGGCGAGCTGCGTCCGGTGCGAGTACTCACCACGCTGCTCGGCGCCCATGCCCTGCCGCCGGAATATGCCGGGCGCGCCGACGATTACGTCAGCCTGGTCTGCGACGAGATGATCCCGGTCGCTGCCCGTGAAGGGCTGGCCGATGCAGTGGATGTGTTCTGCGAGGGCATCGGCTTTTCTCCGGCGCAGTGCGAGCGCATCTATCAGGCAGCCCAGGCCCATGGTCTGGCGATCAAGGCGCACGCCGAGCAACTGTCCAACCTCGGCGGTAGTGCTCTGGCCGCAAGCTACGGCGCGCTGTCTGCCGACCATATCGAATACCTGGATGAGCCCGGCGTGCGCGCCATGGCCGAAGCCGGCACCGTTGCCGTGTTGCTGCCTGGCGCCTTCCACGTGCTGCGCGAAACCCAGCTGCCGCCCATTGAGTTGCTGCGCCAGTACGGCGTGTCGATGGCGGTGGCCAGCGACGCCAATCCCGGCACTTCACCGATCTGCATGCCAACGCTGATGGCCAACCTGGCCTGCACCCTGTTTCGCCTCACCCCGCGCGAAGCCCTGGCCGGCATGACCGCCCACGGCGCCCGCGCCCTCGGCCTGCCAGATCTCGGCCGCATTGCTGTCGGCGCGCCAGCGGATCTGTGCCTATGGGATATCCAGCAACCGGCCGAACTGGCCTACGCGGTACAGGCCGGGCGTCTGCGCCAGCGCGTGTTCAATGGAGTCGTGACCTATGCTCGCTGATCGTCACAGCATGGCCGCCTGGAGCGGCCGTACCGATCCGGAAACCGACAGCGCGCGCTGGCACCAGCGCATCCAGGCGCTGGCAGAAAACAGCCAGCCTGGCCTGGCCCTGCTCGGCTTTGCCTGCGACGAAGGTGTGCGCCGCAACCATGGCCGTGTCGGCGCCGCCGCTGCGCCGCAAAGCGTGCGCAAGGCCCTGGCCAACCTGGCCTGGCACCGTCAGGCGCCTGCCTATGACGCCGGTGACGTGACCTGCGAGGACGGCGACCTGGAAGCTGCCCAGGCGCGCCTTGGCCAAAACGTCTGCGCACTGCTGGACGCCGGCCATCTGCCGCTGGTGATCGGCGGCGGTCACGAAGTGGCGTTCGGTAGCTGGTCGGGTCTGGCCGAGTACCTGAGTGGCAACCCTGCGCCGAAGATTGGCATCGTCAATTTCGACGCCCATTTCGACCTGCGCGACCCGGCCCATGTGCATTCCTCCGGCACGCCCTTCGCGCAGATCGCCGAGCAGTGCGCTGCACGCGGCTGGCCGTTCCGCTATGCCTGCCTCGGCGTCAGCCGCGCCAGCAACACCCGCGCGCTGTTCGCCCGCGCCGCCGAGCTGAACGTGCTGGTGCGTGAGGATCACCAGATTCGCGAGTCGACACTCGATGCCATCGGTGCTGAGCTGGACGCCTTCGTCGCCGAGTGCGACGCGCTCTACCTGACCATCGACATCGACGTGCTGCCGGCCTGCGAAGCGCCAGGCGTCAGCGCGCCAGCCGCCCGTGGCGTGCGCCTGGAGCTGCTGGAGCCGCTGCTCGAACGGCTCAAGGCCAGCGGCAAGCTGCGCCTGGCCGACCTGGCCGAGCTCAACCCCGAATACGACATCGACAACCGCACCGCCAAGGTGGCTGCGCGGCTTATTCATCTGCTCAGCCTCTGAGCCCGACGCCTTCCCGCACAACAACAATTACGAGGAAACACCGATGTTCATCACCGCCCGCCGTGGCCAGGAGCCGCGTCATGTCTGAGTCCCTGTCCTTGAGCGGCGGCGTATCGCGCCCGCGCGCCCTGGCGCGCCTGCTGGGTTACAGCCTGATCGGCCTGCTGCTGTTCTTCGTGCCGTTCGAGATCGCCGGGCGCTCGACCATCCTCCTCGACCACGCTGCCAGCGCCCTGCAACTGCATGCGCGACCATTGGTGATCGGCGTGGCGCTGCTGTTCATGCTCTACGGCGCGCTGGCGCCCTGGCTCGACGGCAGTTGGCGGCGCAGCCTGACCCACACGGTATTCAGCGTGCTCAAGGTGTTTGGCCTGCTGATCGGCGCCGCTTACCTGCTGCAGCTCGGCCCGCAGGCGCTGTACCAGCCGGACATGCTGCCGTTCCTGTTCGAGAAGCTGGTGCTCAGTCTGGCGCTGATCGTGCCGCTGGGTTCGCTGGCCCTGGTGTTCCTGATCGGCTTCGGCCTGCTGGAGCTGATCGGCGTGCTGATGCAGCCGGTGATGCGGCCGATCTGGCGCACGCCGGGCAAGTCGGCCATCGATGCCGTGGCGTCCTTCGTCGGCAGCTACTCGGTGGGCCTGTTGATCACCGACCGCATGTACCAGCAAGGCCATTACAGCGTGCGTGAAGCGGCGATCATCGCCACCGGGTTCTCCACCGTGTCGGCGCCGTTCATGGTGATCATCGCCAAGACCCTGGGCCTGATGGGCCAGTGGAACCTGTATTTCTGGAGCGCCATGGCGGTGACCTTCGCCGTCACCGCGATCAGCGCGCGCATCTACCCGCTGTCGCGCCTGCCGTCCGAGTCCACGCCCGAGGCGCAGCTGCAACCCGGTGAAAGCCGCCTGGGCAGCGCCTGGCGCGCCGGTATGCAGCAAGCCAGCAACGCGCCGTCGCTGGGCTCGGCGCTGCGCGAAACCTTCGTCGATGGCCTGCGCATGACCGCCGCCATCCTGCCAAGCATTCTCGCCGTCGGCCTGCTTGGCTTGCTCGCTGCCAAGTACACGCCGCTGTTCGACGCCCTTGGCGTGCTGCTCTACCCGCTGACCTGGCTGTTCGGCCTGGAAGAACCCATGCAGGTGGCGCGCGCCATGTCCGCCGGCCTGGCAGAGATGTTCCTTCCGGCGATGCTGCTCAAGGACGCCGACGTGCTGGTGAAGTTCGTCACCGCCATCGTCTCGGTCAGCAGCGTGCTGTTTCTCTCCGCCTCGATTCCCTGCGTGCTGGCCACGCGAATTCCGCTGAGCCTGGGCCACCTGCTGCTGATCTGGCTGCAGCGCACCCTGCTCAGCCTGCTGTTGGCCATCCCCTTGGCCTACCTCGCCCAATTTCTGGGTTGGCTCTGACCACCCACCACTGACCCGTTCCCACAGGAGCCCGCAACATGACCAAGTTCCGCGACACCGAAATCCGCGCCCCGCGCGGCACCACGCTCACCGCCAAGAGCTGGCTGACCGAAGCGCCGCTGCGCATGCTGATGAACAACCTCGACCCGGACGTGGCCGAGAACCCCAAGGAGCTGGTGGTGTACGGCGGCATCGGCCGTGCCGCGCGCAACTGGGAGTGCTATGACAAGATCGTCGAGAGCCTGACCAACCTGAATGATGACGAGACCCTGCTGGTGCAATCCGGCAAGCCGGTCGGCGTGTTCAAGACCCACGCCAATGCCCCGCGCGTGCTGATCGCCAACTCCAACCTGGTGCCGCATTGGGCGAGCTGGGAGCACTTCAACGAGCTGGACGCCAAGGGCTTGGCCATGTACGGCCAGATGACCGCCGGCAGCTGGATCTACATCGGCAGCCAGGGCATCGTTCAGGGAACCTATGAAACCTTCGTTGAAGCCGGTCGCCAGCACTACGCCGGCAACCTCAAGGGCCGCTGGGTGCTGACCGCCGGCCTGGGTGGCATGGGCGGTGCCCAGCCGCTGGCCGCCACCCTGGCTGGCGCCTGCTCGCTGAACATCGAATGCCAGCAGACCAGCATCGATTTCCGCCTGCGCAGCCGTTACGTCGACGAGCAGGCCACTGATCTGGACGACGCCCTGGCGCGCATCGCCAAGTACACCGCCGAAGGCAAGGCTATCTCCGTCGCCCTGCTGGGCAACGCTGCCGAGATCCTGCCGGAGTTGGTGCGCCGTGGCGTGCGCCCGGACATGGTCACCGACCAGACCAGCGCCCACGACCCGCTCAATGGCTACCTGCCGATCGGCTGGAGCTGGGCCGAGTACAAGGATCGTGCAGCCACCGACCCGGCTGGCGTGGTCAAGGCTGCCAAGCAGTCCATGGCTGTGCATGTACAGGCCATGCTCGACTTCCAGAAGATGGGTGTGCCGACCTTCGACTACGGCAACAACATCCGCCAGATGGCCAAGGAAGAGGGCGTGAGCAATGCCTTCGACTTCCCCGGTTTCGTCCCGGCCTATATCCGCCCGCTGTTCTGCCGCGGTATCGGCCCGTTCCGCTGGGCGGCGCTGTCCGGCAACTCCGAGGACATCTACAAGACCGACGCCAAGGTCAAGGAACTGATCCCGGACGATGCCCACCTGCACCGCTGGCTGGACATGGCCCGCGAGCGCATCGCCTTCCAGGGTCTGCCGGCGCGTATCTGCTGGGTCGGCCTGGGTCTGCGTGCCAAGCTCGGCCTGGCCTTCAACGAGATGGTGCGTTCGGGTGAGCTGAGTGCGCCCATCGTCATCGGCCGCGACCACCTGGACAGCGGCTCGGTGTCCAGCCCCAACCGCGAGACCGAGGCCATGCAGGACGGCTCCGATGCCGTGTCCGACTGGCCGCTGCTCAACGCCCTGCTCAATACCGCCAGCGGTGCGACCTGGGTGTCGCTGCACCACGGCGGCGGCGTGGGCATGGGTTTCTCCCAGCATTCGGGTATGGTCATCGTCTGTGATGGCACCGATGAAGCCGCCGCGCGCATTGCCCGCGTACTGACCAACGACCCGGGCACAGGCGTGATGCGTCATGCCGATGCCGGTTACCAGATCGCCATCGATTGCGCCAAGGAGCAGGGCCTGAATCTGCCGATGATCGGTTAAGACACGTTCGACGCCGGCCCGCTGGGCCGGCGCATCAATCACTGCACGTATCGCGACTTCAGCCATTATTCGGCTCTGATTCGCCAGGCGCGAACTCAACCGTGGAAGAACAGAACATGACCACCCTGAACCTGAAACCTGGCCAACTGACCCTGGCCGATCTGCGCGCCGCCTACCAGGCCCCCGTGCACCTGACCCTGGACGCCAGCGCCCATCAGGCCATCGAAGCCAGCGTCGCCTGCGTCAACCAGATCATCGCCGAGGGCCGCACCGCCTACGGCATCAACACCGGTTTCGGCCTGCTGGCCTCGACCCGCATCGCCAACGACGACCTGGAAAAGCTGCAGCGCTCGCTGGTGCTGTCCCACGCCGCCGGCATCGGCGAGCCGCTGAGCGATGCCATGGTGCGGCTGATCATGCTGCTCAAGATCAACAGCCTGGCGCGTGGCTTTTCCGGCATCCGCCGCCAGGTGATCGACGCGCTGATCGCCCTGGTCAACGCTGAGGTCTATCCACACATTCCGCTGAAAGGCTCGGTCGGCGCCTCCGGTGACCTGGCGCCGCTGGCGCATATGTCGCTCGTGCTGCTCGGCGAAAGCCAGGCGCGCCACAAGGGCCAGTGGATGCCGGCCAGCGAGGCGCTGGCCATCGCCGGCCTGGAGCCGATGACCCTGGCTGCCAAGGAAGGCCTGGCGCTGCTCAACGGCACCCAGGTGTCCACCGCTTACGCCCTGCGGGGCCTGTTCGAAGGTGAAGACCTGTACGCCGCCGCCAGCGTCTGCGGCGCGCTCAGCGTTGAGGCGCTGCTCGGTTCACGTTCGCCCTTCGATGCGCGCATCCATGCCGCTCGCGGCCAGCGTGGGCAGATCGACGCGGCGGCTGCCTTCCGTCACCTGCTGAGTGACAGCAGCGAGATTGGCCGCTCCCACGCCGCCTGCGACAAGGTGCAGGACCCGTACTCGCTGCGCTGCCAGCCGCAGGTCATGGGCGCCTGCCTGACCCAACTGCGCCAGGCTGCCGAAGTGCTCGGCGTTGAGGCCAACGCGGTCTCCGACAACCCGCTGGTGTTCGCCGCTGAAGGCGAGGTGATTTCCGGCGGCAACTTCCACGCCGAGCCGGTGGCCATGGCCGCCGACAATATCGCCCTGGCCATCGCTGAAATCGGCGCGCTGTCCGAGCGCCGTATCTCGCTGATGATGGACAAGCACATGTCGCAGCTGCCGCCGTTCCTGGTGGCCAATGGCGGGGTGAACTCCGGTTTCATGATCGCCCAGGTCACTGCCGCGGCATTGGCCAGCGAGAACAAGGCACTGGCCCATCCGCACAGCGTCGACAGCCTGCCGACCTCGGCCAACCAGGAAGACCACGTATCCATGGCCCCGGCTGCCGGCAAACGCCTGTGGGACATGGCGGCCAACACCCGTGGCGTGCTGGCCGTGGAATGGCTGGGCGCCTGCCAGGGCCTGGACTTCCGTGAAGGCCTGAAGAGCACGCCGGCGCTGGAACAGGCGCGCCAGGCGCTGCGCGCCAAGGTACCGTACTACGTCGAGGACCGCTTCTTCGCCCCGGACATCGCCGCCGCCGATGCACTGCTCGCCGAGCGCGTGCTGACGCCGTTGCTGCCGGCCGGTATGTTGCCGTCGGTAGGCTGATGCGCCTGGCTTGCGCCCGCTCCCGCAAGTGGGAGCGTGGCGCAAGCTCCGCTATCATCCGCGCACCGGGCATACCCAAGGAGCAGCCGTGACCAGTCCCACCCCGCGCTACAAGGCCATCGAGGATTTCCTCCTCGAGCGCATTCACGGCGGTGCCTATCCGGTCAATCACCAGATCCCGCCCGAGGAGCAACTGGCGCGGGATTTCTCCGTCAGTCGCATGACCGCCAACAAGGCGATCCAGAACCTGGTGCAAAAGGGTTATCTGGTGCGTCAGGCCGGGCTGGGCACTTTCGTTACCGACCGCAAGGCCGAGTCGCCGCTGCACGAGGTGATGAATATCGCCAGTGAAGTGCGCGGTCGCGGTCACGAATACAGCAACGAAGTGGTGCGCTGCGAAGCCATCGCCGCCGATGACGAAGTGGCCCTGCGCCTGGGGCTGCGCCTGGGTGGCGAGGTGTTTCACAGCATCCTCGTGCACCTGCAGGATGGCCTGCCGATCCAGCTCGAGGATCGTTTCGTCAATCCGCGCTGGGTGCCGCATTACCTGCAAAGCGACTTCACCCAAGTCACGCCCAACGAAGTGCTGGTCGCCAGTTGCCCGATCTCGGATGTCGAGCATGTGGTGGAGGCGGTACTGGCGGATGCGCGCACGGCCGAGCTGCTGCAGATCGACCCGGCCATGCCCTGCCTGAGCGTGATCCGCCGTACCTGGTCGGACGATCACCTGATCAGCTACGCGCGGCTGATCCATCCCGGTGACCGCTACAAGCTGCGCTCGCTGCACAAGCGCAGAGCGTAGGCTGTCCACCAACCGTAGGGCGATCCGCAGTGGTAAAGCCCCTCCCACAGTGATCGAAGTCAGTCGCTGATCAGCTGATCCACCAACGAAGGATCGTCGATAAAGCGATTGCGCGTGCCCTGCAGTACCTCGATCTTGTCGTTGCGCGCCTTCTCCTCGGCATCCGGCGGGTCCATGCGGTGCCAGGCCTTGTACATCGGCACCAGGCCGACGATGGGCAGGCCGTACTCGACATGCATGTAGAAGATCGCGCGGGCGATATTGCCCTTGGCTTCGCCCCGCGGCTCCACCAGTTGGAAGCTGGTTTTCAGGTCGCAGCCGATGTCGGCGAACTTGCTCGGCACGTCATCGCCCAGTTCGGCGAACTGGGCGTTGCGCCGTACCAGCTCGACGCGGGTCAGCGCCGGGTAGTAGTTGTGCAGGTCGGCGACGATGTACGGATAGCGCGGGTTCATGATGGTGCACTGGCGGTCGGTGACGCAGCGCATCGCGCTCTTGAGCTGCTTGCTGCTGTAGATCGGGCTGGCAGTCAGGGTGCCGCTTTCGCGGGCGAAGGTCTGGCCGCAGTAGAGCGTGGTGCCACCACTGCCGTAGAGCTCCTGCCAGAACGCCTGATCGATGGCCTGTTTGGCATCGTCCAGTCGGGTCTGGCCGCTGGCCAGGGAGAAGGTGCTGGTGCAGGTTGCCAGGCAACCGAGAAGCAAGGTGACTGCGCGCATACTCGAGCCCCAGTGACCGCCGTTGTCGGGGTCTGTTGTTTTTGTAGGACAAACTGCAGTCTAGCAAGACGTACGTCACAAAAAACATGGCCAAATGCTTTCGCCCAACTCGGGATGGTCAGGGCAAAGCGAGGCGGCTGACGAAAGGTGGTTCCGTGTAAGCCATGGCTTACACGATGTGCCGAATATCGCCACTGTTGGTTGATCTGGTACGGGCGTACTCTGCCGCACATGGATTCAGCGCAGGAAGCGCCTAGACAAACAGGGACACGCTGGACAGCCGCCAGGATGGTGAGCAGATCAAGGATGTCAGGACTACAGTCTGCAAGGCCCCGCAATCGCGGGGTTTTCTTTTTTCTGGCCCATGGATTTTCAGCAGCCTGCTCACGCCGCGCGTTGTTCGACGCGCAGTTGCTCGAACCAATCCAGCGTCTCGTCCCACAGGCGCTGCGCCGCCGGGCGGAAATACCCCATATGACCAATATTGCCCAGGCCTTCCGCCTGCGAGTCGAGCGTACGCGCCTGGTAGGGCGCGTTGACGTACGCGGCCATGAAGGCGTCGCGTGAGGTAGGCGGGGCCCACAGGTCGTCCAGACTGTTGAGCGCCAACATCGGCGTGTTCACCTGAGCGAAGCGCTCGGCCAGCCCCGGCATCTGCGGGTCGTCGAAGAAGTAGCGGGGGAAACGGCACCAGCGTTTCCACTGGCGGTAGACGCCCAGCGGCAGGTCTTCGCCCATGCCCAGCTTGCTCCAGGCCAGGTAGCCCTTGTAGCGCGTCATCAACGGGCCGATCACCCGCCACATGGCCAGCACGCGCACTTGCTCGGCCTTGGGCATCCAGCCGTGCCAGCCGGCGCCGGTGCCGAAGGTGTAGAAGCCGGCGACCTGATCATGATTGGGCAGCAGGCCGAAGGCATGGCCGCCGAAGGAGTGGCCGATCATGAACAGCGGACGCTCGGCGTGCCGGTGCTGATCCACCGCCGCGGCCAGGTCAAGATTGGCCCAGTCCAGATACTCCATCTCGAAACCACGCAGGCTGTCGGGCCTGGATTGGCCGATACCGCGGTAGTCCAGGGTCAGGGTGTTGAAGCCACGGCTGGCGGCGTGTTCGGCGAAACGCCGATAGAAACCTTGCGGCACGCCGGTAGCGCCGGCGATCAGCAACTGCGCCTGGGGGCGCTCGGCGTGGTAGCGCGTGGCGGCCAACGGATAGTCGTCGAGGGCCAGCAGGGGTTGGGTTTCGCGGCGAATACTCGTGCTCATGTCAGGTGGGCTCCATGCGGTGCTGGCGGGTCAGGTGCAGCAGGGTGGCGACAGCCTGCTGCAGTGGCTCGCTGCTGCCGGCGACGCGGGCTTGCAGCAGGCCGCCTTCGTAGAGGGCGATGAACAGGGTGGCCAGGCCCTGCGGTTGCGGGTAGCCATGGCGTTGCAGTTGCTCTTGCAGGGCCTCACGAATGGCGCTGAAGGCATTGGCCAGTGCAAGGCGCACTTCACTGTCTTCGGGGCCACTTTCCCGGGCGATGGCGGCCCGCGGGCAGCCGCGCTCGAAGACGCTGCCCTGCAATTGCTCGATGGCGTTCTGCAGCCAGGTGGCGAATGCTTCGAGAGGGTCGGACTGACGCTCGAACAGTGTGGCGAACCCCTGTGTGGCGCGCTGACCGACACGTTCGATGGCGGCCACGGCCAGCTCGGTCTTGCCGCCCGGGAAGTGGTGATAAAGGCTGCCCTTGGGCGCTGCGGCGCTGGCCAGCAGTTCGGTCAGGCCGATGCCATGCAGGCCCTTGCGTTGCAGGGCATCGATCATGGCGTCGATGAGTTTGTCGCGAGTGGTCTTGGTCATGGCGTGGATTATGTAGACCGGTCGGTCTAGTCGCCAGTGTCATTCAGGCCTCAGATCAGGGCATATCGGCACAGTGAAGCGCCCCCCCGGAGGGGGGGCGGGGGGGGGGGGGGGGGTGGGGGCCCCCCCCCCCGGGGGGGGGGGGGGGCCGGGGGGGGGGAGGGCGGGGGGGCCGGGCGGGGCC
>NZ_RHQP01000010.1:50369-101295 GCF_003935465.1 Pseudomonas sp. o96-267
GGCTACTCCCCCACATATCTTTCCCCCGGTCCGTTCTTGCCCCCTGCGGCATCCCGCCCCCCCACCCGGCCATCGCGCCCCCGTCCCCCCCCCCCCGCCCGGGGCGGCGCAGGGCGTCAGGCTTGCTTGGCCACCCACGCCGCGTAGGCGTCTATGAACTTCTGCAGGAAGGGCTTGATGCCGTCGCTGAGCGCGCCGTTCTCGTCGAAGAAGTTGCCAGCTCCGCCGAGGTAGGCTTCCGGTTGCTGCAGCACGTGCACGTCGAGAAATACCAGGCACTGGCGCAGGTGGTGGTTGGCGCCGAAGCCGCCGATGGCACCTGGCGAGGCGCTGAGTACGGCGCCAGGCTTGCCGCTGAAGCCGCTCTGGCCGTATGGGCGCGAGCCGACATCGATGGCGTTCTTCATCGCGCCGGGGATCGAGCGGTTGTATTCGGGGGTGATGAACAGCACCGCGTCGGCAGCCTTGAGCTTGCTGCGAAACGGCGCATAGGAGGCCGGAGCGGTATCGCCGTCGGCGTCTTCGTTGTACAGCGGCAGGTCGCCGATCTCGAGGATTTCCAGATTCAGCGAGGCCGGCGCCAGATCGGCCAGCGCCAGCGCCAGTTTGCGATTGATGGAGGCTTTGCGCAGGCTACCGACCAGCACGGCGACGTTGTAGGTCTTGCTCATGTGTACTCCAGAAGCTGTGGTGAGGAAGGAACAACCACTATAGACCCCGGATGTTTCAGCAGGTGCAGGGCACGCGCCTCGTCACTCGCCGAACGCGTCCAGCAGATCGTCGGCGAAGGCCTTCTGCGCCTCG
The DNA here is from genome assembly GCF_003935465.1 of Pseudomonas sp. o96-267. Lineage (NCBI taxonomy): Bacteria > Pseudomonadati > Pseudomonadota > Gammaproteobacteria > Pseudomonadales > Pseudomonadaceae > Pseudomonas > Pseudomonas sp. o96-267. Next base: position 51,174 of record NZ_RHQP01000010.1, read on the forward strand.
CTGGCGGGATGGCCGCGATGGCTGGCCAGACGAAACTGCACGGTGAAATCCCACTTGCCGGGCAGCGCGCGCAAGCCGCCGCGCTCTACCCAGGGCAGGGCGGTGTGCTCGGGCAGATAGCCCAGGTGAGCACCGGAGAGGATGAACGCCAGGCTGCCTTCGACCTGTTCGCAGCGCGCGCTGCTGCTGCCGCCTTGCCAGGGTTCGTCGGCAGCGATGAAACGATAGGGATGCACCACGCGGTCGCAGGCCTGCAGGTCAGCGGCGCTCGGCGTTTGCCGGTCGAACAGCGGATGCTGGCGGCCGCAGTACAGGCGCTGGCGCTCGTCGAACAGCGGCTGATAGTCCAGCGCCGTCTGGCTGCCGGAAAAATAGCCGATGGCCAGTTGTAGCTGGTCCTGCAGCAGGCGCCGTTCCAGCTCGGCGGGCATGGCGCTGACCAGCTCGATCTGTACCGCCTGGTTGCGCTGGCGAAAACGCCCGATGGCCTCGCCGATGCGCTGCAGCACCTCGTCCGACAACGCTTCGGACAGGCCGATGCGCAGTTCGCCGAGTAGCTTGTCGGCCATGCCTTGGGCCTCGCCCTTGAAGGTCTCGATGGCGGCGAACAGCTTGCGCGTGGCGGCCAGCACCTGCTCGCCCTTGGGCGTCAGGCGAAAGCCGGCCTTGCCGCGTTCGCACAGGCGAAAGCCCAGGCGGGTTTCCAGCTTGGCCATCTGCGTGCTGATGGTCGACTGGCCGATGCCTAGCTCGCCTTGCGCGGCGCTGAAGCCGACGCTCTCCACCACGGTGACGAACAGCCGCAGCAGTTGCAGGTCGAGGTCGCGCAGTTGGCTGAGCATGCGGGCTCCATACATTGATAGCTGTCAATGTTGGAGTAGAACACTTCGTATTTATCCGAAGCAACGCCGGGCGCAGGATGCCGACATGCCTGGTTCTGTACGAAAAGTCGTCGAGCGAAGGTCAGGCGAGGCAAAAATGGGTGAGGAAGCGGAGTTTACGAGCTGTAAATGAGCATTCCGAACCCATTTTTAACGAAGCATCACCGAGCGCAGGCACTTTTCGTACAGAACCTAGCCTCCATCAGAGAGGCACGGCCCACCGAATCTGCCCGAGGATAGAACCATGCGTCTCGCTGCAAGCCTGTTACTCCTGGCCGTTGCCACGCCCCTGATGGCGGAGCCGAAACAGCTCAACCTGTACAACTGGGCCGACTACGTGGCGCCGCAGGCGCTCGCGCGCTTCCAGGCCGAGACTGGCATCCGGGTCAAATACGACACCTTCGACAGCACCGATGTGCTGGAGAGCAAGTTGATGACCGGCGGCAGCGGCTATGACGTGGTCTTTCCCGCTTCCAGCGGCCTGTCGCGGGCCATCCAGGCCAAGGCGCTGCAGCCGGTGGGGGCGTTGCAAAACGCCGGCAACCTCGACCCCGAACTGCTGGCCAAGCTGGCCAGCGTCGACCCCGGTAACCAGTATGGCGTGCCCTACACCTGGGGCACGGTGGGCCTGGCGATCAACAAGCAAGCTGTCGAGCAGCGTCTACCCGGCGTGGCTCTGGACAGCCTCGACCTGCTGTTCAGGCCCGAGTACGCCAGCAAGCTCAAGGACTGTGGTATCTCCGTGCTCGACTCGCCGCAGGAGGTGATCGCCATCGCCCTCAATTACCTGAGCAAGCCGCCCTACAGCGCCAAAGGCGCCGATCTGGAGGCGGCCAGCGCCTTGCTCGCGGCGCTTCAACCGAACCTGCGCTACATCGGCAATGCCCGGCAGATCGACGATCTGGCCAAGGGCGAGACCTGCCTGGCGCTGACCTACACTGGCGACGCCGGCATGGCCGCTGCGCGTGCTGCCGAGGCCGGGCAACCCTTCGAGGTGCTCTACCGCATTCCGCGTGAAGGCACGCTGATCTGGTTCGACACCATGGCCATTCCCGCCGACGCGCCGCATCCGCAGAACGCTCGCGCGTTCATCGACTTCATGCTGCAACCCGAGGCCATCGCCGAGCTGACCAACGAACTGTTCTTCGCTAACGCCAACCACGCCGCCACGCCGCTGCTGGACGAGGCGGTTAGCGGCGACCCGGACATCTACCCGCCCGAAGCCGTGCGCGCGCGCCTGTTCGCCGAGCAGGTACTGAGCCTGCGCGAGCAGCGTCAGCGCACGCGCCTGTGGGCCGCTTTCCGCACCCAGTACTGAACTGGCCCTGTAGGAGCGAGCTCTGCTCGCGAACATCACCGAAACGAGTATTCGACCATGGATCAAGCCTTCGACAACGACCAGGCCATCACCCGCGCCAGCCTCTACGGCACTGCTGCCGAACCGACCTACGCTGGCATCACCAGCTTTATGCGTCGGCGCTACAGCCGTGATCTGACCGGCGTGGATCTGGCCATCAGCGGTGTGCCGTTCGACACCGCCACCACCAACCGGCCCGGCAGCCGCGTCGGCCCGCGGGCGATCCGCGCTGCCTCGATCCAGTCAGCCTGGGCGCGGCATTTTCCCTGGGAGTTCGACCCCTTCGATGTACTCGCCTGCGTCGACTACGGCGATTGCCTGTTCGACCACGGCACGCCGCAGGACACCCCGGAGGTGATCGAGGCGCATGCCACGCGCATTCTTGAAGCTGGCAGCGCGCTGCTGACCCTGGGCGGCGACCACTTCATCAGCTATCCGCTGCTCAAGGCCCATGCGAAAAAACACGGCACCCTGGCGCTGATCCACTTCGACGCGCACAGCGACACCTGGCCGGACGAGGAGGGCAAACGCATCGACCACGGCACCATGTTCTATCACGCCGCGCGCGAAGGGCTGGTCGATCCGGCGCGCTCGGTGCAGGTCGGCCTGCGCACCACCAATGATGATGTGATGGGCTTTCAGGTGCTCGATGCGCGCGAGGTGCATCGCAGCACGCCGGAGCAGATCGCCGAGCGCATTCGTGCGAGGGTGGGCGAGCATCCGGTGTACCTGACCTTCGACATCGACTGCCTCGACCCGGCTTTCGCCCCCGGCACCGGCACACCGGTGTGTGGCGGCCTTTCCAGCCATCAGGCGCTGGAAATCCTGCGCGGGCTGCGCGGCATCAATCTGGTCGGCATGGACGTGGTGGAAGTGGCGCCGCCCTACGACAACGCCGAGGTCACCGCGCTGGCCGGCGCCACCCTGGCGATGGAGATGATCTGCCTGTACGCCGCGCGGCATAAGCTGGGGGAAAAGACGTAGGGTGGAAGTCGCGGTTTATTTCCACCTGGGGTATTCGCGTTGGCTACCCATGGTGGATCGGTGAAGCGCGGTCCACCCTACGATTCGCGCTAAGTTCCAGGCAAAAAAACGGGCCTGTTCAGGCCCGTAAGTTCACGCTCAAAGAGTGGCCTGGCGCTAGTCCAGGCATTGCGCCAGGCCGATGGGTTCGGGGCGGAATAGCCGTGCATCCATCAGCTTCGGTTCACGCACGATGGGGGCGAAGTCCATGCGCGCGAGGATGTCGCGCTCGATATCCACGCCCGGCGCCACTTCGATCAGTTCCAGCCCTTCGGTAGTCAGGCGCAGCACGCAGCGTTCGGTGACATAGAGCACCGGCTGGCCGCGCTCGGCGGCGAGGCGCCCGGCGAAGGTGCGGTGTTCTACCTCGGCGACGAATTTGCGCACGTCGCCATCCTCGATGATGCGCAACTGGCCGTCTTCGATACGGATGTCCTGCTTGCCGGCGCTGAAGGTGCCGACGAACACCACTTGCTTGGCGTTCTGGCTGATGTTGATGAAACCGCCAGCCCCGGCCAGACGACTGCCGAACTTGGACACGTTGAGGTTGCCCGCCGCGTCGGCCTGGGCCAGGCCGAGGAAGGCGATGTCCAGGCCGCCGCCGTCGTAGAAGTCGAACTGATAAGGCTGATCGAGCAGGGCGCTGTGGTTGCTCGCCGCACCGAAGTCCAGGCCCGAGGCCGGTACGCCGCCGATCACGCCGGGCTCGGCGGTCAGGGTCAGGCGCTCGATCACACCTTCTTCGGCGGCCACCGCCGCCACACCCTCGGGCATGCCGATGCCGAGATTCACCACTGCGTCCGCTTTCAGCTCCAGCGCTGCGCGGCGGGCGATCAGCTTGCGCACGTCCAGCGGCATCGGCGTTAGGCTGTCCACCGGTACGCGGGTCTCGGCGGCGAAGGCGGGGTTGTAGGCGGTGGCGAAGGTCTGCTGATGATTAGCCGGTTCGGCCACCACCACACAGTCCACCAGGATGCCGGGAATCTTCACCTGCCGTGGATTGAGCGAGCCGCGCTCGACCACGCGCTCGACCTGGGCGATCACCAGCCCGCCGCTGTTGCGCGCGGCCATGGCGATGGCCAGGCTCTCGATGGTCAGCGCCTCGCGCTCGAAACTGAGGTTGCCGTCAGGGTCGGCGCTGGTAGCGCGAACGATGCCGACGTTGATCGGGAAGGTCGGGTAAAACAAGTAGTCTTCACCATCGATGGGCATCAGCCGCACCAGATCGGCAGTGGTACGCGCATTGAGCTTGCCGCCGCCATGACGCGGGTCGACGTAAGTGCCCAGACCGACGCGCGACAACTGCCCCGGCTTGCCGGCGGCGATATCGCGAAACAGCTGGGAGATCACTCCCTGCGGCAGGTTGTAGGCCTCGATGCGGTTGTCCACCGCCAGCTTCTGCAACCCCGGCACCAGGCCCCAGTGGCCACCGATCACCCGGCGCACCAGGCCTTCATGGGCCAGATGGTTGAGGCCGCGACCCTTGCCGTCGCCTTGGCCGGCGGCATACACCAGGGTCAGGTCGCGCGGTGCCTGTTCAGCCACGAAACGCTGTTCCAGGGCGATGGCGATCTGCTCGGCGAAACCGATGCCGACGAAGCCGCCGGTGGCCAGGTTGGCGTTGTCCGGAATGCGCGCCACGGCTTCGGCGGCGGTCATGATCTTGCTCATTGCGGGTACTCGAAAGCGATTGAACCAGACGGCTTACGGACAGCATGGCGCCCGAGGGCGCCATGCTCGTCAGAAGCTTCCAAACAGCGTGCCCAGGGTGATCACCACCACCAGCGCCACCAGCGGGAAGGCCACGGTGTTGACGAAGATGAACTTGTACGACTCACGGTGAGTGAGTTTGCAGATCGCCAGCAGCGAGATCACCGCGCCGTTGTGCGGCAGGGTGTCCATGCAGCCCGAGGCCATGGCGGCGACGCGGTGCAGCAACTCGGGGCTGATGCCGGCGGCGGTGGCCATGGTCAGGTACTGCTCACCTAGGGTCTTCAGGGCGATCGACATACCGCCGGAGGCGGAACCGGTGATACCGGCGAGGATGTTCACTGCCACCGCTTCGGAGATCAGCGGGTTGCTGGATACGCCCAGCACCAGGTCACGGATGATGACGAAGCCGGCCAGGGAGGCGATCACCGTGCCGTAACCCACCTCGGCGGCGGTGTTGAGGATCGGCAGCATGGAGCCGAAGGCGCCGTCGTTGACGCTCTTCTTCAAATCCATCCAGCGCTTCCAGTGCATGGCGATCAGCAGCACGATGGCGGCGCCCAGGGCGACGATGATCGACCAGATACCGATCAGCGACTTGGCATCCTGCAGACCGCCGTATTCCGGCTTGGCCAGATAGCTGGTGTCGACGGCCGGCAGAATCTGCTTGGCCATCAGGAAGTTCAGCGCGATCACCACGAAGATCGGCAGCAGCGCCAGCCAGAAGCCGGGAATATCGCGGCGCTCTTCGACGACCGGGTCATCGCGGTGCTCGCCGTAGCCTTCGCCTGCGGCCATCAGCTTGCGCGACTGCGCGGTGAGCCACCAGGTGCCAAGGCCGAACATGATCAGGCCGGCGATCACCCCCAGGCCCGGCGCGGCGAAGGCGTCGGTGCCGAAGAAGGGGTTGGGGATGGCGTTCTGGATAGCCGGCGTGCCGGGCAGCGCGGTCATGGTGAAGGTGAACGAGCCGAGGGCAATGGCACCGGGGATCAGGCGTTTGGGAATGCCCGCTTCGCGGAACAGCGCGGCGCCGATCGGGTACACGGCGAAGGCCACCACGAACAGCGATACGCCGCCGTAGGTGAGGATGCCGCAGGCCAGCACGATGGCCAGGATGGCGCGCTCACTGCCGACCTTGGCGACGATGCCATGGGCGATGGCGCGCGCTGATCCCGAGTCGTCCATTAACTTGCCGAACAGCGCGCCCAGCAGGAACAGCGGGAAGAACTGAATCACATAGCCGCCCATGGCCTTCATGAACACCTGGGTATAGGTGGGTAGCAGCAGGGCGATGTCGCCGGCGAACAGCAACGCCAGCAGGGCCAGCAGCGGGGCGAGGATCAGAACGTTGATGCCGCGGTAGGCGAGGTACATCAACAATGCGAGGGAAATCAGAATACCGAGGGTACCCATGGGTGGTTCCTTTTGTTGTTGTTCTACCGGCTCAGGGCCGTTTATCGAGAAGGCGCGGATGCGGCAGTGCGCCTTTGCCGGATATAGAGCCAGAGTCGTGCCAGGCAGGGGTGAGACTTTCGTCGATAGTGCGGGAAGCCTCACTAGGCGGGCTTTTCAGGCCAGTTTGGGGGTAGGCGTGGAGTCTGGGGTGGAGAATCGTTTGTCCATAAAATTGGAATTAATCCAGATTTGTGGATTTTTTGGTGGGTAACTTGTCCAGGTTTCTAGACGGCAGGAGCGTTTCGTAGGATGGAAATCGCTGTTCATTTCCACCGTTGCGTTCAGCGGTGTAGCCAATGGTGGATCGATAAAGCGTGATCCACCCTACGCCCGAACCGTAGCTTGGATGCAATCCGGGTTTTTTGCGGTGCCTGATCCCCGGATTTCATCCGGGCTACGCAATCGCGGCCGGCGGCAGCATTTGTAGGAGCGGCTTTAGCCGCGAAGCGATTTCCGGTCCGGTGATAATCGCGGCTGAAGCGGAATGCCGCCCAGCCGTTCCCATGACCAGCGACCAGTGCTCAACCCCTCCGCCCCAGCCCATGCTGCGCCAGTTTGGCGTAGAACCCGGCGCGGGAAATGCCCAGACGTTCGGCGGCCGATTGGCGATTGCCGTCGCAGGCCGCCAGTGCTGCCTGCAGTGCCTGGCGCTCGGCCTGCGCCAGCTGTTCGGCCAGCGTCTGCGCCGTGCTCATCATCACTGGCGTAGCGGGCATCGGTGCACTCGGCGTGACCGGGTCGACCAGCAAACCGCGCAAGGCCTCGCCATCCAGTCGCCCATCGACCGCCAGTTGCGCCCGCTCCAGCAGGTTGCGCAGTTCGCGCACGTTGCCCTTCCACGGCTGCGCGCAGAGCAGGGCGAGGGCATCGTCCGTCAGCTCCATGGGCGCCAGGCCGGAGCGGTTGGCCAGGTCATCGAGCAGGTGTTCGATCAGCGCCGGAATGTCGCTGGCACGTTCTCGCAGTGGCGGCACGCGCAGGGCCAGCACGTTGAGGCGGTAGTAGAGATCATCGCGGAACTGCCCGGCGGCCACCTTGGCTTCCAGGTCGATATGGGTCGCCGCGATCACCCGCACGTTGAGCGGCTTGACCTGGTTAGAGCCGAGCGGCTCCACCTCCTGTTCCTGCAACACGCGCAGCAGCTTGGCCTGCAGCGGCAGCGGCAGGTCGCCGATTTCATCGAGAAACAGCGTGCCGCCGTTGGCCACTTCGAACTTGCCGATGCGCGCCTTGCGGTCGGCGCCAGTAAAGGCGCCGGGCGCCGTACCGAACAGCTCGGCCTCGACCAGGGTCTCCGGAATCGCCGCGACGTTGACCGCGACGAATGGCCCGTTGGCGCGTGGCGACAGGTTGTGAATGCCCTGCGCCAGCAGCTCCTTGCCGGTGCCGGTTTCGCCACGGATCAGCACCGTGGCATCGAGTTGCGCGGCGCGGCGGGCCTGGCGCTTGACCTCGCTGGCCGCGCTGCTGGCGCCGATGAAACCGGCGATGGTGTAGCGCGCACGGCGTGCCTTGGCCAGTTCGTGCTGGGTGGCGAGCAGTTGCGTCTGCAGGTTGTTGTACTTGGCCATCAGCGGCTTGAGATGGCGGGCGCGGTCGAACAGGACGAAGCCCAGCGCGCCGACCAGGGTGCCGTCCTCGTCACGCAGCGGAATGCGGGTCACCACGAAGTGCTCGCTGCCGAAGGCCATCAGATCGAGCATGCTCGGTTGGCCGCTTTCCACCACCTCGCGCAGGCGGCTGGCCGGCAGCACCTCCTCGATTTCCTTGCCCAGCGCCGTGCGCGCATCGGCGATGCCGCCCTTCTGCGCGTACTTGTCGTTGATCCAGACGATACGCGCCTGGCGATTGACCGCGATGGTGCCCTCGCATTGCGCGTCGAGGTGATCGAACAGCAGCGGCATGGCCACCGCGCGAAAGCGTTCGGGCGACACGCCGATGATCAGGCCATGTTGGTCGAGGTCGTCGCGGGAGATGGCCATGGGCGAGTGTCCGGAGTGAGATGCCGGTGATTATGGGCAGCGCCGGTCAGGCCGGGCAACGTCAACAGTCATCAGACAATGGCATTCGCCGCGCGCTTCTGGAATAGTTGGGCGGCTGCGCGTAACCCGCCGGCACCTGCCGATCGCCCACAAGGCCTGCCCGGCAGTCGTGACACCTGCCGTGTCCCTTTTGCGTGCCGACCAGGCGCGCCAGGCGAGCCACCCGCTCGCCGCTGGATCCGCACCGCTTTGCCGGTGCCACAACGACAATGACCAAGATCCATACAAGGACGCCCCGATGAAACTCAAGCGACTCTTCTCCGCGCTCGCCGCTGGCGCTGCGCTGACCGCCCTGTGCGCCACCGCGCACTCGCGTGAATACTCCGTTTCCACCGTACTTTCGGACGCCTTCCCCTGGGGGCAGGCCGCGCAGAAGTGGGCCGATCTGGTCAACGAGCGCTCCGAAGGGCGCATCACGCTGCGCGTATATCCCAATGCGCAACTGGTCGCTGGCGACCAGACCAAGGAATTTTCCGCCATGCGCTCCGGCCTGATCGACATGGCCGTGGGCTCGACCATCAACTGGTCGCCGCAGGTGCCGGAACTCAACCTGTTCTCCCTGCCGTTCTTGATGAAGAACGACGCCGACCTCGACGCCATCACCCAGGGTGAGGCTGGCAAGCTGGCTTTCGCCGCCATCGAGCAGCGCGGCATCGTGCCGCTGGCCTGGGGCGAGAACGGCTTCCGCCAACTGTCCAACTCGGCCAAGCCGGTGCGCAGCCCGGCTGACATGGCTGGCCTGAAGATTCGTGTGGTCGGTTCGCCGTTGTTCCAGGACACCTTCAACGCCCTCGGCGCCAACCCCACGCAAATGAGCTGGGCCGACGCCAAGCCGGCGCTGACCACCGGCGCGGTGGACGGTCAGGAGAACCCGCTGTCGGTCTTCGACGTGGCGCGTGTCGACCAGGTCGGCCAGAAGTATCTGACCCTGTGGGACTACATGGCCGACCCGCTGGTGTTCGCCGTCAACCAGCGCGTATGGCAATCCCTGCCCGAGGAAGATCGCGAGCTACTCAGCCAGGCCGCCATCGACGCTGGCAAGTGGGAGATCGAACTGTCGCGCGGCGCCCAGGCGCAGCGTCTGGTCGACGTACGTGAGCGCGGTGTGGAAGTGATCGAGCTGAGCGACGCCGAGCGTGCCGCCTTCGTCGAAGCCACTACCAGCGTGCATGAAAAATGGGCGCCACGTATCGGCGATAAGCTGATGGACGCCGCACGCAAGGCCGTGGCCCAGCCCTGATTCGTTTTATCTGACCGGAAGCCCAAGGGTTTCGGGGCGTGATGCTGCAAGTCTGTCGCAATACACCCATCAGCTCCCCTCTCCCATTTATGGGAGAGGGGCTGGGGGAGAGGGCCAGCGGCACTTGCGCTGAACAACGCCAAGTCGGTCATTCGAGGTTTTTATGAGCAAGCAAGTCGACGCGCCGCTGGAGCGCGTGCTCGCCACCCTGGCCCTGGTGATCATCAGCCTGATCAGCCTGGCCAACGTCGTGGTGCGTTATTTCACCGATGCCTCCTTTGCCTTCACCGAGGAAATCTCGGTGTTCCTGCTGGTCATCCTCACCTTCGCCGGTGCTTCGGTGGCCATGCGCAGCAACCGACATATTCGTATCGGCCTGCTCGAGCGCCTGTTCCCGCGCCTGCGCACGCCGTTGATCCTGCTGCAGTGGCTGGCTGGTGCGCTGGTGCTGGGGCTGGTCTGCTGGTACGGCGGTCAATTTGCCTGGGAGGAATTCCAGTGGGATTCCGAGTCGCCAGGTTTGGGCCTGCCCAACTGGTGGTACGTGATCTGGCTACCGATTCTGGCGCTGCTGGTGTTCGTACGCCTGACCCAGGTCACCCTGGATCGCCTGCGCGGGAGAATCAGCGATGAGCCCTGATCTCTGGCTGATCTTCAGCTTCATCGTGCTGCTCGCGCTCGGTGTGCCGGTGGCCTTCGCCCTCGGCCTGTCCGGCGCCATAGGCATCATCGCCGGCCTGTCGCCGGACATGCTCGCGACCCTCGGCACCAACACCTACAACGGCGTCGCCAAGTACCCGCTGATCGCCATCCCGCTGTTTATCCTCACCGGTCTGGTGTTCGAGAAAGCCGGCGTAGCACTCAGATTGGTGCGCTTCGCCCAGGCGCTGATCGGGCCGCGTCACGGTGGCCTGGCCATGGTCGCGGTGCTGGTCTGCCTGATCATGGGCGGCATGAGCGGCTCCGGCCCGGCCGATGCCGCTGCCGTGGCCATGGTGATGCTGCCGAGCATGACCAAGGCGGGCTACCCCAAGCCGTTCTCCGCCACGCTGATCGCCGCTTCGGCTTCGACGGCGATCCTGATTCCGCCGTCCATCGCGCTGATTCTCTACTCCATCGTGGTGCCGGGCGTGGACCTGCGCGCGTTGTTTGCCGCCGGCCTGTTCCCCGGCATTCTCGCCGGCCTGGTGCTGTTGCTACCGGCCTGGCTGCTGTCGCGCCGCTATGGTTGGGAGTCCCCGGAGCAGGGCGAGCGCCCGCCGCTGGGTGAGAGCTTCAAGCAGGCGCTGCCGGCGCTGTTCGCTCCGATACTGATCCTCGGCGGCCTGCGCAGCGGCCTGTTCACTCCCACGGAAGCCGCTGTGGTCGGCGTGGCCTATGGCGTGCTGGTCGGCCTGTTCGTCACCCGCGAGCTGGACTGGCGCAGCCTCTGGCGCCTGTGCGGTGAGGCGGGGGTGATTTCCGGCGTGGTCATGCTGATCATCGCCCTGGCCGGCATCTTCGCCTGGGCCGGCACCATGCTCGGCACCTTCCGTCATATGGCCGAATGGCTGATCTCGCTGTCGGATAACGGCTGGGTGTTGCTGGCGCTGGTGATGCTCGCGGTGCTGCTGGCCGGCATGCTGCTCGACGCCATCTCCATCTACCTGATCCTGATGCCGATCCTGATTCCGGTCATGCAGCACTTCGGCTGGAACCCGGTGTGGTTCGGCATCCTGCTGGCGATGAACATCGCCATCGGCCAGTTCACCCCACCGGTGGCGATCAACCTGATGGTCACGGCCGAGGTCGCCAAGATACGCCTGGAACAAACCGTCGGCTGGGCCGCGCTGTTCGTCGTGGTGATGTCCAGTGCCCTGCTGTTGGTGGCGATCTTCCCGGAAATCGCCCTGTGGCTGCCGCGTGTGCTGGGTTATGCGGTGTAAAACAGGCAAGGCCGTCTATAGTTGCCTGATGGTGCGCAGCGGGGGGCTGCGTACCGCTGAGGGCGGCGGCGCTGGGCAATAAAATGGGCGACGGCAACTATAACGATCACAGGGACGTAGGCGCGGGGCACTGCGAAGGGCTGCGCGAATCAGGCAAGCGTGCGCTGATGCGCACCATCCTGCTCGCCACCGGCCTGACCCTGGGCGGCTTTGCCGTGCTGCAGGCCCTGGCCGGCAACTATCCCTTCGCCATCCTCGAAGTGCTGTGCACCGCCTTGCTGCTGTTCGGCGCCTGGCGCATCGAACGCGCCCGCCATCTGTACCTGTGGATCTACCTGTACCTGATCCCGACCTTCTGCTTCATCCTCTACATCATCGTCATGCCGGATGCCTCATCAGCGGCATTCGTCTGGCTGTACATGATCCCGCTGCTGGCTTACCTGCTGCTGGGCAAGCAGCGCGCCTTCCTGCTCACCGCGCCGTTCATGCTCGCCGGGCTTTTGCTGTACTTCGCCGACAATCACCTGACCCTGGACACCCGCGGCCTGATCGACCTGGGCAACGCCGCCCTGTGCGGCGTGCTGATCCTGGTGTTCGTGCACATCTACGACGGCTTGCGCATGCAGGCCTACGAGGAGCTGGAGCGCCTGGCGCAGACCGATTCGCTGACCGGCGTGGCCAGCCGCGGCAGCTTTCAGCACGCGCTGCAACGCAGCATTCAGGAGGCTGAACGCAGTAGCGGGCATCTGGTTCTGGTGCTGCTCGATGTCGACCACTTCAAGCAGGTCAACGACCAATGGGGACACGAGGCGGGTGATATGGCGCTGCAACACATCTGCCAGATACTCCAGCAGCGTCTGCGCGTGACCGACTTCCTCGGTCGCCTGGGTGGGGAAGAGTTCGGCCTGCTGCTCAGTCACACCGACAACACCGGCGCTGACCCGCTGGTGGATAAGTTGCGCAAGCAGATTGCCGAACAGCCGCTGGAATACGACGGCGAGCAGATCACGCTGTCCGCCACCTTTGGTCTGGCCACCTGGCCCAGAGACGGTCGCAGCGCCGCCGAGCTTTACCGTGCCGCTGACCGCCGCCTGTACAGCGGCAAGCAGCGCGGCCGCAATCAACTGGTCAGCAGCGACATACCGACCGAGCTGCTACTGGACAAATTCGACGTTCGGCTGTGAGTGCCAGCTAGCGTGCTGCGCTGGCCGGTGCGGCTGGCGCGCAGGGCTGCTGGCCGGCACCGGCCAGGTTTTCAATGTTGTTCAGCACGTTGTTGCCCTGGTTGACCTTCTGCGCGTTCTCCGCCACTTCCATGCGTTTCGCATAGGTCGCCGAGTTGCCATTGAAGCTCTGCTGAGTTTCCAGCACGGTATTGGCCATATCCAACAGGCTGCGTCCGGTGGCGATCAGGTTGCTGGTGGCGCTCGGCGCGCATGGATCGTTAGCCAGCTGAGTGTTCTGCAGCCCCTGGGTTTGCGTGTTCTGCGCCAGGCATCCGCTCAGCGAGGCCAGCACGGCAGCGCTCATGAGGGCTCCCAGGGTTCCTTTGATGTTCATCAGACATTCCCTTCAATGACCGGTCCTCGACCCAGTGCCGAGGCGTTGCCCGGATTTTAGGAAGGGGTGGGACCGTGCGAAATAGTGCGGGTGTACTAGTGTCGCTGTGCCTGCCAACCAGTTCCTTGCGCCGGCTGCAGGCTCCGGCCTAAGGTGCCGGCAGCACAACATGAGCTGTAATCAGCAGGGAAACGTCATGTCCGGGACCGCTACCACCGCTTACGACACCGAACGCGCCCAGGCCGGGGTGCGGCTGATCTTCATGTCGGTCGCGGCCTGCTACATCGTGATCCTCTACTATTTCTCGCTGATCAACCCGGCGCTGGTATGGAAGATCTTCGTTCTGGAGTGCGTCTTCAGCGTTGTCGCCACGCTGATCTGGTTCGACATCAGGCGGCGTCCTGGCAACTATCGTGGGCGTCGGCTGATCACCATGCTCACCGACTATGCCGGTATCACGGTGGTCCTGACATGCGGCGGCACGGCCATGCTGCCGGTCTACGCGATTCTGCTGTGGATCACCATCGGCTATGGTTTGCGCTACGGTTCGGGCTACTTGCTGCTGGCCACCCTGATGGCGTTGCTGTCGCTGACGCTGGTCGCCAGCCTGTCGACGTACTGGCAGTCCCAGCCCTACCTGATCGTCACGCTGCTGCTCACCACCCTGATGGCGCCGACCTATATGCATGTCCTGCTCAAACGCTCGCGCCAGGCGGCCGAGGCCGAGCAGGCCGCCAACCGCGCCAAATCGCAGTTTCTCGCCCAGGCTAGCCACGACCTGCGACAACCCATTCATTCCATCAGCCTGTTCACCGCCTGCCTGCGCGACAGCAGCCTGGGCACCGAGCAGCGGCGCCTGGTGGAGAACATCGACAAATCGCTGCACAGCGTCGCACGCCTGTTCCGCACCATTCTCGATATGTACTCGCTCGATAGCGGCAAGGTGGTGCCGCAACTGGAGTCGCTGGAGCTACGCAGCCTGCTGCAGCAGCTCATCCAGCAGAATGCCGAAGCGGCGCGCTGGGCCGGCGTCGAGATGCGCCTGCGCTGCCCGCCGCTGTATGTGCGTGCTGACCCGGTGCTGCTCACCACCATGCTGCAGAACCTGCTGTCCAATGCCCTGAAATATGCGCCGGGCAAACCGCTGTTGATCGCCTGCCGGCGTCGTGGCCCGGGCGTCGCCATCGAGGTCTACGACAAGGGGCGCGGCATCGCCGCCGGCCATCTCGACAGCGTCTTCGAGGAGTTCTACCGCGTGCGTCAGCAGCGCGACAGCGACGTCGAGGGAATGGGCCTGGGCCTGGCCATCGTCAGACGCCTGGGCACGCTGATGGACATGCGCGTCAGCATTCGCTCCGTGGAGAAGCGCGGTACGCGGGCGGTCATCGACGGCCTGCAACGCGTTGAGGCGCCGAGCGAGCCGTCCTCCGCCAAACGCAGCACCCTGCAGGCGCCGCGCATGCTCGATGGCTTGCGTGTGTGCCTGATCGAGGATGACCAGAACGTGCTGCTGGCCACCGCCACCTTGCTGCAGAAATGGGGCTGCGAAGTTGCCACCTTCAGCACGCTGCCCGACGCCTCTGCGCATTTCGATCTGGTGGTGACGGATTTCGACCTCGGCACCGAGGCTTCGGGCGCCGACTGCATCCAGCACGTGCGGCGCAGCAGTGGGCGTAAGGTGCCTGCGATCATCATGACCGGGCACGATGTGCGCCGCGTGCAGGAGCAGGTGGGTGACAGCGATATCCCGATCCTGTCGAAACCGGTACAGCCCGCCGAGCTGCGGTCGCTGTTGGTGGCCTTGAAACTCAAGCTCAAGGCCGCCTGATGTTCACACCAGCCCGGCTTTGGCACCCTTGGCGGCGGCCGCTGCGCGGGTGCTGACATCCAGCGTGCGCAGCAGCGAGGACACGTGGATGCGTACGGTAAAGGGCGAGATCGCCAGCTCGCGGGCGATTTCCTTGTTCGACAGGCCGCGCACCACCAGCAGCAAGACCTCCTGCTGACGCGGCGTCAGCTGCTCCAGCAGATGACGGTCCTCGGCGAAGGCCGGCACGCCGGACGGGCCTAAGGTCAGGACGAACTCGCCGGCGCGCACGGCCAGTAACGCATCGGCGATTTCATCCGGCGGTGTCGCCTTGCCGATGAAGCCGTCCGCCCCTGCGTTCATCACTTCATCGATCAACTCGCGGTTGTCGACCATCGACACGATCACGATCGAGCTACGCGCAAAGGTCTGGCGCAACGCACTGATAGCCTGCGGTGATTGACCGGGGAACAGCAGGTCGAGCATGAACAGGCTTGGCGCCGTGCTGGCTTGCGCCAGGCTCAGCACTTCATCCATGTCACCGGCTTCGAGAATGCACGCCATAGGGAAGACGCGCTGGGCGATACGACACAGGCCGTCGCGGAAAACCGGGTGGTCGTCGGCGACGATGATGCGTTCTTGTTGTGATTGTTCAGGCATGTGGGGCGCTTCCATCTTGGCGCCAGACTAAAGTCATATCCCTGGCGACGCCAGCGTCTGGTTCTCAGTATTGCCGCTGACTTGCTCGCCGCGACTGAACTGCCAGGCGCTGCTCAGAGTCTATTCATGTACCCAGTTATGGAATGTAAAGGAGTACCGCATGGACCTTATTCGTATCCTCATCGCCATCCTGCTGCCGCCGCTGGGCGTGTTTCTCCAGGTCGGTTTTGGCGGCGCCTTCTGGCTGAACATCCTGCTCACCCTGCTTGGCTACATCCCCGGCATCGTGCACGCCGTGTACATCATCGCCAAACGTTGAGGGCTAAGCCGAGCGACTTGCCTCAGTTGATTCGCAGGAGCACATCCGTGATGCGAAATGCTGCGGACGTTAAGGCCTGGTGATCGGCTCCCCTCTCCCATTTATGGGAGAGGGGGTGGGGGAGAGGGAGAAGGTGGTGCCACAATCTTGCCAATTCTTTCACCGCCCCGAATCCCCTCACTCCCGCCGCAAAAAATGCACGCTGAACAACTGCGCCGGGTCGCGCCACATGGCCACCGAGGCGAACCCGCATTCCCCCGCCAACTCACGAAAGCCACTCGGCGTGTACTTGTAGGAATTCTCCGTATGCAGGGTTTCCCCGGCGGCGAAGTCGAACACGCGATCCTCGATGCGCACTCGCTGCGCCTGGCGGCTGACCAGATGCATCTCGATGCGTGACTCGGCTTCGTTGTAGAAGGCCCGGTGCTGGAAGCGGCGCGGGTCGATATCGCTGTGCAGCTCGTTGCGGATGCGCTCGAGCAGGTTGAGGTTGAACAGTGCAGTCACCCCGGCCTGGTCGTTGTAGGCGCGCTCCAGCACCTGGCGGTCCTTGACCAGATCCACGCCGATCAGCAAGCCACTGCCAGCCGGCAATGCCTGATGCAGGTTGCGCAAAAAGGCGCGGGCTTCATCCGGATCGAAATTGCCGATGCTGGAGCCAGGGAAGAACGCCAGCGGGCGTTGCCCCAGCGCCTCAGCGGGCAATTTCAGCGGCTGGCTGAAGTCAGCGCACAGGGCGTGCACGTCGAGCCAGCGATAGTCGGCGGCCAGACGGCGGGTGCAGATATCCAGAAACTCGCGGGAAATATCGATGCCCAGATAACGCGTCGGGCGCAGGGCTTCGAGCAGCAGGCGAATCTTGCGGCTAGCACCGCTGCCCAGCTCCACCAGGCTGGCGTTGCGCCCGGCCAGCTCGGCGATATCGTTGGCCGCCAGGCGCAGGATGGTTTCCTCGGTGCGCGTCGGGTAGTACTCCGGTTGCTGGCAGATCAGCTCGAACAGCTGCGAGCCGCGATGATCGTAAAAGAACTTCGGTGACATCGTCTTCGGGCTGGCCGCGAAGCCGCGCAGCGCTTCTTCGCGCAGGCTTTCCTGTTCCGGGCTCAGGGATTGTTCGTGGGTACGGATTGCCAATGCCATGCTCAGAGCTCCTTGGCCAGGCGCAGGCCGGAGAACTGCCAGCGCATGGTGGGGTAGAAGAAGTTGCGATAGGTGGGGCGCACGTGGTCTTCAGGCGTGGCGCAGCTGCCGCCACGCAACACCATCTGCCCGGACATGAACTTGCCGTTGTACTCACCCAGACTGCCGCCCAGCGGGCGAAAGCCGGGGTAGGGCCGATAGGCACTGGCCGTCCATTCCCAGACATCGCCATAGAGCTGCTGCAGGCCATCGCCCGCGCCCGCAGCCACCGGCTGCAGGTGATCGTTCTCGACGAAATTGCCCCACAGCGGTTCGTCCTGCGCGGCCACCTCCCATTCCTCTTCGCGCGGCAAACGCGCCTGCGCCCAGGTGGCGAAAGCCTCGGCCTCGAAGTAGCTCAGGTGGCAGACCGGCGCATGCAGATCCAGCTCGCGCGGCCCGCCCAGAGTCAGCTCCAGCCAGTCGTCGCCCTCGCGCAACCAGTACAGCGGTGCCTGCCAGCCTGCGCGCTGGATATGGTCCCAACCGTCCGCCAGCCACAACGCCGTGCTGCGATAACCGCCATCACGGATGAACTGCAGATACTCACCATTGCTCACCGGCCGGCTGGCCAGTTGGAAGGCCTCAACGAACACCCGATGGCGCGGCCGCTCGCAGTCGAAGGCAAAGCCATCGCCGGCATGGCCGACATGCCGCAGCCCGGCGGGGAACTGAATCCAGCGCAGCTCGCTTGCGTCAGCGCCGCCTGGCTTGAGGTCATGCCGGTAAACCGGTCGCAACGGGTTCTGCGCCAGGATGTGCTTGATATCCATCAGCAGCAGCTCCTGATGCTGATGCTCGTGCTCCAGCCCCAGCTCGACCCGTTGCAGCACCTCGTTGGCAGGTTCACTACCTGACTGCAGCAACTGCGCCATGGCCAGGTCGACATGGCTGCGATAGGCGTACACCTCGCTTACCGTCGGCCGCGACAACAACCCGCGCCGCGCGCGCTCGAAGGGCGTGCCGTGAGTCTTGTAGTAGGAATTGAACAGATGGTCGTAGCGCTCATCCAGCGGGCGATGACCCGGCAGAAAGGGCTGCAGTACGAAAGCCTCGAAGAACCAGGTGACATGCGCCAGATGCCATTTCGGCGGGCTGACGTCCGCCATGCTCTGGATCACATAATCTTCAGCCTCCAGCGGCTCACAAAGCCGCTCGCTGGCGGCGCGCACCCGCTGGTAACGCTGCCATAGCTGTTCGAGGTGCGGCGGTGAAACGGCGATCCTGCTGGTGCGGTCTCGCATAACACGCATCCTTTGCTGGCGCCGCGGAGCGCGACGGTACTTAAAGCCGACCGGGCAATAAGGGCAAAGGTTCAGGGGAAAATGTGGCATTTACATGGCAGGTGCCCGCAACGGGCTACTTCATACCTGCCATGCTGATGGCTGCGATCAGGTGGGCGCTGATCTGTTCATGCACCGGTTTATGCTAGCGAATCCGTCATCTGGAGTCGCATTTCAGCCTGACGTAATCGTGGTCTGTCCCCGATTGTTTCTCTGGCAAATCCAGAACGGCGTACCACAAAGGAAATAAATCTTTCCCTTTTTCCTTTTAATTGTATTTCGGACTTTTCGGTTAGATATCTTTAAATATTTGCTAAGGCCGTCTGATAGGAAAGCCTTAGCAGATTTTGTTGGGTTGCCGTGATAAGGTGCTCGCGTTTAGTTGAATATTTTGCTGGAAGATATTTTCTTGAGAGGCTCTTCGTTGTTGGTTTTTAACCATGCTTTAGCAAATGGGGATATGCTGTCTTTTTCTCGAGCTTGTGAGCGAGATGTCCAGTCCAAATAGATAATTGAGAATCCAAGGGATGAGGAAGCTTTTAGTTGGTTGCAGATTGTATTGAGGTCACATTCGAATGCCGGGACGTTTCCTATGCTATACAAGCCCCATTGATCGCTCTCCCATTCGATGGTTAGGCGGTTCCAGAATGTTTTAGGTACATACCCGGGGGATACTATAATGTCCTTGTCTTGTTTGTTTATTAGAATCCTACGTCCGCATATGGGGAGGTTCGCTAGTTTTGTGCGGTCTTCATTTATTTCAAAAAACTTTCTAACCCAAGAGGATCTTCCGCCTTTGGTGCTATCTAATCTGTCTACGAGCCAGTAGTTGGTGCATATTCTTTGGAACTCTTCAGATGTCCAAGCTCCTTGTCCTCTAGCTAGATTTGAGGCGTCTATAAAAATGCTATTTATCTGCGCTTGCTCTAAAAGGTCTAGATCGACAGGAAGTAAAGAGTCCCCGCAAACTAGAAGTCTGGAAATGCCTTCATTGTGGCTGTAGTGTCTTCCGAGTCCTGGCATTGTCATGTCAAGGATTCTGCTTAAGGTTTCTTGGGTGTTGTTGTTTGTAATGGTTTCTATATATTGATTGATATTTTTGGCTAATAAAAGTGCAAGGTCGTTTGTTAGCTCTTTGGTGAATGGGAGTTCTCTCCCAACAAGATTTGTGCGCTCTAAATTTATCGGTAAGCGCCCATCTTGGTCGAATACAACCACGGAAGGAAGTGATACATCTATCAGATCCAAATCTTCGGAGACGTAGAGCATGTTTAAAGACATGCGGTCAGTTATTACGATTCCATTACAGATTAGACTTATATTTGGCAGGTATCGTATGGGTCTATTTGATATCGGAGAATATGTCCATATGACGTCATCAAAACCAGGTGCAGCTGTGCGATGCCAATCACTTGCGTCCAGAAGACTATCAATTCCAGGGACGGTTCTTGATTGGGGGAGTGTGTGCTCTTTATCGGTTACGATTTTTCTTGTAACTACCGGGCTTTCGAGGCAAAACCAATCCCATTTGTCTTGATGTTTACATAAATATTTTGTGGTTGTCTCTGATAAGGATATAGATATTGTTGTTCCGTAATTCTTTTCGATGTTAGATACTACAATGGAGTTGCTGCCTTTTTTGCAGTTAAATTTTAGGCCAGAATTAGAGTTGGCATTGATATGCCTTGTCTCAACTTTGATTTCGTCGCCTAGTAAGTAGGCAGCTAGAAGCCCAATTCCAAAGCGCCCAGTGCGGTAAACATTTGAGCGTCCCTGAGTTTCATGATCTTTTTTCCAGCGATCGCTATTTCTAAAAGAAGCGCCTATATTTAGGAAGAAATTCTCAACAACATCTAGTGTCATTCCTATTCCGCTGTCTGCTATGACCAGCTCTCCTCCATTTTCACCTCTGTCGTATAGAGTGATGGTCACATCTTCTGTTATGTTGGGGTCTAGCTTAGCCTGTTGCTTTATAACTAGGTCTTTTAATTCGACGCAGGCGTCTATTGAGTTTTGCATTAGCTCTCTAATGCCTACTTCAGGGTTGTTTCCGTAAAGTGGGACTATCAGTAGTTCCATCATTTCCGCATCGGCCGTTCTGAACGTAAGTACCTTAGGTATGTATTTAGGTTTTTTGCTGGCCGTGAAGGCGTTGATGTCATCAAGGGATGACCTGATTCGGCGAATGGTTATTCCAAGCTCACATAGCGGTTCATATCTTCCATATATTTCTCCTAGGACAGACCAGGACATATCTAGTTCTTGCTGGATGCCTGAAAATAAAGCTGTCAGTGATTTAAATGTTATGGCGTCACTAGGTTCGGCGTCGATATATATGGCTTCAGGGTCGGTGTGGGCTTGGTTTATTTCAATTACGGCATCATGCTTTTTCCACTCGCCAGTTGATATTGGGCTAACCAGCCCTTTGATGCTTAAGAGCTTCTTGGGAGCTCTCTCGGAATGGATCTGGATGTAGTCTGAGATGCGAAGCACCAGCATAACGAAAGGCGTGTGAGTGTTGAGGTGGACTTGTTTTTTGTTATTTTCAAGTTTGTCAGTAGCGCTGCGGAGGCTCATGTTGTGGCTGCGAGCTATGAAGCCACATAAATCTAGGAAGCCAGTCTCTGGTTCTTCAGGTAGTTTTATTACGTTGCCATTGCATCCTGGGACGCCGTTGAAGGCAATTTCATGTGCAAGCCGTGCATGATGTCGTCTAATAAACTCGCCAATCAATAATTTGTCTCGGCCACTTAGGTCTATTTTACTTTGGGGAATGTCTCGAACCGGGTTGTCGTCTCCAAAAAGTTCTATCAGTTTTTTGGCGTGAAATCTCTTTGCTTCTGCTGTGAATTCGGACCAAAGAGTGCTCCATTTGGGCTCTTCTTCTATATAGCGCGAATTCACTGATGGGTAAGTACCTTGGATTAGGCTATAGAATCCATCCTCGGAGATGTGCATTGCGCAATCATGGAGGAGGACAGACATAATCATCGCTGCTGAGTCTTGAGGGGTTAAGTGTGGCCAGCTTTCGTCGGTAATTATACTGTCTGCAGTTAGTAGTACTTCGTTTAGGTGTGTGAATCCGTGATCAGTGTATTCTGGGAAAAATACGGTCTTGTTATCACTGATCCATGCGTCTAGGTTGGATATGCTCGATAATACAAGCCCTTGTAGACCTGGATTTTTCTCAAGAAGCGTTTTGATTCGTGTGGGGATTCTTAACATTAAGTTCTCGCTATTCGTTAATTATTTTGAGCGTATGCTCCAAGGAGCGGAGTCCTTGCGTTTGGGGTAACTCCGCTCGGCTGTCGGACTGCTACGACGATTAAGGTATTTGGGGGGCAGAGCACGATTCTTCGCTGCCCCTTGTATCTATAAGCTTTGCATCGTTCTGCACTTGGGAAACGCTGAGCAACCCCAGAACTGCTGCCCCGCCTTCGCACCCGATTTCACAGTACGAATCAGCAGCGCATTACCGCATTTTGGGCATTGCCGCTCGGCTGTCGGATCACTCCGGCGCTTAAGGTTCTGCACATGTTCGCGATGTGTGGCGAGGGTCGGTGCGCGGCGGCCGGTTTGCAGGGTGTGCAGCATGGCGTCGACCTCAGCCTCGCTGAATACCGCCTGCTGGAATGACTGGATATAGCGGATAAAGCCGATGCCTTGGGTCACGTTGGCCGGCACTTCGGTCTTGAAGGTGCTGCCGCCGACAAAGGTGATGACCGAGTGCAGGTGCTCGGGGTTAACGCCAAGGGTGGCTTCCAGGGCTTTGAGGTGCTTGTAGTTCTGCCGCAGCGGGTTCTGGAATTTGATGCTGCGTTTGGGAAACTTCTGCGTCCACTGCGCCTGTTTCTCGCTGCCGAAGATCCAGCCGCTCATGTTCTTCGTTTCGAGCACGAAGATGCCGTAGGGCGAGAGAAATACGTGGTCGATCTGCGTGGTGCCGTCTGGCGTGTTCAGGGTGACGTTGTGCAGGCGGCGATAGGTCTGCTTATCCAGCTGCCAGTGGGCGAACAGGCGTACCAGCAGTTCACCGATCTGCCCCTTGGCCCAGGGCGATTTGAGCAGGCCGATCAGCAGTACTGCCGGGATCAGCCAGAACAGGCTGTCTATAAGCGGGCGAAGAATGAGGCCGACGTCCATATTTTCTTCCGTGAGCAAAGCCGCTTGGGTGGCACTCGTTGTACGAGCGAGCAGGCGTACCGAAATCCAATTGCCTGGCACTGATCTGGATAATGGCTAATTGCTTTCAATCACTCAAGAGATCGCGACCATGGTCTTACGACCAGAGGCTGTTGATCTCGGCCCCGGTGCTCGTGCTGCGCCCGCTATCGAGCAATCGCTCGATGTAGTCCTTTTTCAGCAAGCTGCTCAGTTGGAGCGATGCGACGGCTTTGGAAACCTTGGTCAGGGCCTGAGATTGCGCGGCGCTGATACCCGGTGGCCATAGCAATCGAACAACGATAGGCATTTATCTGGCAGGCAGGCGCTTGACAGGAATATTTTTCGTCTCCTATCCTGTTGTCCGGACAACCTGATAACCATGCGATCTCGAATCGCCAAACAACAAGAAGGAGTTCCACTTATGAGCGTCAAGCAGATTGGTGCGCAGCGCTACCGCGGACAGATCGGTCGCTACTTCGAGGATTTCGAAGTCGGCGACATCTATGAGCATCGTCCGGGGCGAACCATCACCGAAACCGACAACATCCAGTTTTCCCTGTTGACCATGAACCTGCACCCGATGCATTGCGATGCGGCTTATGCGGCGAAGAGCGAGTTCGGCAAGCCTTTGGTCAATAGCGGTCTGACGGTGGCCATCGTGCTGGGCATGACGGTGCCGGATGTCAGCGGCAAGGCCATTGCCAACCTGGGTTGGAGCGATATCCGCCTGACTGCACCGGTATTCCCTGGCGACACCATCTATGCGATGTCCGAAGTGCTCGACAAACGTGAGTCCAAGTCGCGACCAAACCAGGGGATCATCAGCGTCAAAACCACCGGCACCAAGGCCGACGGTACGGTGTTCATGACCTTTGAGCGCAATGTGCTGATCCAGAAGAGAGAGGGCAATACCCTCGACGAGGCCGCCAACTACTGACACCGATTTGCTGCGCATCCGCCACAGGGTGTTGAAAACGGAGTTGTTAAGTCGCTCGCGACTTGCCTGGTTTCCCACGTTTTCACCTTGTGCGGCTCTAGCTCAATAGACCGGCAAACAAGCTCACTTCGCTAATGCTGTACTGCCGTTCCTCAACAAGAACAAATACGAGGAAATACCATGTCCATGCTAAAGCGCGTCATCGCGGCCTGCGCCGCAACCTGTACCTTCGCGACACTGTCTTCCGCCAGCATCGCCGCCGAGTTGGTGCTGCCTAATGAGGTGGCTGCCAGTCACTGGAAAACCGGCTACATGAATGAGTTCGCTGAGCGGGTGGGCGAGCGCACCAGTGGCGAGATCGACGTCAAGGTGTTCCCCGCGTCTCAGCTATACAACGATCAGGATGCGCTGGCCGCACTCGGTACAGGGGCCGTGCAGATGGTATGGCCTGTATCGGTACGCATCGAGACCATCGACCCACGCCTGGGCGCTATCAACCTGCCGTTCACCCTCACTGATGAGCTGATGAACAATCAGTGCTACGCCAAGGGGCTGACCGAGCTGATGTCGTCCTATGTGGAGCCTCGTCAGCTGAAGATACTGGGCCTGCTGCGGGCGGCCGATCTGTTTTTCATCATGAGTAAGCGTGATGTGCGGCAGATGGCCGATTTCAAGGGTACGAAGATTCGCGTCATCGGCGGCCGGGTGTTCCTTGACACCATTCGCGGTCTTGCGGCTAGCCCGGTGTCGATGCCGGCCTCGGAAATGAGCACGGCATTGGGGCAGGGCGCCATTGATGGCGTATTCACCTCTGCCGGCGGCTGGGCCGAAATGATCGGGCAGACCGGCAAGTATGCCTACTACGTACCGAGCTTTTCGTTGACCACCTATGCGGTTGTCGTCGACAAGTCCTGGTTCGACGGGTTGAGCGAGCCTGAGCAGGACGCCATCACCAGCAGCATGGACGAGATCAGTGCCAAACAATGGAAGGAAGTGGTTGTTGAGGATCAGAAGCTGATCGACAAGATGGTTGCAGGTGGGGCGACCTTTACCCAGGCCACCGCTGAAGAAACCAAGGCTTACGAGCAGATCGCCGAGAAGAGCAAGAAAACCTTCGCCGAGGCGCATCCGGATGTGCTGCCAGCCATGGATGCGATCGAGAAGAGGTGCTTGTGATGAGCCTGCAGACGACCGCGGTGCCGTTGCGGCAGGCCAAGTCAGAACGCAACTTCTGGCAGTTTTTCGAGCGCAAGGTGCTGCTCAATGTGGCTACGGTGATGTTTCTCGTCTCCACGGCGATCATGCTGTTTGAAGGTATCTCCAGGGCTGCCTTCGACAGCAGCGCGTTCTGGGCCGAGGAGAGTGTGCGTTACCTGATGATCTGGGCATTCTTCTTGACCCTTGGCGTAGCAGGTAATGCAGGCAATCACATACGCACCGAGCTGCTGGTGGAGCGCCTGAGCCCACGCTTGAAGTCTATCTGCCATGTGGCCTCGAGCTTGGCGGGCATCGCCTTCTGCGGCTTGCTGTTCTATGCCTCGCTGCCCCAGGTTCATCGTTACTACACGATGGGCATGATGACCGAGTCCAACCTCGACCTGCCGCTGTGGTTTCTATTTCTCGTGATGCCGCTTGGTGCCCTGCTGTTTCTCACCTACTACCTGCGCTGTCTGGTCACTGCCCTGAAGGGTGGCGATCCGTTTGGCAATGGTGAGATCAACGGCTCGAAGCTCTAGGAGGTCACTATGTTGATGTTTACCGCTCTGCTGGTGATGTTGGCATTTCTCGCCATCGGCACGCATGTCGCCGTGGCACTGGGGCTTGTCACTACCGGGCTTATTCTATTCGTTGCCGGTGTGCCGACCACGGTGATCGCCCAGACCGCCTTCAAGTCGGTCAATAGCTATCCGCTGATGGCCATTCCGATGTTCGTTTTGGCCGGCAACCTGATGATGCGCGGCAATATCGCTGATCTGCTGATCAAGTTGGTTGGGAGTGTGGTGCAAGCCGTACGCGGCGGTCTGGCGCTGACGGCGATGATCGCGAGTGTGTTCTTCGCAGCAGTCTCTGGTTCCAGCGTGGGTTCGGCTGCTGCTATCGGTGCCTCGACCGTTGGCGGGCTGACCAAGGAAAACTATCCGCCACGTTTCTCTGCCGCCATTGTTGCGGTGGGCGGCACCCTTGGCTTGATGATTCCACCCTCTCTCGGGTTCATCCTGATCGGTTCTATCGTCGGGCTGCCGGTTGATCAATTGTTCATCGCCGGTGTTCTGCCGGGGCTGATGGAAGCCTGTCTGCTGATGCTTGCGGTGATGTTCTTCTCTCGGCGCAATGGCTATGGCGCCCAGGTCCAGCGCGCCGATTGGAAGGCCTTCAGTCGGCGGCTACCCGGCGCAGGTGCGGCACTGATGATGCCGGTGCTGATTCTGGGCAGCATCTACACCGGCTACCTGACTCCTACCGAAGTATCGGCATTCGCGGCGGCCTATGCAGCGATCCTCTGCTTGCTGGTGTACCGCAGCGTCACGCTTGGCGGTGTCTGGGAGGCCGCGCGTGATTCGTTGCTGCAGACCACCATGATCTTTGCCGTGGTCATGGGGGGCAGCCTGGTGGGCTTTGCCCTGGCCCGGATGGGGGTTTCGGCCAGTCTGGTCGAGCTGGTGGGGGCCATGGAGTTGAGCCCTTGGCAGTTCCTGATCCTGGTCAACATCATCTTGCTGATCCTGGGCATGTTCCTCGATGGCATCGCCCTGATCGTGCTTACTGCGCCGTTGCTGTTTCCGATTGCCACCCACTTGGGCATCAATCCGATTCACTTCGCCGTGATCATGGTGGCCAACGTCGAGATTGCCACGCTGACGCCACCTATTGGCCTCAACCTGTTCGTCATGGCCGGTATCTCCAAGCAGCCGGTGCATGAGGTGGCGCGCGGTGTTCTGCCGTTCTATGGCGTGCGCCTTCTGGGCCTCGCGCTGATCACCTTCATTCCGGCTATCTCTCTGACGCTGGTCAATTGAGGACAACAATAATGAATGCCTCCGCGGATACAAACATTGCCTTGAGCCTGGCGCAGTTCGCTGCCGAGCTGCGCTACGAGTCGATCCCCGAGGTTGCCCGCCAGCGTGCCAAGCATCTGATTCTCGATGCAGTGGGCATCGCTCTGGCCTCGACCCGTTACGAGTTCGCTCAGCGCACCTTGTCGGCGGCTCGAGAGCTGGGGGAGGGCGACAGCGACGTAATCGGTTTCGGTGCCAAGCTATCGCTGCGCGATGCCATGCTGCTCAACGCTACGCTGGTGCATGGCCTGGACTATGACGACACCCATGGGCGTGGGGTGATCCATGCCACCGCCAGTTGCTTTCCCGCAGCCCTGGGCATTGCCGCCAAATACCAGAGCAGCGGGCGCGACCTGTTGACCGCATACATCCTCGGGATGGAGGTGGCGACCCGCGTCGGTGCCGTGGCCAGAGGCGGGTTTCACCAGGTCGGTTTTCACCCTACCGGGCTGGTCGGCACCTTCGGCTGCGCTTTGATCGCTGGCAAGTTGCAGAATCAAACCGCCGCGCAATTGGCGATGACCCAGGGCATTGCCCTGAGCACGGCCTCCGGCAGCCTGGAGTTTCTCGAGGATGGTGCCTGGACCAAGCGCATGCATCCGGGTTGGGCCGCGGTGGGCGGGCTGACCGCTGCGACCCTGGCGCGCCATGGATTTACCGGGCCCAAGGCTGTGTACGAAGGCCGCTTCGGTCTGTTCAAAAGCCACTTGGGCGAGCGTGAGGCTGAATGTGACTACGCCTTGGCCACAGCCGATCTAGGTAGCGTCTGGGAAGTCGGCGAAGTGGCGGTTAAACCGGTGCCGGCCTGCCATTTCACCCACGGCGTGGCCGATGCTGCAGTGATCCTGCATGGCCAGGGTGTGTGTCCAGAAGACATCGTGCGTATCACTGCATTGGTCCCCAATGAAACCGTTGGCATTGTCTGCGAGCCGGAGGTGGCCAAGCGCAAACCAGCGAACAGCTACGAAGCGCAGTTCAGCGTGCACTACGCCATTGCCAGTGGCTTGTTGCGTGGGCGCTTTGGCTTACCGGATCTGGAGCCGGAGGCTTTCGCCGACCCTGCGGCATTGGCGCTGATGTATAAGGTGCACTATCAGGTCGACCCCGATTCCGGCTTCCCGCGCCACTATTCCGGCGAGGTGATCGTCACGCTCAAGGATGGTCGCGAGCTGCGCCATCGCGAGGCGATCAATCGCGGAGCCGCCGATCGTCCGCTGTCCAGCGACGACATTGTCGCCAAATTCCTCGAGAACGCCCTGACCGCCGTCGCGCCACAGCGTGCCCAGGCAATTCTCGATGCCGTACTCAATCTCGACAACGGCAGCGCTCGTGCGCTGTCGCGCACCCTGGCCTCCGCAGCCTGACCCTTACAAGAACAATTGGGAGACACTTTGATGAACGAATATGACGAGCAGGAAAGCATGATCCTCGACGCTCTGGATCGCTTTCTGGAAACCGAAGCCAAGCCCTTCGTCCACGAGTTGGAGAAAAACGACATTTACCCGGAGGAGATGGTCGAGAAGATGAAGGCCATGGGCCTGTTCGGCTGCATCATTGATTCGGAGTACGGCGGCCTTGGCCTGTCCACCGCCACCTACGCAAAGATCGTCGAGCGTATCTCCTGCACCTGGATGTCGTTGTCCGGGATCATCAATTCACACCTGATCATGGCGTCGGCGATTCAACGCCACGGCACCGAGCAGCAGAAGCAGCGTTTCCTGCCACGTATGGCCAGTGGTGAATTACGCGGTGCGGTCGGTTTCACTGAGCCGGATGCGGGTACCGACCTGCAGGCTATCCGCACCACCGCACGGCGTGAGGGTGATCACTACGTCGTCAACGGTGCCAAGACCTGGATCACTAACAGCCTGCACGGCGGAGTGGTGGCCCTGCTGGTGAAGACTGACCCGACTGCCGAACCACGGCACAAGGGTATGAGCTGGCTGATCGCCGAAAAAGGTCCGGGCTTCAAGGTCGCCCGAAAGCTGGAGAAGCTTGGCTACAAGGGCATCGATACCTGCGAACTGGTGTTCGAAAACTTCAAGGTGCCGGTCGATTGTCTGATTGGTGGGGTCGAGGGCGTCGGCCTCAAGCAGGTGCTGTCGGGCCTGGAGCTGGGCCGCATTAATGTCGCCGCCCGGGGTGTCGGTGTAGCGCGCGCTGCGCTGAACGAGGCCGTCAGCTACTCGCAGGTGCGCAAGACCTTTGGCAAGCCGATCTGCGAGCACCAGGCGATCCAGCTCAAGCTCGGTGAAATGGCCACCCGTGTAGAGGCTGCGCGGTTGCTCACCGAGTCCGCGGCCAAGGCCTACGACAGGGGCGAACGCTGTGACATGGAGGCCGGCATGGCCAAGTACTTGGCCACCGAGGCTGCAGTGGAAAATGCCATGGAGTCCATGCGTATTCACGGCGGTTACGGCTACTCGAAGGAATACAACGTCGAACGGCTTTATCGCGATGCACCGCTGCTGACTATTGGTGAGGGCACCAACGAGCTGCAACGCATCATCATCGCCAAGCAACTGATCGAGAGGAATCCGGTATGAGCCTGCCTTTGGAAGGTGTGCGCATCGTTGCCGTTGAGCAATACGGCGCCGGCCCGTTCGGTACCCAGCATCTGGCGGATCTGGGGGCCGAGGTGATCAAGATCGAGAACCCAGCCGATGGCGGCGAGATCGGGCGTCATGTCGGCCCGTATTTCTTCGAGGAAGGCGACAGCCATTTCTATCAGTCCTTCAACCGTAACAAGAAAAGCGTCACCCTCAACCTCAAGAATCCCGAGGAGAAGGCGCAACTGATCGAGCTGCTGAAAACCGCCGATGCGCTCTATGACAATCTGCGCGGTGACCTGCCAGAAAAGCTCGGGCTGACTTACGCACAGCTCAAACAGCACAACCCGAAACTGGTCTGCTGCCACCTGTCAGCTTACGGCCGTGAAGGCGCGCGCAAGGCCTGGCCAGGCTACGACTACCTGATGCAGGCCGAGGCTGGCTACTGCTCGCTGACTGGCGAACCGGGCGGACCACCTGCGCGCTTCGGCTTGTCCATCATCGACATGATGACCGGCACTACGGCCGCCCTGGCGCTGGTCTCGGCGCTGGTTGGCGCGCGTGCCACGGGTATCGGTCGCGATGTCGACGTCAGCTTGTACGACGTTGCCATGCACAACATCAACTATCTGGGCACCTGGTATCTCAATGAAGGTGTGAAGACCGAGCGCACGCCGCGTTCGGCACATCCTTCTTTGACCCCCAGCCAGTTGTACAAGACCCAGGATGGTTGGATGTTCATCATGTGCAACAAGGAGAAGTTCTGGGCGGTGCTGGCAGCGTTGATCGACAAGCCCGAATGGGCGAGCAACGAGCAATATGGCAGCTTCAAGGCTCGCCTGGCCAACCGCGACCAGTTGACCGACGACCTCGATGCCGTGCTCATGCAACAGCCAACGGCTTATTGGCTCAAGCATTTCGGTGGGCAGGTGCCGGCGGCGCCGGTCAATGATGTCAGTCAGGCTCTGGACAATCCGTTTGCCCATGAGCAGGGACTGATTTTCGAGGTGGAGCATCCCGTACGCGGCACGATCAAGACGCTGGCTTGCCCAATTCGCTGCCCGGGTGAGCTTCTCCCCAACCAGCCTGCCCCTCGCTTGGGTGCTCATAATCAGTCGATACTGGGCGCATTGCGGCGTACTGACGCCGGTCTCAAGACGCAAGCTGGAGCGAGATAAGATGAATCAGGAATTACCTTCCCTGCTGTCCGGTGGGCAGCCCCGCTACCTGGTGCTGGCGCAAGCCTTGGTCGACGCCATCAAGAGCGGGCGCTATCCACTGAACAGTCTGCTGCCAACCGAACATGAACTGTGCAAGCAGTTCAATGTGAGCCGGCACACGGTACGGGAGGCGATTCGCCGGCTCAATGAGCTGGGGCTAATCAGCAAGCAGCAAGGTGTCGGTACTCGGGTCAAGGCGACCCAGGTGGCTTCTCGCTACGTGCAGGCCAGTGAAGGTATTTCCGATCTGCATCAGTACGTACGTGACGTGCGTATGGAGTTGAACGCAGCCGAGGAGATCTGCGCCGATGAGGAGTTGGCGGAATTGCTCGAATGCAAGCCGGGGCAGGCGTGGATCATGGCTGTTGGCCTGCGTCACCGTGAGGGGGACAGCGCGCCGTTGGCCAGGACGCAGGTTTATGTGCCGCGTGCTTATGGCGCTGCACTGGATGGTTTCGGTGACGGCAAGACGCCTATCTACGAGTTGCTGCAGCGGCGTTTTGGTCTGCAGATGGCAGAGGTACGCCAGACCATCAGCGCGGTGAACCTGGATGCAGAGGCGGCAAAGGCTCTGCAGGTCAAGACGGGTTCGCCGGGCCTGCATATCGTGCGCAAGTATTACGGTAGCAACGACGAATTGCTGGAAGTGGCAGTCAACGTGCATCCCGGCGAACGCTTCAGCTATTCCATCGCCCAGCGCCTGATCTGGCAAGGTAGTAACAGTGAATAACAGCTTCGCAGCCTTGGCGGTCACCCTGGCGATTCAGGCGTTGGTGTCCATGGCCACGTTCACCGTGCCGGTGTTGGCGCCGGTGGCCTTGCCCGAGTTGGGTGGGAGCATCGCCCTGATTGGCTTGTTCGTCGCGCTGATCTACCTCGGGGCGATGGTCTCCAGCCTACTCAGTGGTAGCTGGATTCTGCGTTACGGTGCCATCCGCATCAGCCAGGTATGCCTGCTGCTGTGCGGCCTCGGTCTGTCCATCGCGGCGGCCGGTCAGCTCTGGTGCCTGGTGTTGAGCGCTTTGGCGCTGGGGGCCGGCTATGGTC
The DNA here is from genome assembly GCF_003935465.1 of Pseudomonas sp. o96-267. Classification (NCBI taxonomy): domain Bacteria; kingdom Pseudomonadati; phylum Pseudomonadota; class Gammaproteobacteria; order Pseudomonadales; family Pseudomonadaceae; genus Pseudomonas; species Pseudomonas sp. o96-267. The sequence continues at coordinate 82,591 of NZ_RHQP01000010.1, forward strand.
CGGTGACGCCGGCCAGCTCGCACATTCTGGCGCGCACTACGCCGCGTCATCTGATGGGCCTCATGTTTTCCTTGAAGCAAACCGGTGTGCCAATCGGTGGCGTACTGGCGGGCATGCTGGTGCCGAGTCTGGTGGGTGTCGCGGGCTGGCGCGGAGCGCTGCTGGTGGCGGCGCTGGCCTGCGTGCTGATGGCAGTGATTGCCCAATATGTGCGTGAAGGGCTCGACGATGATCGCAATGCCCAAGTCAGTCAGGCGCGCCGCGACCCGTTCAAGCCGCTGCGGATGATCTTTGCCATGCCACGCATGCGCAACCTGGCACTGTGCTCGCTGTTGTTCGGTGCGATGCAACTTTGCCTGACCACTTATTTGGTCAGCTACCTGACTGAAGACTACGGGCTGGCGCTGGTCAGCGCCGGGGTGATCCTCGCGCTCACGCAGGGCGCTGGCGTGGTCGGTCGTCTGCTGTGGGGCTGGGTTGCAGACCACTGGCTGGAACCACGCCGACTGCTGCCGTTGTTGGCCCTTTTGATGGCGATTTCTTCACTGCTCACGGCCGCGTTCACACAGAGCTGGCCAATGGCCCTGGTGGTAGCGGTCAGCATGCTGTTTGGCGCCACTGCCATCGGTTGGAACGGTGTGTACCTGGCTGAGGTGGCTCGTCTAGCTCCGGCTGGCTCGGCTGGGCAATACACCGGCGGTACGTTGTTTTTTACCTACTTCGGCGTTGTGGCGGGGCCGCCGCTATTCGCCGGCGTGACCCACCTCAGTCAATCCATGGCTAGTGGTTATCTGCTGTTCGGTGCACTGATGCTGCTGATAGCCCTGCTGCTCTGGCGCTTCGCCGGTACAGCCTCGGTGCGCGGCGATCCCGGCTGACGCCGCTGCGCTTCACCTTTTCATCCCTGTAATCAATCAACGTGGAGAACTGCCATGGCAGCCCGCTCGTACCTGTTTGTCCCTGGAGATCGTCCAGAGCGTTTTGACAAAGCCTGCGCCGCAGGCGCCGATGTGGTGATTCTTGACCTTGAGGATGCCGTTACCCCCGAGCGCAAGGGTGAAGCCCGCGAGTCTATTCGCAGCTGGCTGAACGCTGGCGGCAAGGCCTGGGTTCGCGTCAATGGCAGCGACACCGAGTGGCACGCCGATGACTGCTCGCTGTTTGAGGTTCCCGGTCTGTTGGGCGTATCGCTGCCCAAGGCAGAGAACGCCGCGCAGATTGCCGCTCTGGCTCAGCGCATGCCTGAGCCTCTGCGCATCCTGCCAATTGTCGAGAGTGCCCGTGGTGTTTGGAACGCCGAGCAAATCGCTGCAGCGCCGAAGGTGCAGTGCCTGGCCTTCGGCTCGGTGGACTTCCAGGTCGATACCGGCATCGTCGGCGATGGCGAGGAGCTGCTGTTCGCTCGCTCGCGTCTGGTGATTGCTTCGGCCATGGCACGTATTGGTGCGCCAGTGGATGGTGTGACCATCGATCTGGCCAACCTGGAGCTGCTCGCCAGCGACGTGCAGCGCGCCCGACAGCAGGGTTTCGCCGGCAAGCTTTGCGTACACCCTAAGCAGGTGGCACCGATCAACGACGGCTTCCGTCCCTCCGAGCATGAGGTGCAGTGGGCCCGCCAAGTGATGGAGGCAGTGGCGGCCCACAGTGGCGTGGGCGCGATCAGCTTGAGTGGCAAGCTGATCGATCTGCCGGTGATCCTGCGTGCCCAGCGCATTCTGGAAAAAATCTAGGGGCCCCTAATGACAGCCGTCCTCAGGCGTGAGCCGCTCCCGCGTGAACTCCTGCTCGATAAGGCAAGGCAGCTATTTGCCGAGCGCGGCTTTCATGCGGTCAGCCTGCGTGAGCTGGGACAGGCCGTTGGCCTGCACGCAGGCTCGCTGTATGCGCACATCGAAAGCAAGGATGCCCTGCTGCTGGAACTGATCGAGGAGGGCTTCGAGAGCTTGATCCACAGCATGCAGGTACGGCTGGCCGAAGCACCACGGTTGCGGACCTTTCTCCGTCACCACTTGGCATTTCGCCAGGCCAATTCGCACTGGTATCTGCTCGCTCTGACCGAGGCTCGCCACCTGACGGCAGGGGCGCAGCAGGAGCTGCAGGAGTTGAAGAGGGAGTACGCGCACCTGCTGCAGTGCCTGCTCATGCAGCAGGTGCCTAAGAGCCCTCCATTACAGGTCGCCAAGGTGGCGCGCCAGACCCTGTACCTGCTCAACACGCCACCAGGCAGCGACGGTGATGTTCTGAGCGACTGCCTGGGCGACCTTGAACAACTGATTTTGAAGCGCCTTCAGCCTTAGCACTTTTTACCCGCACCACCACAACAACAGATGGGAGAACAACAATGTACAAACAACCCACATCCTGCGCGTTGTCACTGGCCCTGCTGGGGTCGCCCTTGATAGCTCAAGCTGATTTCATCGAGGACAGCAAACTCAGTCTCGGTCTCACCAATTTCTACTTCAACAGTGACTACCGTGAGTCCGGCGCCAGGCAGTCCAAGCGTGAAGAGTGGGCGCAGGGGTTCCTGCTGAAATACGAGTCCGGCTTCACCGAAGGGCCGATAGGGTTAGGGGTTGATGCCATTGGCATGCTCGGTATCAAGCTCGACTCCAGCCGGGACCGGATCAACAGTGGCCTGCTCTCGGCGGATAACGACGGCAACCCGCAGGACGACTATAGCGAGCTGGGTTTGACGGCAAAGGCACGAGTTTCGAACAGCACTCTGCGCATTGGTACCTTGATTCCCAAAATACCCACCGTGCTGGCGAATGAGTCGCGCCTGTTGCCGCAGACCTTTCGTGGCGCCTACGTGGAGTCGAAAGAAATCGAAGGGCTGACCCTGGACGGTGGGCGTCTGACTCACAACAGCCTGCGAAACGACAGCAGCAGTGAGGAGATGATCGTTACTGGCCGGGCCATCAGCGGTGGCCGTTTCACCGACCAGTTCGACTTTGCCGGCGTGCGCTACGCCTGGAACAAGAGTCTGACCACCTCCTACAACTATGGCCATCTGGAAGACAACTACAAACAGCACCTGGTGAACGTGGTACACAGCCTCCCGCTTGGAGATGGAGCGCTAAAGAGCGACTTGCGCTATGCCCGCTCCACCGACGATGGCGCCACTAATGTCGACAACACTGTCTGGGGTGCAATGTTCACCTATAGCCTTTCGGGGCACGCCGTCAGCATGGCTTATCAGAAAGTTAATGGTGGCACAGGCTTTCCCACCATCAATGGCACCGATGCCTTTCTGGTCAACTACGTCATGCTCTCGCCTGATTTCGCCAACCCAGGCGAAAAATCCTGGCAGGCTCGCTACAGCTTCGACTTTGCCGCCTTGGGCATCCCCGGTCTGACCTTTATGACCCGCTATGTGCGTGGGGATGGCTTTGAGCGAGCTGGTAGTGGCGCCAAGGAGTGGGAGCGCAATTCCGACATTGGCTATGCCTTCCAGAGCGGGGCGTTGAAGAACTTCGCAGTCAGGTGGCGCAATGGCACTTACCGCAGTAGCGGTGGCAATGACATTGATCAGAATCGACTGATCCTCAGCTATACGCTACCGATCATGTAGATATAGGCGCGTGGACAGTCTGCTGGTACGCAGCAGACTGTCCAAAAGAACGTGAGTCAACTGGATCTTGAACCCGCGAGCGCACTCCAGCTGGAGTGCGGCCAATCGGTCTGTTGCCAGATCCAGAACAGGCCCTTGGTGTGAATTGTTAACCAGTGAGCCGAATAGCGAGCCTATTCGGCTCACTGTTCAGTCGCCTGATGTTCGTTGGCCTGTCGCGCGAGTATTGGGTTGCTGTGGCGATGGTCTGCGCCTCTTCGCCAGCAATTCGGAGCGGCCAATCACTTCTCTGCTGCGTTCGGGTTTGCGCGGGCCGGATAAGCCGGCGTCTTCGATGGCGCTATCGAAGCCACGAAAGTGTGCGGCGGCTTTGGTGCTGCGAACTGTTTCCATGCCTTAGTTCCAGGCATGCACCATATGTTTGGCTACGTCGCGCCAGGCGGGTTCGTTCTTCGCGGCCTCGATCACTTCTTTTTCGTCGTGCTCTCGATGGAGCCTGCCCACCCGACTCGAGCTGGCGTAGAGGTCGAGGATTATGCTCAAGCGCTACCTGATCGTTGCTCGTCGAGGATGTCTTCAATCGTGCGCTGATGCCCGGCCTTGATCAGCTTCAGGTCGTAGCATGCCGCCTCTAGCAGGCGAATCAGCACCGATACGCTCATATCAGCGGATCGACCAGAGCTCGTCCAGGTTGGTGGTGTATGGGTCAGCTCCAGGGATTCCATCGCATTACTCCTTAATATCCGATTGCCACTATTGGCGGCGCGGGAGTCTGAGTCCTGAAACGAAAAAGCCCCGAACTAGGTGGGGCGATGTCTGCGTTGAATGAAAAAACCCGCCGAAGCGGGGTTCAAGGTTCAGACTCGCTTATTGGCGGTCTCATATACTTCATCGTCGCGTCGAGCCCCAATGCACAGGAGCAGCACGATCTGGTTGCCTTGGATCTTATAGACGATGCGAACATCACCTATCCGGATCCGACGATGACCGGCCAGAGCACCGCGAAGGGGCTTGCCGATCTTGTCTGGTTCTCCTTCAACGATCCGTTCCCGGATCACCTTAAGGACTCTTTTGGCTTCAGCGTTCCCTAGCTGAGTGAGGTCATGTTCAACATCTGGGTGAAAGCGAACCTTCCAATTCATTGGCTGTTGCCTAATTGAAGCGAGCCTCCATGTCCTCAAGGCTCACTGTATTCTGTTCGTCCAAAGTGGACAGGCGCTCAATGGCCAAACGCTCAGCGCGAAGATCTTCTAGTTCGTCCTGCAACGATTGGTAGGCATCTACACCCACCAGTACAGCTGCTGGCTCGTTATCCTTGAAAATCACCAAATGAGTTACTTCACCGCTCGTAACTTCTTTCAGTTTCGCGCTAAACCCTCGAACCATTGCTGTAGCGGACACTGCCTGCTCAGCTCGGTCTAGGAGTGCACTCATGCGCTTTTGCCTCGCGTCTTAGTTCCAGTGTGTTCTTCGTTTTAAGTACGTTCGTCGTTTTCAGTATGCGTAGCTTTACGGTGCTTTCGTACAGTACATTGGCTCGCGCCCCATCAATATACGTTAAATCGTGCGTAAAACAATACGCACATTATAGGGGCGACGAGCGGCGTTACATTTGGGGCTAGCTATAGGACAGTCACTCTGGAGCCTCCTGCTCAGCCAGGCGCAGGCTCAGCAGTCGAACCAGGTTCTTCTGGTGCTCCTTCGCCAGTCACTACATGATGAACGGCGGCGACATCCTGACCTTATAGCGCGTCCTGGGCCACGCCACCCTGGCCATGACGCAGAAATACGCCCACCTCAGCCCAGGGCATTTGGCTGATGTGGTGAACCTGAATCCACTGGCTAAAGCCGTCACATAGCAGCAAGGAGCGCTCGACATGAGTGATGACGACGAAGCAACAAAGAGTGCCCAGGACGACGGCGTCGAAGGCGGTAAGTTCTCCAGCCACCCTCGTGATGCGGCCCTGGCGGGTGATTTGAGTAAGGTAGCTTTCGCCAGTGCAAAGGCGTTCGAACTTAGCCCATCGATGAAGGCCACGATCGATGCTGCAAAGGTGTTTGAGCAGAGCACGTCGATGAAGGCTATTGCCGCTGCTGCAAAGGCGTTCGAACTGAGCCCATCGATGAAGGCCACGATCGATGCTGCAAAGGTGTTTGAGCAGAGCACGTCGATGAAGGCCATGGTCGCTGCTGCAAAGGTATTGGCCGATACTGATTCATCCTTACTGGCTCCAGATAAATGGTGGAGTGCTAGCACTTTAGCGCTCAATGAAGTCGTTCATGAGTTTGTTGCCAGGGCTACTGATCACGTTGAGAACACTCCTGTCCCAACTGATCAGCCCCAGCCTGATGCTGGGGTTGAAAGCGCTCTAGGTATTTCGGATAGCTTTTACGGTGAGGTGGTTTTACCTACGCCTCCGAGCCGACCTCTTGTCGACGTTCCGACGTGGGTTCTGATTGTTTGGATGTGGGTGTTTCTTCCAACGTTGCTTTTGATCGCGAACTGGGAGAGCGCGCGGGAAGGTTTGGCCGACCTAAATGCCCGGCTTCCTCAAACTGAGTCGTTAGCAAATGTCAGGAATTTTATCCGCACCGAGCTTGCCGGAAAGCCTGGTGACTTCCGTCTGGTTACAGGTAGCAATGTACGGTTGCGTGCAGCACCTGGAATGAAGTCAGACGTACTACTCCTTTTGCCCAGGGACTCGGTCGTTGTTGTGCATGGGAAGGAGGGGCGAACCTGGCGTTTGGTGTCTTACGAGCACCAGGGGTACATGATCGAGGGATACGTTTCTACTGCTTACTTGAAGAAGGTGAAGAGGTAGTTTGGTTTTCTGTATGGACGATTTGTGGACGTTGATGCGTTGAGAAATGCCCGATCTCCTGATCACAGAAAGACAAAAGCCGCGCAATGCGCGGCTTTGAAAGGTGGTGGGCCCACACGGACTCGAACCGTGGACCAAAGGAGTAGGATCGCCTACCAGTACCTTCTCCTTCCGGAGTTAGGTGACCAACAGGCTTCCTCCGAACGCAGCGTGCAGGTTTCCAAGCACTGCGCTCTCCAGATGTAATCAGGCGGCTGCCACATGAGGTAAGGCGAATTGGTTAAGGGAGATGCCGTCGTACTTCCCACTGTGGATCTTGTGGTGGCACTCATGACATACCGGTATTTGCTTTCTATTTAGGATTGCCATTACGCGGTTGAACCCTTTTACCTCTTTGCCCAACTTCCTTATGTGTTTCACGTGGTGCATGGCCACACGGTCGCCACTTCCGCAGATGACGCATAGTGATCCCAGTTTAGACCTCGTTCGAAGCCTGAGGTTGCGTTCGAGGAAGTTGATGTCAACTTCATTCGATTTAAACCTGTCTGGCGATGATTTCCACGTTTTTACAAGCGGGAAGCTCACCGTTTTAACCACCTCGCCAGCCCCATTCCTGACCCTAAATCGTAGGCTTGCGCCGTGTTTAGAGAAGACCTTGCTACGCGACGACCGATGCTTGGTCGCCAGGGTCTTGGCTGCTGCGTGTTGGAGGATGAACTGGATTCTCGAAAGCTTAGCGAATCCGTCCACGAAGGAGTAGTAGTTGCAGATCCCCCTCCATACCGCTCCAACTTGCTCAACGATTTGTGTGTCGTCCAGGTATATCCATTTGTTGATTGTGGTGGGGTTGCCTTTAGGATCACAAAACCCTTTAGCGTTTAGTCTCTTGATGATTTCGCCGACTGGCGCGTACATCAGGGGAGTCCACCCCGCTACTCTCTTCTTGAATATCCTACCCCCTCGGCTGACCTTCATGATCTTGGGTGTTGCGGAGCCCACCCTGAAGGTGGTTCCTAGGAATGTTGCGGATTCGGTCTTTGCGTGTCGGATGTGTGTCTTTTCCAGACTGAGTTCGAGACCCATGTTGGAAAGGGCGGCCCCGATGTCCGCTCGGATCGTTTCAGCTAGTTCCTTCGGCCCATTGACCCCTATGACCCAGTCGTCGGCGTATCGGACGTACTTAACCCTGATGAATCCATTACTCGCGATCAGATTTGGGGGCATGGTTAGAGACTGGTTGTTCAGCGCTCGAATTTCGGCGATGACAGCCTCTCGCTCTACACCTTCTTTCTTTTCAAGAGTTTTCTGGAGGTAGGCTCTCCTCTTCACGACCTTTCTGTACTCGGGGTTGAGGGCTTTCTTATCTTCTTCGCCGATCTCGTGTTCCTCAATGATCTCCTCAGCCTTACGGTCGAGTTGATGCAGGAAGATGTTCGCCAATATGGGGGAGATGATGCTTCCCTGTGGCGTACCGAGTTCACCGCTGAAGAATGCCCCGTCCTCGAAGTAGCCCGCGTTGAGTGCCTTCCTTACAAGGTTAATAAATCGCTCATCCTTGATTCGCTTAGCCAGTTCCCTGATTAGTTTCTCGTGGTCGATATTGTCGAAGCAGCCTTTGATGTCTCCTTCGATGATCCACGTTACTCCTGACCAATTCTTCCGGATCTGCTTCAGAGCTGTGTGGCAACTTCTTCCAGACCTAAACCCGTGGCTGTTGGAGCTGAACGTAGGCTCGAAGATGGCTTCCAAGATCATTCTCATGACCTCTTGTACAACCTTGTCAGTCGGTGGCGCTACCGATAGTGCTCTGGTTTTGCCGTTTGCCTTGGGGATGAGAACCCTTCTGGCACCTCTGAATGAGAAACTTTCGTTTTCCATCTTTTCGATGATGTTCTTGATTGTTCTAATCGAGAATTCATCTAGGGTTGTACCATCTGCACCCGCTGTCATGTTGCCGGGTTTGCTTTTGATCTTTTCGTATGCGGCTATGTACAAGTCTTCCTTGAACATGAGTCGATAGATTCGATCATTCACATAGGTCGGGTCGGCGTTGGCCTTCCTGATTGCCTCTATTCTGGTGAAGCTTTTATTCTGCATCGCGCATACCCTCACCGTCCTAGAAACGTTACATCCTAGGTTCCTTCCCTTTCACCGGGGATTAACCGGTCGTATATGCGGTGGGTGGCGATAGATGACGGGCACAGCCCCTCACCTCGAAAGATGGTGGGCCGGGCGGGATTCGAACCCGCACTCAACGGCTTATGAGGCCGCTGCATTAACCGTTATGCTACCGGCCCTTGCAAATAGGTACTACGAACCTTCCGTCACCATGGGGATTACTCCCTTTAGGTGATCCCGCAGTTAACACAACAACGTGCTCAGGTTTTAGGTCGCCCTTTCGGTTGTTTTTCACGCTACCAGCGCTAGTGCCTTTGTAGTGACTTGAGGGAAACTCATAACCGTTTTCCCTCACACAAAGGAAGTGGCGTCAATCTCAGTGCCACCCCGGTGCCGAGCTACCCACACTTCACCTAGGCTTCAAGCAATACAGCCTTGACCATGACCTGCACTAACTGACTCCCTCTATTGGTGGTGAGATTCCACCGCAGAGAGCCTTTTCACGGCATGCTCTGTTCCCTTACGGGGTTTCCCCCTCCGGTAAGCCGCTGTTTTACTCCCAATGTCACAGGGAGGTGGCTATTAACCACAACGTTGTTGCGCCATCTTACGGCGCACTTATGAGTCCTCTGCTCTAACCAACTGAGCTATAGGCCCCCAGAAGGCCGGCGGATTATACCGGCGCGTTCTCGCCAGCGCCAACCGCTTGACCTGGCGGGAGAAATTTCCGGGTGAAGGCCTCGGCAGAAAGCGGGCAGCTGACCACGTAGCCCTGGATCTGCAGGCAGCCTTCGGCGGCCAGGCAGAGTTCCTGGGCTTTGGTTTCCACGCCTTCGGCGATCACGGTCAGTTGCATGCTGTTGCCCAGGGCGATGATGGCGCGGGTGATCGCCAGGTCGTGTGGGTCGTCCGGCAGGCCACGGACGAAGGACTGGTCGATCTTCAGTACGTCCAGCGGCAGGCGTTTGAGGTAGCTGAGCGAGGAGTAACCGGTGCCGAAGTCGTCGATGGCCAGTTGCACGCCGAGCTGTTTGAGGCGGTGGAGGATGTCCAGCGCTTCGCCAGCCTGGTTCATGATGAAGTTTTCGGTGATCTCCAGTTGCAGCAGCTCCGGCGCCAGGTTGTAGCGCTGCAGCAGTGCGCTGATGCGCGGTAGCAGGCTGGGCTGGTGCAGCTGAGCGCCGGCGAGGTTGACCGAGAGGGTGCCGAAGCCGCGGCCACTTTCCTGCCAGTCCTGCAGTTGGCGGCAGGCTTGTTCCAGCACCCAGTCGCCCAGCGGCAGGATCAGCCCGCTTTCTTCGGCCACCGGAATGAAGCGATCCGGCGGGATGTCGCCGAACACCGGGTGCGGCCAGCGCACCAATGCCTCAGCGCCGACCAGGCTCTGGCTGCGCAGGCAGAACTTGGGTTGGTAGTACAGGCACAGTTCGTCGCGCTCCAGAGCGCGGCGCAGTTCCTGTTCCATGGCCATGCGTTCGTTGACCTGGAAGGTCAGCGAGCGGGTATAGAACTCGCTGCGGTTACGGCCCTTGGCCTTGGATTGGTACATGGCCGCGTCGGCGTTCTTCACCAGGGTGGCGACGTCGAGGCCGTCCTTGGGGTAGAGGCTGATGCCGATACTGGCGCTGATGAAGAACTCGTGGTTATCTAGCTGGAACGGCGCACCGAAGCATTCGAGCAGTTTCTGCGCGACCTGTTCGGCGTCCTGCGGCTGTTGCAGGCCGGGCAGCAGGATGATGAATTCGTCGCCGCCGAGCCGGGCCACGGTATCGATATCGCGCAGCTGCAGTTTCAGGCGCGCGGCGATGGCCTTGAGCAACTGGTCGCCGACCGGGTGGCCGAGGCTGTCGTTGATCTGCTTGAAGCGGTCGAGGTCGAGAAACAGCACGGCGCCCAGTTGATCGTCGGCGCGTGAGCCATCCAGCGCACTGCGCAGGCGATTCTCGAACAGCAGGCGGTTGGGCAGGCCGGTCAGCGGGTCATGGTGGGCCTGGTGGTCGAGGCGTGCCTGAGCGTGCTTGAGGCTGGAGATGTCGGCGAACACACCGACGAAGTGGGTGGTCTGGTTATCGCTGTTGCGCACGGCGCTGATGGTCAGCCACTCGGGGTACAGTTCGCCGTTCTTGCGCCGGTTCCAGATTTCCCCCTGCCAGTGACCGTCGGCCGCCAGGCTGTGCCACATGGCGGCGTAAAAGGCCTGGTCGTGCTGCCCGGAGGCTAGCAGACTGGGGCGCTGGCCGAGGGCTTCGGCCTCGCTGTAACCGGTGATCTGGGTGAACGCACGGTTGACCGCGGTGATGCGCTGCTCGAGGTCGGTGATCATCACGCCTTCGGCAGTGCTTTCGAAGACGGTGGCGGCCTGTTGCAGTTCTTCCTGCATCTGCTGGCGTTCGGTGATGTCGCGGGCGATGGTCAGCAGGCATTCGTCGCCGCCGATGGGCAGTGGCTGCGCGGAGAGTTCGCAGAGGCGCAGGTGGCCGCTCTTGGTACGTATCGGGGCGATCAGGTCGCGCACGCTGCCTTGCTCGCGAATGCGTTGCACCAGGCGTTCACGATCTTTCGGGTCGGCCCAGATGCCCAGGCTGAGGGTGCTTTGTTCGGCTATCTCGTCGAGGCTGTAGCCGGTGATGTGGCTGAATCCTTCGTTGGCCTCTACCAGCAGGCCGTCACGCAAGCGGGTGATCAGCAGACCGTCAGGCGACGCGTGGAAGGCTTTGGCGAACTTCTCCTCGGATATCTGCAGCTTTTGCTGGGTGGTCTTCAACTGGCTGATGTCGCGTACCACCACGACCAGCGCGGGGGTGTTGTCGAGCACGAAGGGGCTGGCCGAAATCAGCCCGGTAAACAGGCTGCCGTCGGCGCGGCGGAAGGGCATCTCCAGGTTGCGCAGGCTTTCGTCCTGCAGACGCAGCAGCAGGCTCGGGCCGATGCCGGGCACGCCCCACATGTCGAGTTCGGTGGCGGTTTTGCCGATGGATTGCTCGACGCTGAACCCCGTCTGCTCGACGAAGGTGCTGTTGACCTCCAGCAGTACGCCGTCGACACGGCGGGTGATGATCAGGATGTCCGGGCACTGCTGGAACACCGAAGCGAACTTCTGTTCTGACAGGCGCAGCGCCTGCTCGGTCTGCTTGGCGTCGCTGATGTCGACCATCAGGCCGCGAATCACCTGGCGTTCGTCGCGTTGCAGCAGGGTAACGATATCGCGCACCCACACCGTGCGCCCGTCGGCGGCGAGCAGGCGATACTCCAGGGCATGGTCGTTACCACTTGCGCATTGTTCCAGGCAGTTGCGCAGGGTGCGCTGGTGATCGTCCGGGTGTAGATGGCGTTGCCAGAAGCCGGGCTCCAGCCATTCGTGCAGGGGATAGCCCAGCAGCTTTTCCGCATGGGGCGAGACGTAGGTGTAGGTGAGCCCGCTGGACTCGGTCTCCCAGGTAATGGCCGAGAGGCTTTCGACCATGTCGCGAAAGTGCTGCTCGCGGTTGTGCAGCTCCTGCTCCAGCGCTTCGCGGTTGCGCATCTCGCGTTTCAGGCGGCGGTTGATGCGCAGGATGATGGCGATGATCGCCAGCAGGCCAAGCACAGCGGGCAGGCTGTAGAGCAGGGTTTCGTGCCAGACGTTGCGTTTGTCCAGCACGCTGCCGACCCAGGGTTCCTGCAGGTCGGCGATTTCTTCGGCGCTGAGTTCGGCGAAGAGGCGGTCGAGAATGCCGATCAACATGGTCTGCCCACGGGGTACGGCCATTGCCAGCTGATAGCGATAGGGCGTCTCGCCGCTGATATAGAGGCCGTCTAGCTTGAGCTGACGTAGGCTCCAGACGCTGGAGGCGAGGTCGCCGACCATGGCATCAGCCTCGTTGGTCGCCAGCGCCTGCAGCGCTGCAGCGGTATTGCGCAGGGGCAGCAGGTTGAGGTCAGGGTGTTGCTGACGCAGCAGTTCGTGCGGGGCGTAATCGCTGACGACGGCGACTTTGAGGCCGTAGAGGTCTTTGAGCTGCTTGGGCTGTGGTCCGCCAGTGCGGGCCAGGATGATGATGGGGAAGTCCAGGTAGGGGCGGGTGAAGGTCAGGTATTCCTGGCGTTCAGGTGTCGACATCACACCGGGAAGCAGGTCGACCTGGCCCCTGCGTGCCCGTTCCAGTATCGCGCTCCAGTTGCTGGGCTCGACGGGTTGCAGCTCGACGCCAAGGCGCTCCTCGATCAGCCGCACGTAGTTGGCGGTCAGACCGTGATAGTTGCCCTGTTCGTCACGAAATTCGAAGGGTGGCCAGGATGCATCGACACCCAGGCGTAGTTCGGGGTGGGCTGCCAGCCAGGTACGCTCGTCCTCGTTGAGTGTCAGGGCTAGGGCCGGGGTCATCCAATACGCCAGGCACAACAGCACAATGGCCGGCAAGCGGGGCATAGCAGCCTCGTTTCGAGATCAGTATCGCTCTAGTGTAGATCGGCTATTGCCGGGATGGCAGTTTGATTGCAGTGCCCGTGCTTGCCTGTGGCTGGCGAGTGATTAGGCGCACTGCCCAGAAAGCAAAACCCCCGGCCTGGGCCGGGGGTTCTGGTATCACTCGTCGAGGAAGGAGCGCAGATGCTCGCTTCGCGTCGGGTGGCGCAGTTTGCGCAGCGCCTTGGCTTCGATCTGACGAATACGCTCACGGGTGACATCGAACTGCTTGCCCACTTCCTCGAGGGTGTGGTCGGTGTTCATGTCGATACCGAAGCGCATGCGCAGGACCTTGGCTTCACGGGCAGTGAGGCCGGCCAGCACTTCGCGAGTGGCTTCCTTGAGGCTTTCAACCGTGGCTACGTCGATCGGGGACTGCATGGTGCTGTCCTCGATGAAGTCGCCCAGGTGCGAATCTTCGTCGTCACCAATCGGGGTTTCCATGGAGATCGGCTCTTTGGCGATCTTCAATACCTTGCGGATCTTGTCCTCAGGCATTTCCATGCGCTCACCCAGCTCTTCCGGAGTGGGCTCGCGACCCATTTCCTGCAGCATCTGACGGGAGATGCGGTTGAGCTTGTTGATGGTCTCGATCATGTGCACCGGAATACGGATGGTGCGCGCCTGGTCGGCGATCGAGCGGGTGATCGCCTGGCGAATCCACCAGGTGGCGTAGGTCGAGAACTTGTAACCGCGGCGGTATTCGAACTTGTCCACGGCCTTCATCAGGCCGATGTTGCCTTCCTGGATCAGGTCGAGGAATTGCAGGCCGCGGTTGGTGTACTTCTTGGCGATGGAGATGACCAGACGCAGGTTCGCCTCGACCATTTCCTTCTTGGCGCGGCGAGCTTTCGCTTCACCGATGGACATGCGACGGTTGATATCCTTGATCTCGGCCAGGCTCAGGCTGCACTCGGCTTCCAGGTCAGCCAGTTTCTGCTGGCAGCGCTGGATGTCAGCTTGCAGGTTGCCCAGGGCTTCGGCGTATTTCGCCTTGCCTTTGGCCAGGCCGGCGGACCAGTCCATGTCGATTTCGTTGCCCGGGAACAGGCGCAGGAAGTCGGCACGCGGCATGCGCGCATCACGTACGCACAGCTGCATGATGGCGCGCTCTTGCGCACGCAGACGGTCGAGAGCATCGCGCACCTGGGTGACCAGGGCGTCGTACTGCTTGGGCACCAGCTTGATCGGCATGAACAGCTCGGCCAGGGTGGCCAGCTCTTCGGTGGCCTGCTTGCTGCCACGGCCGTGCTTTTTCAGCGCTTTCTGGACTTTGTCCTGCTGCTCGGAGACGGCACCAAAGCGGCGTGCGGCTTCTTCCGGGTCCGGACCGCCGTCGCCTTCTTCTTCCTCGTCGTCGCTGTCGCCGTCTTCCTCGTCGTCGTCGCTTTCTTCAGCGGCGGCGCCATCCTTTACAGGTACGGGAGCGGCGGCTTCGTCAGGCACGCTGCCGTCATCCGGGTCGATGTAGCCACTGAGGACTTCGGCCAGACGACCGCCCTCGGTGGTGACGCGGGTGTACTCGGCGAGGATGCCGTCGACGGTGCCGGGGAAGTGAGCGATGGCGCTCATGACTTCGCGGATGCCTTCCTCGATGCGTTTGGCGATTTCGATCTCGCCTTCGCGGGTCAGCAGTTCCACGGTGCCCATTTCACGCATGTACATGCGCACTGGGTCAGTGGTGCGGCCGATATCGGTCTCGACAGCGGCGAGGGCGGCAGCGGCTTCTTCGGCTGCAGCCTCGTCGGTGTCGGCATCGGCCAGCATCAGGGCGTCTGCATCCGGAGCACTCTCGTGTACCGGGATCCCCATGTCATTGATCATGCGGATGATGTCTTCCACCTGCTCAGGATCTGAAATGTCCTCAGGCAAGTGGTCGTTGACCTCTGCGTAAGTCAGATACTTCTGCTCACGACCCAGGGTGATCAACTCTTTGATACGAGATTGCTGCTGCGCTTTTACGGACATAACACCCTATCCACTGAAGGTCTTGGCGGGCTGAAAACAAGCCGAGGATTATACCTCGGTTTTGGCTTTAGGCGCCAGTTGGGGACTTGCTGCTCTAGGAGGAGGCCAGGCTGTAGTGCTCTCTGAGCAATGTCTTTTCCTCGTCGGTGAGCTCGCTGGGGCTTTTATGAATGATGCTGCGGAGCGCCTTTTCACGCCGCCTCTGCGATTGACTGTTTGCAAGTGTAGTAATGGTGTCGAAAAACTGCTGTTCAAGGTTGTCGCCCTGGATCAGCCATTCCTTCTCCGCCAGTGCCCGCAGCAGACGGCCTTGCTCGGTGCCGTGCCAGCGGGCGATCAGTTGCAGTGAACGCAGGTTGGGCGTTTTCTGCAGGGCACCGACCAAGGCCACGAGAAGCTGAGCGTAGGTGTCGTCTTCGTCGGCGAAATGGCTGACATCTTCGACTTTTTGCGCCAGCTGCGGATGGTGCAGCAGCGTGCGCAGGGCGATCAGGTGCGGTGATTCGACGCTTACCGCGGTGCGCGGGGCACGTGGCGCGAAATCGCCTTTGCCTTTCTTGTTCCACTTGCCGCCGCCGTCTTTTTTCCAGCTGCCTTTGCCGCCTTCGTTGTTGCGCTCGTAGTGCTGTTGGTGAGGTGGGGCGGGCTGCTCGTAGCCGCCGACGTCCGGCAGATTGTCGTAGTAGGCGCTGTCGGGGATGTCGCCGTAATCCGGGTAGTCGCTGCTGGGCGCCTGGCTGGTGGTGCTCGGCGCATGATTGCGCGGGGCGCTAGCGACCTGGCTCAGTGCTTCACCGGAAAGGCCGGTGATCTCGCTGAGGCGTTGGCGCATCAGGGCGCGCAGGTTGTTGCCGGGGATCTTGTCGATCAGCGGCGCGGCCAGGGTCACCAGGTGCGCCTTGCCTTCCAGTGAGCGCGGGTCGGCTTCTTCGCAAAGTTGCTGGAAGAAGTAATCGGCCAGCGGTTGCGCGTGCTGGTTGATGCGCGCGCGGAAGGCGTCGGTGCCTTCGGCGCGTACCAGGGTATCCGGGTCTTCGCCGTCTGGGAGGAACAGAAAGCGCGCGCGGCGGCCGTCCTGCAGGCTCGACAGCGTGGACTCCAGGGCGCGCCAGGCGGCGTTGCGGCCAGCGGCGTCGCCGTCGAAGCAGAACAGCACGCTGGGCACGATGCGGAACAGGCGCTTGAGGTGTTCTTCGCTGGTGGCCGTGCCCAGGGTTGCCACGGCGTTACGCAGGCCCTGCTGAGCCAGGGCGATGACGTCCATGTAGCCTTCGACCACCATGATCTCGTCGAGATCGCGGTTGTGCTTGCGTGCCTCGTACAGGCCGTAGAGCTCCTGGCCCTTGTGGAATACCGGAGTTTCCGGCGAGTTCAGGTACTTGGGCTTGTCGTCGCCGAGTACGCGGCCACCGAAGGCGATCACCCGGCCGCGGCTGTCGCGGATGGGGAACATGATGCGGTCGCGGAAGCGATCGTAGCGCCTGCCGTTCTCGGCGTTCTCGATCAGCAGGCCGGCGTCGATCATGACTTTCTGCTGCAGGGCGTCGGCGCCCAGTTGCTTGAGCAGGTTGTCCCAGCCGGGCGGGGCGAAGCCGATACCGAAGTCGCGGGCTATTTCGCCGGTCAGGCCGCGGCCCTTGAGGTAATCCACGGCGTATTTGCGCTGCGGATGGCTTTTCAGTGCCTGGCGATAGTGCTCGGCGGCGGCATTGAGCAGCGGGTAGAGCGGTGAGTCGACTGGCTGTCTGGGTTTGTGCCCGCGGCCACTTTCTTCGCGCGGCACATCCATACCGGCGCGTTTGGCCAGCTCCTCGATCGCCTGGGGGAACTCCAGTTGATCGTGGTCCATGACGAAGCCGAGCGCGTTACCGCCGGCGCCGCAGCCGAAGCAGTAGTAGAACTGCTTGTCGGGGCTGACGGTGAAGGAGGGGGTCTTTTCCTTGTGGAAAGGACAGCAGGCGCTGTAGTTCTTGCCGGTCTTCTTCAGCTGGATGCGCGAACTTACCACATCGATGATGTCGGTGCGGTTGAGCAAGTCATCGATGAAGGATTGCGGAATCAGGCCGGCCATAGGCGCTCAGCATACTGCCCGGCGCGAGCGCGGGACAACGATTGGTAGAAAAGCAAAAACTCCGCTTACTCGCTGAAGCGCGAGGCGGAGTCTTTCAAATGCAATGCCCGGCCAGGGCCGGGCATTCGGGCGTTGCTGTACGGATTAGTACAGACGAACGCTGCGACGCTGCTCGCGCTGCACTTTCTTGGCGTGACGCTTAACAGCGGCAGCGGCTTTGCGCTTACGCTCAGCGGTCGGCTTTTCGTAGAATTCGCGGCTACGGACTTCAGCCAGTACGCCGGCTTTTTCGCAGGAGCGCTTGAAACGACGCAGGGCTACGTCGAAGGGTTCGTTCTCTTTAACTTTGACGGCTGGCATCCAGGTCGTACCTTCGTTTAATTACCGGTGTTCGACGCGCTCCCGGCAAATGGCTCAGGTTGCGTCGGTTTTTAAGGGTTGCGGATGTTACCCCCTCGAGCCGAGGAATGCAAAGGCCTCTGATCGAAAAGCGCTGGCCGCTCCGCCGGGCGGCGCTTATCATGCGCGCCTTTGTTCCACGCGGCAAATCAAGGCTCAAGCTCCATGCTCGTACTGGGATTGGAAACCTCCTGCGATGAAACCGGCGTCGCGCTCTATGACAGTGAGCGTGGCCTGCTGGCTGACGCCCTGTTCAGCCAGATCGACCTGCATCGTGTCTACGGCGGCGTAGTGCCCGAATTGGCCTCGCGCGATCACGTCAAACGCATGCTGCCGCTGATCCGCCAGGTGCTGGATGAGGCGGGCAAACAGGCCAGCGACATCGATGCACTGGCCTACACGGCAGGCCCCGGCCTGGTCGGCGCGCTGTTGGTGGGCGCGTCCTGCGCTCAGGCGCTGGCCTTTGCCTGGGGCGCGCCGGCCGTCGGCGTGCACCATATGGAAGGTCACCTGCTGGCGCCGATGCTGGAAGAGCAGCCGCCGGCCTTTCCGTTCGTCGCTTTGTTGGTTTCCGGTGGGCACACTCAGTTGGTGCGCGTCGATGGCATCGGCCAGTACCAGTTGCTCGGCGAGACGCTGGACGACGCGGCCGGTGAGGCCTTCGACAAGACTGCCAAGCTGATGGGACTGAATTACCCGGGCGGTCCGGAAATCGCCAAGCTGGCCGAGCAGGGCACGCCGGGGCGCTTCGTCTTCCCGCGGCCGATGACAGATCGCCCGGGCCTGGATTTCAGTTTCAGCGGCCTCAAGACCTTTGCGCTCAATACCTGGCAGCAATGCCGCGACAGCGGTGACGACCTCGACCAAGCCCGTCGCGACATCGCGCTGGCCTTCCAGCAGGCGGTGGTCGAGACTCTGACCATCAAATGCAAGCGCGCGCTGAAGCAGAGCGGGCTGAACAGCCTGGTGATCGCCGGTGGCGTGAGTGCCAACAAGGCATTGCGTGAGCACCTGGAGCGCATGCTGGGCGAGATGAAGGGCAAGGTGTTCTATGCGCGGCCGCGTTTCTGCACCGACAACGGCGCGATGATCGCCTATGCCGGTTGCCAGCGTTTGCTGGCCGGGCAGCATGAGGATCTGGCGATCAAGGTGCAGGCGCGCTGGCCGATGGAGTCGCTGCCGGCGATTTGAGCACCATTTGGTATTTACGCGTAGGAGCGGGGGGCGGGAGGGCGCCGATTTGGTTGTGGGGGAGGGCAGAGGGCCCGAAGGTGATGTTTTTGGTGGAAAAAAAACGATGAGGGAGGCGGAC
>NZ_RHQP01000010.1:101305-156781 GCF_003935465.1 Pseudomonas sp. o96-267
TCTTGTTTCCGTGTGGTCGTGTTTTTTTTTTGATTTTTTATTTTTTGTTTTTTCGTCTTGTGTTGGCCGGTCTGTCATATGTTTTTTTGCGCGCCCCCCCCCCCCCCCCCGCTCCTACAGGTTTTGTTTTTCAGTCAAAAACGCCGTTCGCGTCCGGCGAAAAGGTCGCGCAGATTGTGACGGTGGCGCCAGACGATCAGCCCGGTCAGCACGCAGGCTGGCAGCAAGGCAGCCGGTTGTTGCCAGGCCAGCAGCGGCAGCGTCAGCGGCGTAGCGATCAGCGAGGCCAGCGAGCTGGTGCGGGTCAGCAGAAATACCAGCGCCCAGGCCGCCAGAGCGAGCAGGGCCGCCGGTGGATAGAGGCCAAGCAGCATGCCGGCGGCAGTGGCTACGCCCTTGCCGCCGCGAAAGCGGAAGTACAGCGGGTATAGATGGCCGACCACGGCAGCCAGGCCGATCCAGGCTTGCTGATGCAGGCTCAGGCCAAGCAGCTTGGCGATCAGGATTGGTAGCAGGCCCTTGAGCAGGTCGCCGATCAGCGTCATCACGGCGAGCTTCTTGCCGGCGACGCGCAGCATGTTGGTGGCGCCGGGGTTGCCCGAACCACTGGCGCGCGGGTCTGGCCCGCCTGCAAGTTGGCTGAGCAGGATGGCGAAGGACAACGAACCGAGCAGGTAGGCAAGGATTGCCAGAAGCCAGAACATGGTGGCCATTCCAGGGCATGGGGTGGGCCGATTCTAACGAGGTGCAGCGCCCTTGTCGTGGCGCGGAGAGTGCGGTGGACAGAGTATTTATCGAGGGGCTGGAAGTCGACACGGTGATCGGCGCCTACGATTGGGAGCGCGACATTCGCCAGTGCCTGCGTCTGGACCTGCAGATGGGCTGGGATAACCGCCCAGCGGCAGCCGGCGACGACCTCAACCTGGCGCTCGACTACGCCAGCGTCTCCACGCGCATTCAGGCCTTCGCGGCCGAGTCGCAATTCATCCTGGTCGAGACTTTCGCTGAACGCCTGGTGCAGACCCTGATGGAGGAGTTCAACATTCCCTGGATGCGTCTGAAGCTGACCAAGCCCGGCGCGGTGCCAGCCGCACGCGGCGGCGTAGGCGTGGAGATCGAGCGCGGATGCCTCTGACACGCGTCTTTCTCGGCCTCGGCAGCAATATCGAGCGCGAGGCTCACCTGGTCGCGGGCCTCGACGCATTGACGGGGCTGCTCAGCGACATGCGCTGCTCGCCGGTATTCGAGAGCCATGCGGTGGGCATCAAGAGCGGTAACTTCTTCAATCTGGTGGTGGTCGGCGAGACGGAACTGCCGCTGCTGGAGCTGGACCGCCGGCTGAAATTCATCGAAGCCGACAATGGCCGCTACGCGCCGGACCGCAAGGGTTTGCCGCTGGACATCGACGTGCTGCTGTATGGCGAGCAGGTCGGCAATTTCAATGGCCTGATCCTGCCGCGCGCGGAAATTCTCAAGAACGCCTTCGTGCTCTGGCCTTTGGCCTTGCTGGTGCCGGACGTGTGTCACCCAGTCGACGGCCGTTCGTTCGCGCAGTTGTGGGCTTCGGCGCAGATCGATCAGCAGCTGTGGCCTGCTGCTTTCCAGTGGCGTGGCGCCGAGCTGACGCCGGCGGAGTTGCTGGCTTCTGCGTAGCCCGGATGCAATCCGGGGGGGCGGCCTCAGAATCGCCCCGGATTGCGTCCGGGCTACGGTTTGGCGTTGATCGGTAGGAGCGGATTTATCCGCGAAAAGGCGGGTCGCGGAGTTTCGCGGCTGAAACGGAATGCCGCCCAGCCGCTCCTACGAGGCGTGCTGCTCTTTGTAGGCCTTGAGCGCCTGCAGGCGCTCGCGATTGAGCGCCTCGCCCAGCTCTGCACCCTTGAATCCCTTCTCCAGCAGCGGTTTGACCGGCACTTGCCGTGCGGCCTCGGCGGCGCCCATCAGGTAAGCGGCCTGTGGATAGTCGCGTTGCTCCAGGCCCAGGCGTCCGCGGGCATCCATCTCGCAGGCGGCGACGAACTCAGCGAAACGTTGCGGGCGGCGGAACACGTCGAAGCGTTGCAGCAGTTCCAGCAACGTTGACGGGCGCAGCTCCAACGCGCGGTGGCCGTGGGTGTGGAACTCGCCGACCAGCAGTGCCAACTCGGCGCAGTCACGGGGTGCCTTGCAGCGTTCATTGATCGCCTGGATCAGTGGCAGCCCCTTGTGTTCATGGGCGATATGCCGTGGCCACTCATCCTCGGGCGTCAGACCTTTACCCACGTCATGCAGCAGGCTGGCCCAGCGCACGTTCAGCGGCTGGTCATGCTCCGCACACTGGCGCAGCACGCTGAGCACGTGCACGCCGGTATCTATTTCCGGGTGATGAGCTTGCGGTTGCGGCACACCGAATAGAGCGTCCACTTCCGGCAGCAGGGCGGCCAGTGCGCCGCAGTCGCGCAGCACCTGGACGAACACATCCGGGCGCGGCTCCATCAATGCGCGGGATATTTCCTTCCAGCTGCGCTCGGCAGTGAGGTGGCTCAGTTCGCCGGAATCAGCCAGCTGGCGCATCAGCTCGAGGGTTTCCGGCGCCACGCTGAAACCAAGCGGCGCATAGCGCGCGGCGAAGCGGGCGACGCGCAGAACACGCAGCGGATCTTCGGCGAATGCCGGGGAAACGTGGCGCAGGATGCGGGCCTCGAGGTCTTGCTGGCCGCCATAGGGATCGATCAGGTTGCCGTGATCGTCCTCGGCCATGGCGTTGACGGTCAGGTCGCGGCGGATCAGGTCCTGTTCCAGGGTGACGTCGGGGCTGGCGTGGAAGGTGAAGCCGCCATAGCCGCGCCCGCTCTTGCGCTCGGTGCGGGCCAGGGCGTATTCCTCGCCCGTTTGCGGGTGCAGGAATACCGGAAAGTCGGCGCCCACCGGGCGATAGCCGAGTTCGAGCATCTGTTCGGCGCTGGCGCCGACCACGACCCAGTCCACTTCACTGATGGGACGGCCGAGCAGGCGATCACGTACCGCGCCGCCGACTGTGTAGATCTGCATGTGTGTTCCTCCACTGAGCGCAGAGGATACCGAAGATCGAGATGGGGCGCGTCATGCGCGCAGGCTTATCGCGCCAAGGCGTGCCCACGGCACGCAGCTGGGCGTGTGCTCCAGCTGCCGATCAAATCGGCGGAATGATCAGGTCCAGCCGCGGGTATTCGTTGTCGCCCTCCGAGCTGCCGCGTGGTGGCACATGCTGGGTGGTGATCAACTGATCGCCCTGGCAGACCTCCAGATGAATATCGAAGCCCCATAGCCGATGCAGGTGCTTGAGCACCTCGCCGGTGGAGTCGCCCAGTGGTTTGCGGTCATGCTGCTGATGGCGCAGGGTCAGCGAGCGGTCGCCGCGGCGGTCGATGTTCCAGATCTGTACGTTGGGCTCGCGGTTGCCCAGGTTGTACTGTGCGGCGAGCAGCTCGCGGATGGTGCGGTAGCCTGGTTCGTCATGGATGGCCGGTACCAGCAGCTCGTCCTTCTGGTCGTCGTCGAGGATGCCGAACAGCTTGAAGTCGCGAATCACCTTGGGCGAGAGGAACTGCAGGATGAAGCTCTCGTCCTTGAAGCTGTTCATGGCGAACTTGAGCGTGGTCAGCCAGTCGCTGCCAGCGATGTCCGGGAACCAGTGCTTGTCCTCCTCGGTGGGCTCCTCGCAGATACGACGGATATCGCGGTACATGGCAAAGCCCAGCGCGTAGGGATTGATGCCGCTGTAGTAGGGGCTGTCGAACGGCGGCTGGTAGACCACGCTGGTGTGCGACTGCAGGAACTCCATCATGAAACCGTCGGTGACCAGGCCCTCGTCGTACAGGTCGTTCATCAGCGTGTAGTGCCAGAACGTGGCCCAGCCTTCGTTCATCACCTGGGTCTGGCGTTGCGGGTAGAAGTATTGGGCGATCTTGCGCACGATGCGGATCACCTCGCGCTGCCAGGGCTCCAGCAGGGGCGCGTGCTTTTCCAGGAAGTAGAGGATGTTTTCCTGCGGTTCGGCGGGGAAGCGCTTGTTGTCTTTCTCGCCGCCCTTGTCGGCATTTTTGGGGATGGTGCGCCACAGGTCGTTGATCTGCTTCTGCAGGTGTTCCTCGCGCTCCTTCTGCCGGCGCCGCTCCTCCTCGGCGGAGATGGGGTAGGGGCGCTTGTAGCGGTCGACGCCGTAGTTCATCAGGGCGTGGCAGGAGTCGAGCAACTCCTCCACTGCGTCGATGCCGTAACGTTCCTCGCACTGCATGATGTACTGCTTGGCGAACACCAGGTAATCGATGATCGAGCTGGCGTCGGTCCAGGTGCGGAACAGGTAATTGCCCTTGAAGAAACTGTTGTGGCCGTAGCAGGCGTGGGCGATCACCAGCGCCTGCATGCAGATGGTGTTTTCCTCCATGAGGTAGGCGATGCACGGATCGGAGTTGATCACGATCTCGTAGGCCAGGCCCATCTGACCGCGCTTGTAGCCTTTCTCGGTGGAAAGGAAATGCTTGCCGTATGACCAGTGGTGGTAGCCAAGCGGCATGCCCACCGAGGCGTAGGCATCCATCATCTGCTCGGCAGTGATCACCTCGATCTGGTTGGGGTAGGTGTCCAGCGCATAGCGCTCGGCGATGCGGGCGATTTCCTTGTCGTACTGGCGGATCAGGTCGAAGGTCCATTCCGAGCCGGTGGAGATTGGTTCGCGCTTTCTCGTGCTGGCATTCATGGCTTGGCCCTCAGCTCACCAGGCGACGCTGGAACAGTTCGCGGAACACCGGGTAGATGTCCGCGGCGGACACCAGTTGCTGCTGGGCGAAGCTGTCGGCGAAGGCCTCGGCCACCTGTTCGTACTCGAACCACAGCGCCTGGTGCTCACGTGGGGTGATCTCGACGTAGGTGAAGTACTGCACGAACGGCATGATCTGGTTGATCAATATATCCCGGCATACCGGTGAGTCGTCGTTCCAGTTGTCGCCGTCCGACGCCTGGGCGGCGTAGATGTTCCACTCGTTGATCGGGTAGCGCTCGGCCATCACTTCCTGCATCAGCTTCAGGGCGCTGGATACGATGGTGCCGCCGGTCTCGCGGGAGTAGAAGAACTCCTCCTCGTCTACCTCCTTGGCGCTGGTGTGGTGGCGGATGAACACCACGTCGATCTTGTCGTAGTTCCGCTTGAGGAACAGGTACAGGAGGATGAAGAAGCGCTTGGCCACGTCCTTGGTGGCCTGCGTCATCGAGCCGGACACGTCCATCAGGCAGAACATCACTGCCTTGGAGCTGGGATTGGGCTGCTTGGTCAGCAGGTTGTACTTGAGGTCGAAGGTGTCGAGAAACGGCACGCGATGGATGCGCGCGCTGAGTCGTTCAATTTCCTCCTGAATCGCCTGGATATCGCCGAAGTTGTCTGGTTCTTCACGTCGCAGTCGCTCCAGTTCGGCCTTGGCTTCGCGCAGCTTGGCGCGACTGGAGCCGGACAGGGCGATACGCCGCGCGTGAGCCGAACGCAGGGTGCGGACGATGTTGATACGCGAGGGGTTGCCTTCGTTGCTGATGCCGGCGCGTACGGTCTTGAAGGTTTCCGCACCAGTGAGGTGGCGCTTGACCAGGTTGGGCAGCTCCAGATCCTCGAACATGAAGTCGAGGAATTCCTCCTGGGTGATCTGGAACACGAACTCGTCCATGCCTTCGCCGGAGTTGCTCGCCTTGCCGCTGCCACGCCCACCGCCGCCACCCTGAGGGCGCGGGATGCGTTCGCCAGTGGTGAATTCCTTGTTGCCTGGGTGAACGGTGGTTTGCCTGCCGCCGCGACCGTGATGCAGCACCGGCTCGTCGATATCGCGGCCGGGAATGCTGATCTGCTCGCCGTGCTCCATGTCGGTGATGGAGCGTCGGCTGACTGCTTCCTCCACCGCCTTCTTGATGTGCTCACGGTAACGCCGCAAAAAGCGCTGGCGGTTCACCGTGCTCTTGTTTTTGCCATTTAGGCGTCGGTCGATCACGTAGCTCATGACGTCTCCTTCGAACCCGTTCAAACTCTGCTGCGCTTCGGCCCTGCTGCGTTAAAAACAGGCTCGGACTGCTCATTTATCGCTCGTAAAGTCGACCGCGACTCCGACCGGTCCTCGCCTGTTTTTGTGGGGCCGCCATCGGTATTGCATGGCTCTAGCTCGCGAGGCTTTGAACAGGTTCTTGCCCGCCCATAGCCACAGGCAGGCAGCGAATGACCCGGCACGCGGCGCGCGCCGGACAGGGCTTACTGAGACTTGCGAACCCGCAGGTACCACTCCGACAACAGGCGCACCTGCTTCTCGGTGTAGCCGCGCTCGACCATGCGTTTGACGAAGTCGTTGTGCTTCTGCTGATCCTCCTTGCTGCCCTTGGCGTTGAAGCTGATGACCGGGAGCAGGTCCTCGGTGTTGGAGAACATTTTCTTCTCGATCACCACCCGCAGTTTCTCGTAGCTGAGCCAGGTGGGGTTCTTGCCGTTGTTGTTGGCGCGGGCGCGCAGCACGAAGTTGACGATCTCGTTGCGGAAGTCCTTCGGGTTGCTGATGCCGGCCGGCTTCTCGATCTTCTCCAGCTCCTCGTTGAGGGCGACGCGGTTGAGGATCTCGCCGGTTTCGGGGTCGCGGTATTCCTGATCCTGAATCCAGAAGTCGGCGTACAGCACGTAGCGGTCGAAGATGTTCTGCCCGTACTCGCTGTAGGACTCCAGGTAAGCGGTCTGGATTTCCTTGCCGATGAACTCGATGTAGCGCGGTGCCAGGTATTCCTTGATGTAGCGCAGGTAGCGCTCGCGTACTTCGGCAGGGAACTGTTCCTGCTCGATCTGCTGCTCCAGCACGTAGAGCAGGTGTACCGGGTTGGCGGCCACCTCGTGCGGGTCGAAGTTGAACACCTTGGACAGGATCTTGAAGGCGAAGCGGGTCGACAGACCGTTCATGCCCTCGTCTACGCCGGCGCTGTCACGGTACTCCTGGATCGATTTGGCTTTCGGGTCGGTGTCCTTGAGGTTCTCGCCGTCGTAGACGCGCATCTTCGAGTAGATGTTGGAGTTCTCCGGCTCTTTCAGGCGCGACAGGGTGGAGAACTGGGCAAGCATCTTCAGGGTGTCCGGCGCGCAATGGGCCTTGGCCAGCGAGCTGTTGATCAGCAGCTTGTCGTAGATCTTGATCTCGTCGGTCACACGCAGGCAGTAGGGCACCTTGACGATGTAGATACGGTCGATGAAGGCTTCGTTGTTCTTGTTGTTACGGAAGCTGTGCCACTCGGACTCGTTGGAGTGGGCCAGCAGGATGCCGCTGTAGGGGATCGCGCCGAGGCCTTCGGTGCTGTTGTAGTTGCCTTCCTGGGTGGCGGTCAGCAGCGGGTGCAGTACCTTGATCGGCGCCTTGAACATCTCGACGAATTCCATCAGGCCCTGGTTGGCCCGGCACAGCGCACCCGAGTAGCTGTAGGCATCGGCGTCGTTCTGCGGGTACTCCTCCAGCTTGCGGATGTCCACCTTGCCGACCAGGGCGGAGATATCCTGGTTGTTCTCGTCGCCCGGCTCGGTCTTGGCCACGGCGATCTGATTGAGGATCGAGGGGTAGAGTTTGACCACGCGGAACTGGCTGATGTCGCCGCCGAACTCCTGTAGGCGCTTGGTGGCCCACGGCGACATGATCGAGCTGACGTAACGGCGCGGGATGCCATAGTCCTCTTCGAGAATGGCGCCGTCTTCGGTGGCGTTGAACAGCCCCAATGGCGACTCGAATACCGGCGAGCCCTTGATGGCGTAGAAGGGCACCTTCTCCATCAGTTGCTTGAGCTTCTCGGCCAGCGAGGATTTACCGCCACCCACCGGGCCGAGCAGATAAAGGATCTGCTTCTTCTCTTCCAGGCCCTGAGCAGCATGGCGGAAGTAGGAGACGATCTGGTCGATGCACTCCTCCATGCCGTGGAAGTCGGCAAAGGCCGGATAGCGGCGGATGACCTTGTTGGAGAAGATGCGTGACAGCCGAGAGTCGCTGGAGGTGTCCAGCAACTCCGGTTCACCAATGGCCATCAGCAGGCGTTCGGCCGCAGTGGCGTAGGCGCTGCGATCCTGTTTGCACAGTTCGAGGTACTCCTGCAGCGAGTACTCCTCCTGGCGGGTCGCCTCGAAACGTTGTTGGAAGTGACTGAAAATGCTCATGACTTCACCTCGCTCGATGCTGAAAGCTGGCTCGGGATCGGTCGTGCGTGCAGGTGCTGGGTAACCCCGGCTCGGATACAAGTCGGGAAGAATCCCCCAAAACCCAAAAGTCGTTACCGATGGCCCGATGCCGGTTTGCCGGCTCTACCTTCAGTGGGATGGCCTGAGTAACAGAATAGTTCGTTCTGCAGAGCGTCAAGGGCGGGACAACGATAACGGGATGTTACCGTGCGTCGGGAAAGGGCGGCAGGCCAGAGCGGGCGCGGCCTGCCGGCTGAAGAAATTTATTCTTCGCTGCTTTGCGCGGTTTCGCTCGGGTAGGTGGCATGCCACAACTCGAAACCACCATCGAGGCTATAAACCTCGGAAAAACCCTGACCGACCAAGTAGGCCGCGGCTCCCTGGCTGGAGTTGCCGTGGTAGCAGGAAACGATCAGTGGCGCGTCGAGGTCGGCCTGAGTGATGAAGTCATGCAGCGAGTGGTTGTCGAGGTGGCGCGAGCCGCTGATATGACCATTGGCGAAGCTCTGTGGGTCGCGAATGTCGACCACGACGGCGCCCTGGTTGCGCAGTTCTTGCGCCTGTTGCGGGGAGATACGCTTGAATTCGCTCATGTTCGGGGACCTTTACCAGGTGGGTGGCGGGCTTATTCTTTGGGACAGGTGCAGCGGTGAAGTGCGCCGCTATCGACATCGAGCAGGGTCATCGCGCCGCCCCAGACGCAGCCGGTATCCAGCGCGTAGAGGCCTGGTTCCGGGCAGTTGCCCTCCAGTGCTGCCCAGTGGCCGAAGATGATCTTCTCGCCGCGCATCTTGCGCTGTGGGTAGCTGAACCAGGGTGCGAAGCCGGACGGTGCGCTGCCGACGCCTTCCTTGCTCTTGAGGTCCAGGGTGCCGTCGGCCTTGCAGAAGCGCATGCGGGTGAAATAGTTGGTGATCACCCGCAGGCGGGTCACGCCGTGCAGTTCCTTGTTCCACTTGGCCGGCTCGTTACCGTACATGCCATCGAGAAACAGCGGCAGACGAGCATCGTCACGCAGTGCCTCTTCGACTTCAGCGGCGCGGCGCAGCGCCTTGCTCAGTGTCCAGTGCGGCGGGATGCCGGCATGCACCAAGGTCACCTTGCGCTCGGCGTCGTGGTGCACCAGTTTCTGCATGCGCAGCCAGTCGAGCAGGTCGTTGCGATCCGGCGCATCGAGAATCTCGCGCAGGGTATCGCCCTTCTTCAGGCGCTCGATGTTGTGCGCCACCGCCAGCAAGTGCAGGTCGTGGTTGCCCAGCACGCAGGTGACCGCCTGGCGGATGGAGTAGAGGAAGCGCAGGGTTTCCAGCGACTGCGGGCCACGGTTGACCAGGTCGCCCACCAGCCACAACTGGTCATGCGTGGGATCGAAAGACACTTGCTCGAGCAGGCACTGGAGCGGTTTGAGGCAACCCTGCAGGTCGCCGACGGCATACACCGCCATCAGTGAAGGGCCCCTGGCACAGCCAGACGGAACGGCGCGATGCTCGCATCGAAGCGTTTGCCGTCTTCGGCGAGCATCTGGTAGCTGCCCTGCATGGTGCCGACCTGGGTAGTCATGACCGTTCCGCTACTGTAGGTGTGGCTGGCGCCGGGCTCGATATGCGGTTGCTGGCCGATCACGCCGGCGCCGCGCACTTCCTGCACGCGACCGTCGCCGTCAGTGATGATCCAGTGGCGCGACAACAGCTGAGCCGGCAGCTCGCCGTTATTGACGATGGTCACGGTGTAGGAGAACGCGTAGCGGCTCTGCTCCGGCTGCGACTGCGCTGCCAGATAGCGGGTGGTGACGCTGACGTCGATCTGATAACGAGGGTCGGACATGCGAATGATCCGTTGGGCGTGATTGCAGTTTAGTCCTGCGCAGCAGAGGGCTGTAGAGCCAGTTGGTCGGCCAGGCGGACGAAGGCGGCCAGATCCAGTTGCTCGGGGCGCAGGCTGCCGTCGACCCCCGCGGCCTCGATGGCATCGGCTGGCATCAACTGCTTGAGCGTGTTGCGCAGGGTCTTGCGGCGCTGATTGAAGGCTTCGCGCACGACGCGTTCGAGCAAGCGGTGGTCCTTGGCGGGGTGCGGCAAGGTCTCATGCGGCACCAGGCGCACGATGGCCGAGTCGACCTTGGGCGGCGGGTTGAAAGCGCCGGGGCCGACGTTGAACAGGTGTTCCACGCGGCAGTGGTATTGCACCATGATCGACAGCCGCCCCCAATCGCCGCCGCCCGGGCCTGCGGCCATGCGCTCGACCACTTCCTTTTGCAGCATGAAGTGCATGTCGCGAATCAGCGGTGCGTTATCCAGCAGGTGGAAAATCAGCGGCGTGGAGATGTTGTAGGGCAGGTTGCCGACAACGCGCAGGCTGCGTGGTGGCGCGTCGAGGCGGGCGAAGTCGAATTTCAGCGCGTCGCCCTGATTCAGGCGAAAACGCGGATTGTCGCCGAACTTGTTTTGCAGGATGGGGATCAGGTCGAGGTCGAGTTCGATCACGTCGAGCTGCGCGCCGCTGCCGAGCAAACCCTCGGTAATGGCGCCCTGACCTGGGCCGATCTCCAGCAGGCGTTCATCTTCCTTGGCGCGAATGGCGCGCAGGATACGGTCGATTACCCCGGCATCATGCAGGAAGTTCTGGCCGAAGCGCTTGCGCGCGCGGTGTTGGTATTCGGACATGTACGGCTCCGCGCAACGCCCCGAGTCGTGTTGCTCGAGGCTGGATGCAAAAAAGAAAGTCGCACAGTCTACCAGCGAATGGCGTCGGGGGCGCGGGCCGTGGCCTCAGCGGCTTATGTCGTACCGCTGGCGGCCATCTGGTAGGCGGTCTCCAGCGCCACCTGCAGGCTGCCGATGTCGACCTTGCCAGTGCCGGCCAGGTCCAGCGCGGTGCCATGATCTACCGAGGTGCGGATGATCGGCAGACCCAGGGTGACATTCAGCGCGGCGCCGAAGCCCTTGAACTTGAGCACCGGCAGGCCCTGGTCGTGGTACATGGCCAATACCGCATCGGCCTGTTCGAGATACTTGGGGGTGAACAGGGTATCGGCAGGCAGCGGGCCGATCAGGGTCATGCCTTCCGTGCGCAGACGTTCCAGCGTCGGCTCGATGATCTCGATTTCCTCGCGACCCAGATGGCCGCCTTCGCCGGCGTGGGGGTTGAGCCCGCAGACCAGAATGCGCGGTTGGGCGATACCGAATTTACCTTGCAGATCTGTATGCAGGATGCGCGTGACGCGTTCCAGGCGCTCGGCTGTGATAGCGGCTGCAACGTCCTTCAGGGGCAAATGGGTGGTGACCAGCGCCACACGTAAGCCGCGGGTTGCCAGCATCATCACCACCTGCTCGGTGTGGGTCAGCTCGGCGAGAAACTCGGTGTGGCCGGAGAAAGCGATACCAGCTTCGTTGATCACACCTTTGTGCACGGGGGCGGTGATCATGCCGGCGAAGGTTCCGTCCAGGCAGCCTTGGCCTGCGCGAGTGAGGGTTTCCAGCACGTAGGCGGAGTTCGCGGGCGTCAGTTTGCCTGGGGTTGCGGGAGCTGCCAGCGGCGTGTCCCAGACATAGAGAGCGCCTGCTGCTGCCGGTTTGCCTGGCAATCGTTGTGGGTCAACGATCAGCAATTCGATACTCAGCCCCAATCGCTCCGCGCGCTCTGCCAGTAGCTCGCGACTGGCGATGGCGACCAGTGGCGCAGGCTGGGCCTGTTGGGCCAGCAGCAGGCAGAGATCGGGGCCGATGCCGGCGGGCTCGCCTGGGGTGAGGGCAAAGCATTGCTGCGCAGTCATGGTCGCTCTCTGTGTGGGCGCGGGGCCGTCAGTTTACGCTGCCGGGCCAATAACGAAAAAGCCCGGCACAGGGCCGGGCTTTCGTACGCGATGACGCAGTTACAGCTTGGTCTCGACGTAGGCTTCGTCGCGGATCTGGCGCAGCCAGGCCTGCAGCTCCTCGTCGTACTTACGGTTGCGCAGCACGTTAACGGCTTGTTGCTCGCGGAATTGCGCGCTGCTGTCAGTGGCGCGACGGCCCATGACTTCCAGCACGTGCCAGCCGTAAGGGCTCTTGAACGGCTTGGACAGCTCGCCGCCGGGGGTGTTGTTCATCACCTCGCGGAATTCGGGGACCAGGGCGTTCGGGTCGATCCAGTTCAGGTCGCCGCCGTTGAGCGCAGAGCCCGGGTCCTCGGAGAAGCTCTTCGCCAGCTCAGCGAAATCCTCGCCATCGACGATACGCTGATACAGGCGCTCGACCAGACGACGGGTTTCTTCTTCGCTGCGAATTTCGCTGGGCTTGATCAGGATGTGGCGCACGTGCACTTCGTCGCGCACCTGGGTGTCGCCGCCGCGCTTCTCGATCAGCTTGAGGATGATGAAACCGCCTGGCGTACGCACCGGCTCGGTAACCTCGCCCGGGTTCAGTTGGCTGATCATGTTGTCGAACGGCGGAGGCAGCTGACCCGCTTTACGCCAGCCCATTTCACCGCCTTCCAGGGCGTTCTCGCTGGCAGAGCGAGAGACAGCCAGTTGGGCGAAGTCCGCGCCTTGCTGCAGTTGCTGATAAACCTCCTGTGCCTGACGGTCGGCCGTCTGTATTTCGCTGGAGGACGCACCTTCGGAAACCGGAATAAGGATGTTGGCCAGACGGAATTCTTCCGACAGCTGCATCTTGCCCAGGTCGGAGGCGAGGAAGTTCTGCACTTCCTGATCGGTAACCTGAATGCGTTCGGCCACGCGGCGCTGGCGCACACGGCTGATGACCATCTCGCGACGCACCTGGTCACGCGCATCGGCATAGGACAGGCCGTCGCGTGCCAGTGCTTCACGGAACTGCTCCAGGCTCATGCCATTGCGCTGAGCGATGGTACCCATGGCCTGGTTCAGTTCTTCGTCGGTGATGCGAATGCCGGAGCGGTCGCCGATCTGCAGTTGGATGTTCTCGATGATCAGGCGCTCGAGCACCTGCTGGCTGAGTACGTTGCCAGGAGGCAGGGAGCCGCCGCGCTTGTCGATGGTTTGCTGCACTTCACGCAGGCGGGCGTCGAGTTGGCTCTGCATGACCACGTCGTTGTCGACGATGGCCACGACGCGATCCAGTGGGCGAACCTGGGCCTGAGCCGTTGCCGCCAGCAGTGCTGCGCCCAACAGCAGGGGGCGCAGGCGATCAGAAAGCTTGGTCTTCACGTTCACGGTAACCTTGAATGCCTTGGTCGAGGAAAGTTTCCACCTTGTTGCCAACAACGCCGCCGAGGCCCTTGAGGACGATCTGCAGGAAGATGCCGCGGTCCGGCTCGTCGTTGCGCGATGGGTCGAGGCTGACTTCGTCGTAATCGATCCAGTAGCGGTTGATCAGGCGCAGCTTCCAGCAGCAGCTGTCGTATTCGAAACCACCGAAGGCTTCGAGAGTACGGTTGCGGCCATAGTCGTACTGCCAGCGCGAGATCAGGCTCCACTGCGGAGCCAGCGGCCAGATGACGGAGAAGTCATGCTGGTCGATCTTGTAGTAGTCCTTGATGTAATAGGGGCTGCCCGGAGTGCCATAGTCCGGGTTAGTGGTCCACTGGCCGCTATCACGGTCGTAACGTACGGTGTCGTTACGATAGCGATAGCCGAAGTTGACGATCTTGTTCGGATTGTCTTCCGGCTGGTAGTGGAACATTGCGCTGCCCGAACGGGTGGCATGCTGGTCCGGATCCCAGTTGAAGGTCGAGGAGAAGCGCCAGTCGCGGTTAAAGCGATACAGGTACTCCAGCGCATAAGGCGACACGTCGGAGGTGGCGTCCTGGCGGGTACGGTAGTCGATGCCCGGCAGTTGAACTTTGCGGTCTTCGAAGTAGAACGCCTGGCCGATGCTGAAGCGCTGGCGCTCGAAGCCGTTCGACTCGATCCAACGGCTGGTCACGCCCAGTGACAACTTGTTCTCGTCACCGATGCGATCCTTGCCACTGAAGCGGTTTTCACGCCACAGCGAGGCGTAGCTGAAGGTCGGCTCGCCCGTGTCGAACACCGGGATGTCGGTCTGGTCTTCTTCCGGCACATAGAGGTAGAACGCACGCGGTTCCAGGGTCTGGCGGAAATCCTTGCCGAATAGTTGGGTGTTGCGGTCGAAATACAGGCCGCTGTCTACACTGAACAGGCCGACGCCGCGGCTCTGTGTGCCCTTGTAATTCTGCTCAGCCAGCAGCGTATCTTTGCCTTGCTGATCCAGGCTGATGTCGTAGTTGGTCTGCAGGTACTTGACCTGAGGTTTGACAAAACCCCAGCTCCAGTCCAGCGGCAAGCTCACGCCTGGTTCGAGATGCAGTCGTTCACCATCGGCCCTCGAAAGGCCGGTCAAGCGTTCGTCGTACCAGAGGTCTTGCGGCCGGCCGGTTACCCCGTCTTTGTCAGTGAAGAAGCCCGAGCGCAGGTTGCGATCAAAGCGCACGTATTCGGTGCCATAGGTGAAGTCCAGGCCACCCGGATTGAACGGCAGTTTGCCATCCAGGGTGATCTGCGGCAGACGATCATACGGCGTCACATCAGTGATGTTAGCCAGTTCGTATGCATGCACGTTCAGGCGTGCGGTATAGCTGTCACCGCGATAGGTCAGCGTGCCGCGCTGGTCTACGTAGGTTTGCTTGTCGATGCCCAGATCGGTATCGAGATCCTGGAAGTAGTACGGGTCGCTGATATCGGTGTAGTCGACTTCGGCGAGCAGGCGCGAGTTCAGGCCCTGCTTGTGCTGCCAGCTGTACATCCAGCGCTGGTCTTCGTACTCGGACTGCAGCTTTCGCTCGTCTTCGCTGTCGTTCAGCCATGCGCCGCCGACCTGGCCTTCGCTGCTCTCGGTCAGGTAGCGGAACTCACCTTCCATCAGCAGGCCGCGTTTGGCCATGTAGGTCGGGTACAGCGTGGCGTCGTAGTTCGGCGCCAGGTTGAAGTAGTACGGCGTTTGCAGCGAGAAGCCGTTGCTGCTCGACGTGCCGATGCTCGGCGGCAGGAAGCCGGACTGGCGACGGTCGTCGATCGGGAAGTAGATGTACGGGGTGTAGAACACCGGAATGTCCTTGACCCGCAGCGTCACGTTGGTCGCGGTGCCGAAGCCGGTCGCCGGGTTCAGGGTGACGTTGTTGCCCTTCAGGTGCCAGGCGTTGTCGCCCGGCTCGCAACGGGTGTAGGTACCATCCTTGAGGCGGATGATCGCGGTCTCTTCGCGCTTGGCGTAGAGCGCGCTACCGCGCACGTGAGCCTGATGCATCACGTATTCGGCGTTGTCGATACGCGCTTCGCCGTTATCCAGTTGCAGTTCGGCGCGGTCGCCGACCACCAGCATGCCCTTGTCGCGTAGGCGTACGTTGCCGACCAGTTCACCACGGTTTTCCGTCTGGTGCAGGCTGGCTTCGTCAGCCTCGACTTGCATGCCGGACTGGCGCAGGACGACGTCACCGGCGAGGGTGGCGATCTGCTTTTCCTGCTCGAAGCGCGAGGCCTTGGCGGAAACGTACATCGGCGACTCGTCCAGCGGCGTGGTGTCATCCATGCCCGGACGCAGCGGCTCGACGTAGGCGCCTGCACAGTAAGGACCGGCCTCGGCCAGTTGCGCGGCAGTCAACTTATCGCGCGGGACCCAGTCCAAGTGACTGTAATCGGGGCTGCGCGAGGCGAGGGCGCGGCCCTTGCTCTCGGTGACCAGCACCGGGGCGGCATCCTGCTTGGCTACCGCCTCGCTGCTGGCACCACCGGTGCTGACAGCATCACGGCTGTGCACCGGGCGCGGAGGCAGGGCGCTGGCCGCTGATTTCGGCGCGCAGGCCCAGCCGCCCGTGGGCGATGCCTGGCAATCGTATTGCTCGGCGGCAAAGGACTGTAGGCTGAACGCGGGCTGTAAGGCCAGGAGGCTGCCGGTGACCAGCAGCGGGAATTTCTTGCGGAACGCGGGGTATTTTACTGCCATCTTGTTAGTCCGGGCTTCCTGCGCGCTATCGGCCCAGGGGCCGCACGCCTCTCGATGGGCTGAAAAAGATGCTGGATAATAAAGCATGACCGGCGCAACGGCTAGCGCCGTCGGAGACCCCTTGATGTCTGAACACGATGTACGTCTGCAACAGCTGCAAACATGGCTCGCCGAGCAACTGCCCCTCCTGTGCGCAGCACGCGACTGGGGAGCGGTCCCGGAGGCCGAGCTCACTCCCGCCAGCAGCGACGCCAGCTTTCGCCGCTATTTTCGCTGGCAGGCCGGTGAGCGCAGCCTGATTCTGATGGACGCGCCACCGCCCCAGGAGAACTGCGAGCCGTTCGTCCGTATTGCGGCCTTGCTGGCTAGTGCAGGTGTGCATGTGCCACAGGTATTGGCTGCCGATCTTGAGCAGGGCTTCCTGATTCTCGATGACCTGGGCCGCCAGACCTATCTGGACGTGATCAACGAGCACAACGCCGACCAATTGTTCGACGATGCCATCGAGGCCTTGCTGCAGCAGCAGCGCTTGCCGCTCGACAGCCATCTGCCGCATTACGATGAGGCGTTACTGCGCCGTGAGTTGCAGTTGTTTCCCGAGTGGTACGTGCAGCGTCACCTGGGGCACAGCTTTACCGCCGAGCAGGAGGCCGCCTGGCAGCGCATCAGTCGGTTGCTGATCGACAGCGCCCTGGAACAACCCAAGGTGGTGGTGCATCGCGACTTCATGCCGCGCAACCTGATGCAGAGCGCGCCCAACCCCGGCGTGCTGGATTTTCAGGATGCCGTCAACGGCCCGGTCACGTACGACATCACCTGTCTGTTCAAGGATGCATTCCTCAGCTGGCCCGAGGCGCGCGTGCAGGACTGGCTGCACGGGTATTGGGAGCGCGCCAAGGCGGCGGGTATTCCGGTGCAGGCATCGCTCGACGATTTTCTACGGGCCAGCGACCTGATGGGCGTGCAGCGCCACCTCAAGGTCATCGGCATCTTCGCGCGCATCTGTCACCGCGATGGCAAGCCCAAGTACCTGGGCGACGTACCGCGTTTCTTCTCTTATATAGAGGCCGTTTTGGCGCGTCGGCCGGAGCTTGCCGAGCTGAGTGAGCTGTTCGCCAGCCTGGCGAAAGATGAAGGGGCACGTGCATGAAGGCGATGATCCTCGCGGCGGGCAAGGGCGAGCGCATGCGACCATTGACCCTGCATACGCCCAAGCCGCTGGTAAAGGTGGCGGGTGTGCCGTTGATCGAGTACCACATCCGGGCGTTGGCGGCTGCGGGCTTCACCGAGCTGGTGATCAACCATGCCTGGCTAGGCCGGCAGATCGAGGATTACCTGGGCGATGGCGCGCGCTTTGGCGTGCGTATCGTCTATTCCGCCGAAGGCGAGCCGCTGGAGACCGGTGGCGGCATCTTCAAGGCGTTGCCGCTGCTGGGCGCTGAGCCATTTCTGGTGGTCAATGGCGATGTCTTCACCGACTACGCCTTCGCCGCGCTGCGCCCGCCGCGTGTCGGGCTGGCGCATCTGGTGCTGGTGGATAACCCGGCCCATCACCCGCAGGGCGATTTCATTCTCGCGGCAGGTGAGGTCCATGACGGCGAGGCGACAGGTGAAAGGCTGACCTACAGCGGTCTCGCCGTGCTGCATCCGCGTCTGTTCGCCGGCTCTGTGCCAGGCGCCTTCAAGCTGGCGCCACTGCTGCGTGAGGCCATGGCGGCAGGACAGGTCAGTGGCGAGCACTATGGCGGCTGTTGGGTCGACGTCGGTACGCACGAGCGTTTGGCTGAAGTCGAGCGCTTGCTGCAGGAGGCTCGTTAGGTGTTGTGGCCGGCCACCCTGCTCGGTGCTGCGGCTGGGCTCGCCCTGGCCAGTATTCCGGGGGCACTGCTTGGCGGTCTACTTGGGCAGGTGCTGGACCGTCGTCTGCGCCTGCATGGCTGGGACAATCTGCGTGAGCGTCTGGGCGGTCGTGCTGCGCCGACGGATGACGACTTGTTGTTTCTGATGCTGGGACGTCTGGCCAAGAGTGACGGCCGGGTGGTACAGAGCCATATCCAGCAGGCGCGTTCGGAAATGCAGCGGCTGGGGTTGGATGCCGCTGCCCAGCGCCGTGCCATCGAAGCCTTCGCCCGCGGCAAGACCGGACGGGACAACCTGCGTGCGCCGCTGCAGCGTCAGCGCGAGCGTGCCGATACCATGCTGCGAGCTTGCTGGCGCATGGCCTGGGTCGATGGGCGAGTGTCGCCCAGCGAGCATGAGTTGATCCTGCTCTGGGGCAAGTGGCTCGGCTGGGACAGCGCCCGACTCGATAGCCTGGGTGAGGAGTACGCGCCACGTCGCAGCCAGCAACCTGCGCCGGCGGGCGGCAGTTATCAGGAGGCGTTGCGGCTGCTAGGTGTCAATGAAGGCAGCGAGCCTGAGCAGATCAAGCGCGCTTACCGGCGCCTGCTCAGCCGGCATCATCCGGACAAACTGGCTGGCTCGGGCGCCTCACCTGAGCGCATTCGCGAGGCCACCGACACCACGCGTCAGCTGCACCAGGCCTATGCGTTGATTCGCCAGCGTCGCGGAATTCGTTAGCCGCCCGCAGCGCGAATATGCAGTTTCAACCAGCCACGTAGACGGCGGTACAGCTGCTCCTCCTGGACATCCAGGTTGCCCGGCAGTGCCTTCATCGCTACCTGTACATAGGTGGGCAGCTTTGCCCGCTTGCTGGCTTGCAGGCGTTTCAAGGCGGCTGTGCGGTCGGTGGCCTGATCCTTGTAGAAAAAGTCGCCAGTAGCCACCGGCAGTTGGGTGACCAGTTCGTCCAGTGGCGGGGCGAATCCTGCCGGTAAGTCTGCAGCCACCATCAGCAGGTTCTGGATATTCGCGGGTTTGCGTTCGCTCAGGTAGCGCGCGGCCCAGTAGGCGCCGCTGCCGTGGCCAAGCAGGACGATTTCCTTGGCCTGCTGTTGGCTGGCGAAGGCGATGGCGGCATCGATGCGCGCCATCACGCGTTCGACATGGGCCTGGCGCCGTTGATCCGGGCTGATTGTGCCGCTGTCCGTGGCCTGTGCTGCTGTTGCCTCCGGTGCTTGTGGAGGGCTATCGGCCGCGGGGGGCGCCTCGGTACTTGCCGGGTCAGCGGGCGCCGCTGCGGTTTCGACGCTTGCATCGCGCAGCGGCAGCGGGTCTCCGTCCGGGTCCGGCAGTGTCAGGCTCAGGCTGTGCCAGCCGGCGTCAGGCAATTTGCGTCGTAGCGGGCCCACTGCGGCGGCGCCGTCGGCGTTTTCCACGTCCCCGGGTAGCAGAATCACCGCACCGCTGGGTTCGCCGACGTTGGCCGGCAGCCATAGTGCGAGGAAACTTTCGACGCCGGCCTGCAGCATCTGCTGCTCACGTTTGTCCAGGCGCTGCTCCAGCGTCAGCGCATCGCTGACGCTACGCTCGGGTAGAGACGGCCGCTCGTTCGAGGCCGGCGTATCGGCTTCGCCAGGCGTGGCGCTCTGGGCATCCCCGGTCGGTTCCTGGGCCCAGCTCGTGGTGGCGCAGAGCAGGCAGAAACCGAGCAGTGCGAGTGAGTTCAGGCGCATCGATGAAGCTCCTTGGAGTCTGCTACAGAGCCTAATGCCGAGCTTCGCTTTTGTCAGGCCATTAGCGAAAGACTGGAGTAAGGTAAGCAATCGCGTCAGCGGATTCACCGTGCATGAAGTCCCTTCTCCGTTTCCTCTCTTTCCTGTTGATAGTGGCTGCATCCGGCGTCTGGGCCGAGAGTGCGCGTATGCCATTGCGTCCGACTTTCGACGCCGAGCAGCGTGCCTGGCTCAAGGAGCATCCAGTGTTGCGCGTGGGCCTGATCCAGCAGGCGCCCTGGGTGCAGCGCGGGCAGAACCGGCAGCTGACGGGCGCCAATGTCGAACTGATGCAACGCTTGCTCGAAGGCATGGGTGTTGCGCCCGAGTGGCGCCTGTATGCGAGCCAGGAGGCGCTGGATCAGGCCGCCAACGCCGGTGAAGTCGACCTGGCGCCAGGCCTGCAGCAGACGCCGGCTGGTCTGCGTATCTGGCATTACTCCATGCCCTACCTGCGTGTGCCGCATCTGGTAGTTGGCGAGCGCAGTGGCAGCGGTGCGGTGGATCTCGATCAATTGCCGCTGGAGCAGACGGTCGCGTTGCGCACGCCGAGCCAGGCTGCCGAATACCTGGAGCGCACCCACACCAACCTGCGTCTGCGTGCGACGCCGTCGGAGCGCGCCGCCTTGCTGCTGGTGCTCAACCAGGAAGTCAGCTACGCCGTGCTGGATGAAGCGAGCCTCAGCCTGCTGTTGCGCGAGTCGCGTTTCTCCAGCTTGAGCATCGTCGGTGATATTGGCTTGCCGCAGCTGCTGCGCCTGGCTACGCGGCGTGACCAGCCGCTTCTGTCCGGTATTGTCGACCGGACTCTGCAAGCGCTGCCTGCTCGTGAGCTGGAGGAGTTGCGCGACACCTGGATGCCGCTGCGCTATCCACAATCCACCGACTTCGTCGGCTTCTGGAAGACCCTGGCGTTATTTTTCGCCCTGATTCTGATGCTCGGTGCGACAGCGCTTTATCGGCAGCGGCAGCAGACACGTTCGCTGGAGCGTGGGCTGTTGGCTGCACGCGGCGAACTGGATCGCCATCAGCAGGCCGCCGAGGCATTGCGCCTGAGCCAGTTCTCCATCGACCACAGCACGGTGGGCATTCTCTGGGTCAACTGGGACAGTCACCTGCGCTACGCCAACCGCGCCGCCGAACGCATGCTCGGCTACGCCCCTGGCGAGCTGGTGGACAAGCCATTGAGTCAGTTGGAGCCCGGCCTGCATATGGACCGCTGGCTCAACCTGTGGAAGCGCGTGCGCGAGCAGGACGAGGGTTCATCCAGCTTCGAGGTCGACTGCCTGCGTGCCGATGGCAGCCGTATGCCGGCTGACGTCTCGCTGAGTTTTCTGCGCTATCGCCAGGCCGAGTACCTGGTGGTGTTTCTCAGCGACGTTACCGAGCGCCGCCGTGCCCGTGCAGCGCTGGAGGAGAGCGAGGCGCGCTTCAAGGGTATCGCCGGTAACGTGCCTGGCCTGGTGTTTCGTCTGGAACGGGCCGGGCCGGGAGCGGTGGTCAACTTCGCCTACATCAGCGAGGCCAGTCAGGAGATGGTCGGCTGGCCAGCGCAGGATCTGCAACGTGAGGAGCGTGGCATCCGCAGCCTGGTGCACCCGCAGGATCTGAGCAGCTACCTGAACAGCCAGACCCTGGCGCTGGAGGGCGAGAGCGACTGGTACTGGCAGGGACGCATCCTCACTGCCGAGCAGGAGGTGCTGTGGGCCGACATCCGCACCACTGCGCGGCCGTTGGGTAATGGTCGGGTGGTGTGGGATGGCATCCTCTGGGACATCACCGAGAACAAGCTGGCCGAGCTGGCACTGGCCGATTCGCGGGCGCGTCTGCGCGAATTGTCGGCGCACCTGGAAAGCGTGCGTGAGGAAGAAAAGGCGCGCATCGCTCGTGAGGTGCACGACGAGCTGGGCCAGGTGCTGACCGTGCTCAAGCTGGAGACGGCCATGTGCGAGCTGGTTTGCGCCGGGCAGATTCCCGAACTGGATGAACGCCTCAACAGCATGAAGCGCCTGATCGCCCAGTTATTCCAGCTGGTGCGTGATGTGGCCACGGCGCTGCGCCCGCCGATTCTCGATGCTGGCATTGCCTCGGCCATCGAGTGGCAGGTGCGGCGCTTCGAGGAACGCACGCAGATTCCCTGCCTGGTTGATGTGCCGGAGCACCTGCCGCGCTTGCCGGACGCCCAGGCCATCGGCATGTTCCGCATCCTTCAGGAGGCGCTGACCAACGTCATGCGCCACGCTGGCGCGCACAGCGTCGAGGTGCGTCTATGGCAGGAGGGCGGCAGCCTGTGTCTGTCGGTGGTCGACGATGGCAAGGGCTTCGATCCGGCGCTGCGCAAGCTGGGACAATCCTTCGGCCTGGTCGGCATGCAGGAGCGCATGCTCATGCTCGGTGGCCAGTTGCAGATTGACAGCCAGCCGGGCGAGGGCACTACCCTGTGCGCGCGCATCAATCTGGAAGAGGAGATCGCAGCGTGATTCGGGTACTGGTGGCCGAAGACCACACCATCGTGCGGGAAGGCATCAAGCAACTGATCGGCATGGCGCGTGATCTCGAGGTGGCTGGCGAAGCCTGCAATGGCGAGCAGCTGATCGAGGTACTGCGGCGCACGCCTTGCGACGTGGTGCTGCTGGATATCTCCATGCCCGGCGTCAACGGTCTGGAGGCCATTCCGCGTATCCGCGCGCTGAACGAAGCGCCGGCGATTCTGGTGCTGTCGATGCACGACGAGGCGCAGATGGCGGCGCGTGCGCTCAAGGCTGGCGCTGCCGGCTACGCCACCAAGGACAGCGACCCGGCGCTGCTGATCACTGCGATTCGCAAGGTGGCCAGTGGTGGTCGTTATATCGACCCGGCATTGGCCGACCGCATGGTCTTCGAGGTTGGCCTGACCGACTCGCGCCCGCCCCACGCGCAATTGTCCGAGCGCGAGTTCTCGGTGTTCGAGCGTTTGGTGCGGGGTGAGGGCGTCAACGATATCGCCCTGCACCTGGCGATCAGCAACAAGACCGTGAGTACGCACAAGGCGCGCCTGATGCAGAAGCTCGGCGCGCATTCGATGGCCGATCTGGTGCGTTACGCCATGGAGCACCGCCTGGTCTGATCGGCCGCTTTCGTAGGAGCGGCTGGGCGGCACTCCGCTTCAGCCACGATGAATCGCCCACCGGAGCTTCGCGGCTGAAGCCGCTCCCACGGTTTTCATGCGCTGTATAACCGATGCGATCACTCGGAATTTGTAGGGCGATCCCTACACGAGATTCTCCTCGCGCCTGATATCAGCTTGTCATCCCGCCCGATTTTTCGCCCTGTCTCGCCGACCTAATCTTGGCTCATCGGCCTGAGACAAGAACAAGGGTGTGGTGTGATGGCAAACGATGTACTGGTGAGCTTCCGTGGCGTACAGAAGAGCTATGACGGCGAAACGCTGATCGTCAAAGACCTCAACCTGGATATCCGCAAGGGTGAGTTTCTGACCCTGCTCGGCCCGTCCGGTTCCGGCAAGACCACCAGCCTGATGATGCTGGCCGGTTTCGAGACGCCGACCGCTGGCGAAATCCTCCTCGATGGCCGCTCGCTGAACAAACTGCCGCCGCACAAACGCGACATCGGCATGGTGTTCCAGAACTACGCGCTGTTCCCGCACATGACGGTGGCGGAGAACCTGGCCTTCCCGCTGAGCGTGCGTGGCATGTCGCGCACCGATATCAGCGAACGGGTCAAACGTGCCCTGTCCATGGTGCAGCTCGACAGCTTCCGCAACCGTTATCCGGGCCAGCTTTCCGGTGGCCAGCAGCAGCGTGTGGCCCTGGCCCGTGCGCTGGTGTTCGAGCCGCAGCTGGTGCTGATGGACGAACCGCTCGGCGCGCTGGACAAGCAACTGCGCGAACACATGCAGATGGAGATCAAGCACCTGCACCAGAGCCTGGGCGTAACCGTGGTCTACGTCACCCACGATCAGGGCGAGGCGCTGACCATGTCCGACCGCGTGGCCGTGTTCCATCAGGGCGAGATCCAGCAGATCGCGCCGCCGCGCGAACTCTACGAAGCGCCGCACAACACCTTCGTCGCCCAGTTCATCGGCGAGAACAATCGTCTGGCTGGCGAGCTGGTCAGCCGCGATGGCGAGCAGTGCGTGGTGCGCCTGGCGCGCGGTGAAGAAGTGCGCGCCACGGCGGTCAACGTCGGTGCCGTCGGTGAGGCGGTGAGCCTGTCGATTCGCCCTGAGCGTATCCGCCTCAATGGCCACAGCGAGTCCTGCCCGAATCGTTTCTCCGGGCGTATCGCCGAGTTCATCTACCTGGGCGACCACGTGCGTATCCGCCTGGAGGTCTGCGGCAAGTCCGATTTCTACGTCAAGCAACCCGTCGCCGAGCTCGATCCGGCGCTGACGGTTGGTGACCTGGTTCCGCTCGGCTGGTCTGTCGAGCATGTCCGCGCGCTGGATCCACTCCACATCGAGTGAGTCTTTCGCGCAGTGCTTCACCTTTACCCCGTAACACAGAGGAGCTGATAAGAATGACGAAATCCCTGAAGCTCGCGGCGTTGGCCCTGGGCGTTAGCTGTGCCATGCCGGCACTGGCGGTGGATCTGACAGCGGTATCCTTCGGCGGCGCGAACAAGGCGGCGCAG
The DNA here is from genome assembly GCF_003935465.1 of Pseudomonas sp. o96-267. Lineage (NCBI taxonomy): Bacteria > Pseudomonadati > Pseudomonadota > Gammaproteobacteria > Pseudomonadales > Pseudomonadaceae > Pseudomonas > Pseudomonas sp. o96-267. The sequence continues at coordinate 125,656 of NZ_RHQP01000010.1, forward strand.
GTCAAGGCGTTCTACGAACCCTTCGAGAAGGAAACCGGCAACAAGGTGCTCGGCGGCGAATACAACGGTGAAATGGCCAAGGTCAAAGCCATGGTCGACACCCGCAGCGTGAGCTGGGATCTGGTGGAGGTGGAGTCGCCGGAACTGGCCCGCGGTTGTGACGAAGGCCTGTTCGAGGAGCTCGATCCGGCCCAGTTCGGCGATGAGTCCAACTTCATCGACGGCGCCATCCAGTCGTGCGGCGTGGGCTTCTTCGTCTGGTCCACGGTGCTCGCCTACAACGCCGACAAACTCAGCGCGGCGCCGACCAGTTGGTCCGATTTCTGGGATGTAGCGAAATTCCCGGGCAAGCGCGGCCTGCGCAAGGGCGCCAAGTACACCCTGGAATTCGCCCTGATGGCCGATGGCGTGCCGGTCAAGGACGTATACAAGGTGCTGGCCACCAAGGAAGGTCAGGATCGCGCATTCAAGAAACTCGATGAGCTGAAACCGAACATCCAGTGGTGGGAAGCTGGCGCCCAGCCGCCGCAGTACCTGGCCTCCGGCGACGTGGTGATGAGCTCGGCCTACAACGGCCGCATCGCTGCCGTGCAGGGCGAGAGCAACCTGCAGGTGGTATGGAACGGCGGTATCTACGACTTCGACTCCTGGGCCATCCCGCGTGGCGCCAAGAATGCCGAACTGGCCAAGGAGTTCATCGCGTACTCGGTCAAGCCCGAAGCGCAGAAGACCTACTCGGAGAATATCGCCTACGGCCCGGCCAACAAGCAGGCCATCGAGCTGCTGGCGCCGGAGCGTCTGAACCTGATGCCGACCACCCCGGAAAACATCGCCAACCAGGTGGCCATCGATGTGACCTTCTGGGCTGACTACGGCGAGCAGCTGGAGCAGCGTTTCAACGCCTGGGCCGCGCGCTAAGTCGCCTATCCGGCCCCGCCTCATGGCGGGGCCGTCTGAATTCCTTTCTTGCTTGCGGAGTTGCCCATGGCCGCCGTACTGCCTGCCAATGATTTGCCCGGGCCGAGCCTGAAGCAGCGACTGGCCCGTGCCGAGCGTTTCAATCGCCTGAAATCCAAGGCGCTGATCCTGCCGTTGTTGCTGTTCCTTCTGCTGACCTTCCTGCTGCCTATCGGCGCACTGCTCATTCGCAGTGTGGACAACCCGGAAGTGGTCGGCAGCCTGCCGCGCACCGTCGAGGCGATTGCTGCCTGGGATGGTCGCGGCCTGCCGGATGAGGCGGTATACCGGGCGATTGCCAGCGATATGCTCGAGGCACGGCGCAATCAGAGCCTTGGCGATCTGTCCAAGCGCCTGAACATGGAGCTGGCGGGCTTCCGTAGCCTGGTCAGCGCGACCGCACGCAAGCTGCCGCTCCGCGAGGAGCCGGCGTCCTATCAGGACGCTTTCCTTGATATGGACGAGCGCTGGGGCGACCCTGCCTATTGGCAGGTGATCCGCCGCAATGCGTCGTCGGTCACGCCGTACTACCTGCTGGCCGCGCTCGATCACCGCATCGACGACCTCGGCGAACTGGCCCAGGCCACGCCGGATCAGGCCATCTACCTGGACATCTTCGCCCGTACCTTCTGGATGAGCCTGGTGATCACCGCCATCTGCCTGGTGCTGGCCTATCCGCTGGCTTACCTGCTGGCCAACCTGCCGACGCGGCAGGGCAACCTGCTGATGATTCTGGTGTTGCTGCCGTTCTGGACATCGATCCTGGTGCGCGTCGCGGCCTGGATCGTGCTCTTGCAGTCCGGAGGGCTGATCAACAGCGCGCTGATATCGCTGGGCATCATCGAGCAACCACTGCAACTGGTGTTCAACCGCAGCGGTGTGTACGTGGCCATGGTCCACATCATGCTGCCGTTCATGATCCTGCCGATCTACAGCGTGATGAAGGGCATCTCGCCCAGCTACATGCGTGCGGCGGTATCGCTTGGCTGCCATCCGTTCGCCAGCTTCTGGCGGGTGTACTTCCCGCAGACCTTGGCCGGTGTCGGTGCGGGTTGCCTGCTGGTGTTCATTCTGTCGATTGGCTACTACATCACCCCGGCGCTGCTGGGCAGCCCGAACGACCAGATGATCAGCTACTTCGTCGCCTTCTATACCAACACCACCATCAACTGGGGCATGGCCACAGCCCTAGGCGGTCTGCTGCTGGCCGCGACGCTTGTGCTCTACGTGGTGTACAGCTGGTTGGTCGGCGCCAGCAAACTGCGCCTGGGTTAAAAGGCCTGCCGTGCAGGCCAATCTGATAACCCTCTGCCGTCAGCGGCAGAGGGGAGCTAAATGCTAAATGGAGTCACAGCCATGCTCAGCCCTTACATGTCACCCGTCGAGCGCCTCTGGTACTACGGCCTGCGCATTCTCTGCGGCTTGGTGCTGCTGTTTCTGATCCTGCCTGTGCTGGTGATCGTGCCGCTGTCGTTCAACTCCGGCACCTTCCTTGTTTACCCGCTGCAGGGCTTCTCACTGCGCTGGTACGAGGACTTCTTCATGTCCGCTGACTGGATGCGTTCGCTGAAGAACAGCCTGATCATCGCCCCGGCCGCCACAATGCTGGCCATGGTCTTCGGCACCCTGGCGGCCATCGGCCTGACCCGTGGCGAGTTCCGTGGCAAGGCGCTGGTGATGAGCCTGCTGATCTCGCCGATGATCGTCCCGGTGGTAATCATCGGTGTCGCCAGCTACCTGTTCTTCGCGCCGCTGGGCATGGGCAACAGCTACCTGTCGCTGATCCTGGTGCATGCCGTGCTCGGCGTGCCGTTCGTGATCATCACCGTGTCGGCCACGCTGCAGGGCTTTAACCACAACCTGGTGCGTGCCGCCGCCAGCCTCGGGGCCTCGCCGCTGACGGCGTTTCGCCGAGTGACCCTGCCGCTGATTGCGCCGGGCGTAATTTCGGGTGCGTTGTTCGCCTTCGCCACCTCGTTCGACGAAGTGGTGGTGACCCTGTTCCTCGCCGGCCCCGAGCAGGCCACCCTGCCGCGGCAGATGTTCAGCGGCATCCGCGAGAACCTGTCGCCGACCATCGCCGCCGCCGCGACCCTGCTGATCGGCTTCTCGGTGTTGCTGCTGCTGACTCTGGAGTGGCTGCGTGGGCGCAGCGAGAAACTGCGTACTTCGACGCCGGAATAAATCGCCGCAGTTGCATGTTCAAGGCCTCGCCGGGAAACCGGCGAGGCCTTGCTCATTTCCGGGCGTAGAATGTGTAGTTTCTCCTGACCCAACAAGGCAGCCAGATGGACTTCGATGATCCCGGTTTTCGTGAGCTGATCGACGCGTTGCACGATGGCGTCTACATCACCGACGCCGATGGCATCACCCTAAAGGTCAACAGTGCCTATGAGCGTCTGACCGGGCTGCGTGCCGAGGACGTCGTCGGCCAGCATATGCAGGCGCTGGTAGAGCAGGGTGTGATCTCGCAGTCGGTGTCCTTGCGCGTGCTCAAGGAAGGCAAAGCGCTGTCGCTGATGCAGAGCGTCAGCCAGGGCAAACGCCTGCTGGTCAGTGGTACGCCGATCTTCGCCGCCGATGGACGCGTGCGCTACGTGGTCAGCACCGTGCGCGACATGACCGAGCTGCTGCGCATGAAGCACGAGCGCGACGAGCTGCAGCAACTGAAGCAGCTGCGCAACAGCACGGCCAAGCTGCATGCCGGTCAGCGTGACGACCTGCTCGATGCCTCGCCGGTCGCCGACAAGCCCGCTTCAGGACGCGTCTTCATGCAGGCGCGGCAGGTCGCGGCCAGTGACGTGAAGGTGCTGCTGCAAGGGGAAACCGGCGTCGGCAAGACTCTGATCGCCCAGTACATCCACAAGAGCAGTCCGCGCGCGGCGCAGCCCTTTCTGGCGCTGAACTGCGGTGCGCTGCCGGAGAACCTGATCGAGGCCGAGTTGTTCGGCTATGTGCCAGGCGCGTTCACCGGCGCCGGCAGCAAGGGCAAGCGCGGCCTGCTCGAACTGGCGCATCAGGGCACGGTTTTCCTCGATGAGATCGGCGATCTGCCGCTGCCATTGCAGGTCAAATTGCTCAAGGTGATCGAGGAGAGCCGCTTCATCCCGGTCGGTGGTCTGGAGTTGAAGGAGGTGGATGTACGCATCATCACCGCCACCCACCACGACTTGCGCACGATGGTCGCCGAGGGCCGCTTTCGCGCCGACCTCTACTACCGCCTCAACGTCGTGCCGATCCACATTCCGGCGCTGCGCGAGCGCCCCGAGGAAATTCAGCCGTTGCTGGATTTCTACCTGGCCGAATTCAATCAGCGTTATGGTCGAGTGCTGAGCTGGGAGCTCGAGGCGCTCGACGCGCTGACCGACTACGCCTGGCCCGGCAACATCCGTGAGCTGATCAATCTGGTCGAGCGCCTGGTGGTGACCTGCAGTGGTGAACGCATCGAACTGTGCGATCTGCCGGAGGAAATGCGCGTCGCCCGCAGCGATGTCGACGACCTGCTGCCATTGCGCAAGCAGGTGGAGAACCTCGAGCGGCGCCTCATCCGCCGTGCGCTGATGCAGCACAAGACCACCCGTGAAGCGGCCAAGGTGCTCGGTCTGAGCCAGGCGACGCTGGTGCAGAAGATGAAGCGCTGGGAACAGGGTTGATTGGGAAATGGATCGTAAAAGGCTCTTCTGATTGGTTTTCTGATCAAGCGTAACCCGCTGCGTGCTGTGACAAATCGACGCAAGCCTTCTAATTCGCAGCTTTCAGCAAGCTGGCACAGGAATGGCTATAGCAAGCCCGAACCCGTTCAGCATAACAACGCATAAGGGGCCTGCTGATGAACACTGCCGCATTCAAGATCGCCAACAAGCTGCTGACCGGCCAGGGTGCCGTGGAGCAACTGGCGCTCGAACTGCCTCGATTGAATATCACCAATCCGCTGATCGTTACCGACGCCATCCTGATCAAGTCCGGTACGGTCGAGCATGTCCTCAAGCAACTCGGTGAGCGCCGCTATGGCATCTATGACGGTGTCGAGCCGGAACCGGAAATCGCCATCGTCGAAGCCTGCGCCAAGGTGTACCGCGACGGCGGTCACGATGGCCTGATCGGTGTCGGTGGTGGCAGCGCCATCGACATCGCCAAGGCCGTGGCTGGCTATGTCGGGCATGACGGTGCATTGGAAGAGTTGTTCGGCGTTGACCAGATCAAGCGCAAGGGCCCGCCGTTGATTGCCATCCCGACCACTGCTGGCACCGGCTCGGAAGTGACCAATGTGTCGATCCTCTCCGACAAGAAGGCGCAGCTGAAAAAGGGCATCGTCAGCGATTACCTGCTGCCGGACGTCGCTCTGGTTAGCCCGCTGATGACCCTGACCTGCCCGCGTGGCGTGACCGCCGCCAGTGGCGTCGATGCATTGGTGCACGCGGTGGAGTCCTACCTGTCGGTCAATGCTTCGCCGATCACCGACGCCCTGGCCATCGGCGCCATCAAGCTGATCGCCAAGGCGTTGCCCAAGGCCTATGCCAATCCGGCTGACCTACTCGCTCGCGAAGACATGGCGACCGCCAGCCTGATGGCCGGCATGGCCTTCGGTAATGCCGGCGTGGGCGCGGTGCATGCGCTGGCGTATCCCCTGGGCGGACGTTTCAACATCGCTCATGGCGTCAGCAATGCCTTGCTGCTGCCCTACGTGATGGCCTGGAACAAGCTGGCCTGCGTCGAGCGCATGGCCGAGATTGCCGCTGCTCTCGGTGTGCAAACCCATGGCCTGAGCGACAAGGCCGCCGCTGACCTGGCCGTCGAGGCCATGGCCGAGCTGTGCGCCGACGTCGACATCCCCAAGGGCATGCGCAGCTTCGGTGTGCCGGAAGACGCCATCCCGGCCATGGCCGAGGAGGCGAGCAAGATCGATCGACTGATGCGCAACAATCCGCGGCGCCTGACGGCTGGCGATATCGAACAGATCTACCGCGCTGCCTACTGATTACCGCAACGAAGATGAAAGGCCCCAGGGTGCTGGGGCCGGCTGAAATACAACTCTAATAAAGCTGGGTGACTCAAATGTCCGAACTGCATCAACAAGACCTTGGTGTGGAAGCCCCCTACTGGCCGGTGGGGCCATTCAAGGTGCGTCTGCCTTTCATTCATTACCGCTTCGAGATATCCGACTACATGCAGGGCCTGCTCATGTGCGCGGTGGATCTGGCGGCGATTCCGCTGATGACCGAGTTCCTCGGCATGCCCTTCGAGGTGGCGCTGGCAGTGGTCATGCTCAATGGCCTGTTGTACCTGACTCACCACCTGCTGGGTGACCCGGTCGTTCCGGGCTGGATCACCCCGGCGATCCCACTGCTGATGGCCTACTGCAGCCAGTTCCCGGAGGGCCCTGAGCGGGTGCATGCGCTGATTGCCTTCCAGTTGATGCTCGGGGTGTTCTCGATAGGCCTGGGCATGACGGGCATGGCGCGCAAGGTGGTGTCATTGGTGCCCTCGGCGCTCAAGGCCGGCATCATCATGGGCGCCGGCCTTAGTGCGGTGGTGACGGTATTCAAGGAAGGTGGTCGTTTCGATAGCTTCCCCTGGACCATTTCCATCGCCATCGGTATCGCCTTTTACCTGGTGTTTTCCATCCATTTCCAGGAGCTGAAGAAGCGCAACCGCTTCTGGTGGAACTTCGCCAAGCTGGGCATCTTCCCGATCATCCTGCTGGCGGTGATCGTCGCGCCGATTTTCGGCGAGGCACCCTGGCCTAGCATCGAGTGGGGCATCAGCCAGCCGGACTTTGTCACCCTGTGGAACGAATACACCGTGTTCGGCCTCGGCATGCCGCCACTGATGATGTTCGTCACCGCCATTCCCACCGTGTTCGCCGCCTATCTGGTGGTGTTCGGCGACGTGCTTGGCGCCAAGGCAATCCTCGGCGAAGCCGACCACGTGCGGCGTGACGAGAAGGTCGACTTCAACCCCAACCGCTCGCACCTGATCTTTGGCGGACGCAATGCCTTCATGAGCATATTCGGGCCGGACGTGGCCATGTGTGGCCCGCAATGGTCGGCCATGCAGGTTGTAATCACCGAGCGCTTCAAGGGCGGCGCCAAGGCGATGAAGTCGATCTACGGCGGGGTTGGCTCGTTCCGTTGGGGCACCAATACCGGTCTGCTGTTGTTGCCGGTGGTGACGCTGGTGCAGCCGATTCTCGGTGTGGCGCTGGCACTGACCCTGCTGATCCAGGGCTACGTCAGCGTGCGCCTGGGCATCATGGAGGCACGCAGCCAGCGTGACCTGGGCATCGCCGGGGTGATCGGCGCGGTGCTGGCGATCAAGGGCGCCGGCTGGGCCTTCGCCATCGGCGTTGGTCTGTGTGCGCTGATCTACGGAGCACGGATGTTCCGCGGCGAGAACGACCAGACCTTCACCAAGGATCTGCCGCCCACCGAGTGAGGCCTTCAACCCCTAATTCAGCCGAGGGGTGATCTATTCCCTCGGCAGCAGGAGAAAATCATGCAACTGAACGATCCCGATCTGCTGCGCCACCAGGCCTATATCGACGGCCAGTGGTGCGACGCCAGCAATGGCGATGTGACTGAAATCTTCAATCCTGCCAACGGCGAGTCGCTGGGCGTCGTGCCGAACATCGGTGGCGCGCAGACCCGTCAGGCCATCGAGGCGGCGCAGGCTGCCCAACCCGCCTGGCGTGCGTTGACGGCCAAGGAGCGCGCGGCGCGGCTGCGCAAATGGTACGAGCTGATGCTGGCCAACCAGGAGGATCTGGCGCGGATCATGACGGCCGAGCAGGGCAAGCCGCTGACCGAGGCCCGTGGCGAAGTGCTTTACGCGGCATCCTTCATCGAGTGGTTCGCCGAAGAGGCCAAGCGCGTCTACGGCGACACCATTCCCGGCCATCAGCCGGACAAGCGCCTGATCGTGACCAAGGAGCCCATTGGCGTGACCGCAGCGATCACGCCCTGGAATTTCCCGGCGGCGATGATCACCCGCAAGGCAGGTCCGGCACTGGCCGCCGGCTGCGCCATGGTGCTCAAGCCGGCGCCGCAGACACCGTTCAGTGCTCTAGCGCTGGCGGTGCTGGCCGAGCGCGCGGGGATTCCTGCCGGGCTGTTCAGCGTACTGCCGGCTGATGCCGAGCGTTCCCGTGAAGTGGGTGCCGAGCTGTGTGCCAACCCCATCGTGCGCAAGCTGTCGTTCACCGGCTCCACCGGTGTCGGCATCAAATTGATGGAGCAATGTGCGCCGACCCTGAAGAAGCTCTCGCTGGAACTGGGTGGCAATGCGCCATTCATTGTCTTCGAGGATGCCGATCTCGATGCTGCGGTCGAGGGTGCACTGGTAGCCAAGTACCGCAACGCCGGGCAGACCTGCGTCTGCGCCAACCGTATCTATGTGCACGACGCCGTCTACGACTCCTTTGCCGAGAAACTGGCCGCGACCGTGGCCAAGCTGCGGGTCGGCCCTGGAGACGAAGCCGGCGTGGTCATTGGCCCGTTGATCGACGGCAATGCCGTGGCCAAGGTACAGGCGCATCTGGCCGATGCGCTGGAGAAGGGCGCCAAGGTGTTGCAGGGCGGCATGGCGCACGCGTTGGGCGGGCATTTCTTCGAGCCCACGGTCATCACTGGCGTCACCGTGGATATGCGCGTGGCCCGTGAAGAGACCTTCGGCCCGCTGGCGCCGTTGTTCCGCTTCAGTGATGAGGCCGAAGTGGTACGTCAGGCCAATGACACAGAGTTTGGCCTGGCCGGTTATTTCTACACCCGCGATTTGGGGCGCACCTTCCGTGTCGCCGAAGCGCTGGAGTACGGGATGGTGGGTATCAATACCGGGCTGATCTCCAACGAAGTGGCGCCCTTTGGCGGTATGAAGGCTTCAGGGCTTGGCCGCGAAGGCTCCAAGTACGGCCTGGATGAGTATCTGGAGATCAAGTACCTCTGCCTCGGCGGTATCTGAATCAGGTTGCTATTGTGGGAGGGGCTTTAGCCGCGATAAAAGCCAGAAGCTCGCCGCTAAAACGCCTCCTACGGTCTCTGTCCTGTCTCCTGCGCTTGTCGATCAAGGGCGCCGCAGCCGTTACAATGCGCGCCACCGTGACCCAAGCCCTTAGAGGTGCGCCATGCAACCCTTCGCCATCGCCCCGTCGATCCTTTCCGCCGACTTCGCCCGTCTGGGTGAGGAAGTGGACAACGTGCTCGCCGCCGGGGCGGACATCGTGCATTTCGATGTCATGGACAACCACTACGTGCCCAACCTGACCATCGGTCCGATGGTCTGCTCGGCGCTGCGCAAGTACGGCATCACTGCGCCCATCGACGCGCACCTGATGGTCAAGCCTGTGGATCGCATCATCGGCGACTTCATTGAAGCTGGCGCCAGCTACATTACTTTCCACCCGGAAGCGTCCGAACACGTCGACCGCTCGCTGCAACTGATCAAGGCGGGCGGCGCCAAGGCGGGCCTGGTGTTCAATCCGGCCACCCCGCTCGATGTGCTCAAGTACGTGATGGACAAGGTCGACATGATTCTGCTGATGAGCGTCAACCCCGGCTTCGGCGGGCAGAAGTTCATTCCAGGCACCCTCGACAAGCTGCGTGAAGCCCGCGCGCTGATCGACGCCAGCGGTCGCGAGATCCGTCTGGAGATCGACGGCGGCGTCAACGTGCAGAACATCCGCGAGATCGCCGAGGCGGGCGCCGACACCTTCGTCGCCGGCTCGGCGATCTTCAACCAGCCGGACTACAAGGCGGTGATCGATGCCATGCGCGCCGAACTGGCCCAGGTGCGTGGATGAAACCGCTGCGCGAGCTATGCGGCGGTGAGTTGCCGCGCCTGGTGATGTTCGACCTGGACGGCACGTTGATCGACTCGGTGCCGGATCTGGCCGAAGCCGTCGACCGCATGCTGGTCGAAATGGGGCGTGCACCTGCTGGCGTTGAAAAGGTCCGTGACTGGGTTGGCAATGGCGCACGGGTGTTGGTGCGCCGTGCCCTGGCCGGTGGTCTGGATCACGCCGCCGTGGGTGAAGCCGAGACGGAAGAGGCGCTGGCGCGCTTTCTCGATATCTACGCCGACTGTCATAACCTGACCGCGCTCTATCCCGGTGTGCACGAGCTGCTCGAGGCGCTCAGCACTGCAGCCGTGGAACTGGCGGTGGTGACCAACAAGCCGGAGCGTTTCGTCGCGCCATTGCTGGAGCAGGTCGGCCTGGGCGGCTATTTCCGCTGGATCATCGGCGGCGACACCCTGCCGCAGCAGAAGCCAGACCCGGCTGCGTTGTTGCAGGTGATGCGCTTGGCTGATGTCACTACGGCGCAATCGCTGTTCATCGGCGACTCGCGCAACGATGTGCTGGCCGCCCACGCAGCCGGCGTGCCTTGCGTCGCAGTGAGCTATGGCTATAACCATGGCCGCCCGATTGCCGAAGAAAAACCGAACCTGGTGGTCGATAGCCTCGCCGAGTTGCTCTGACGAATCTTCAGCTGTTTTGTAGGAGCGGATTTATCCGCGCAACTGGCGATCGAGATCGCGGATAAATCCGCTCCTACCAAGCTAACGCTTTGCCCCGCTTGCAGCGCTTGGCGTGTAGCTGCTACCTTGGCCGCTCTCATTATTCCCCCGCCTGTCGAGATCGCACCGTGGTGGTTAGCTGCAAACTCTGGATGAAAGTGATCAAGGCCCTGGCCCGTTGGCGCTGGCGCGCCTGATCTCGTCCTGCCGCCGCTGCGCGGCCCGTTTGCACCCGACCGTTTACCCCGAGCCATGAGGCTGATCATGACCCATGAAGAATTCCTGCGTTTAGCCGCTGAAGGCTACAACCGCATTCCGCTTGCCTGCGAAACCATCGCCGACTTCGACACGCCGCTGTCGATCTACCTGAAACTGGCCGATGCGCCCAACTCCTACCTGCTGGAGTCCGTGCAGGGCGGCGAAAAATGGGGCCGTTACTCGATCATCGGCCTGCCGGCACGCACCGTGCTGCGTGTGCACGGTCATGACGTGGTGATCACCACCGACGGCGTCGAAGTCGAGCGCCACGAATCTGCCGACCCGCTGGCCTTCGTCGAGCAGTTCAAGGCGCGTTACAAGGTGCCGACCATTGCTGGTTTGCCGCGCTTCAATGGCGGCCTGGTCGGCTACTTCGCCTACGACAGCGTGCGTTACGTCGAGCCCAAACTGGCCGCCGGGGTGAACCCCGACGCGCTGGGCACGCCGGACATCCTGCTCAACGTCTCCGATGCCGTGGTGGTGTTCGATAACCTGGCCGGCAAGATGCACGCCATCGTGCTGGCCGATCCGGCTGAGAGCGATGCCTTCGAGCGTGGTCAGCAGCAGCTGCAGGACATCCTGCACAAGCTGCGTCAGCCGTTCACACCGCGTCTGGGTGTGGATCTGAACAAGCCGGCAGGCGCGGAGCCGGCGTTCCGCTCCAGCTTCAGCCGCGAGGATTACGAACGCTCGGTCAGCGCCATCAAGGATTACATCCTCGCTGGCGACTGTATGCAGGTGGTGATTTCCCAGCGCATGTCGATTCCGTTCAAGGCCGCGCCCATCGACCTGTACCGTGCGCTGCGCTGCATCAACCCGACGCCGTACATGTACTTCTTCAACTTCGGCGACTTCCACGTCGTCGGCTCGTCGCCGGAAGTGCTGGTGCGCGTCGAAGACAACCTGGTCACCGTGCGGCCCATCGCCGGCACTCGCCCGCGCGGCGCCACCGAGGAGCAGGACCTGGCGCTGGAAGAAGATCTGCTGGCCGATGCCAAGGAAGTCGCCGAGCACCTGATGCTCATCGACCTGGGCCGCAACGACACTGGGCGCGTCTCGGAAATCGGCTCGGTGAAACTGACCGAGAAGATGGTCATCGAGCGCTACTCCAACGTCATGCACATCGTTTCCAACGTCACCGGCGAGCTGAAAAAAGGCCTGACTTCGATGGACGCCCTGCGCGCCATCCTGCCGGCCGGCACCCTGTCCGGTGCGCCGAAGATCCGCGCGATGGAAATCATCGACGAGCTGGAGCCGGTCAAACGCGGCGTCTATGGCGGCGCGGTCGGTTACTACGCCTGGAACGGCAACATGGACACCGCCATCGCCATCCGCACCGCGGTGATCAAGGACGGCGAACTGCACGTGCAGGCCGGCGCCGGCATCGTCGCCGACTCGGTGCCCGCGCTGGAGTGGGAAGAAACCCTGAACAAGCGCCGCGCCATGTTCCGCGCCGTTGCGCTCGCCGAACAGACTGCCGTCCAGGCCCAAGAATAAGAGGAGCCGTACCATGCTTTTGATGATCGATAACTACGACTCCTTCACCTACAACGTCGTGCAGTACCTGGGTGAGCTGGGCGCCGATGTGCACGTGATTCGCAACGACGAACTGAGCATCGCCGAAATCGAAGCGCTCAAGCCCGAGCGCATCGTCGTCTCGCCCGGCCCGTGCACGCCGACCGAAGCAGGGGTATCCATCGAGTCCATCCTGCATTTCGCCGGCAAGCTGCCGATCCTCGGCGTCTGCCTTGGCCATCAGAGCATCGGCCAGGCCTATGGCGGCGACGTGGTGCGCGCGCGCCAGGTGATGCATGGCAAGACCAGCCCGGTGTTCCATGAGAACAAGGGCGTGTTCGCCGGCCTCAACAACCCGCTCACTGTGACCCGCTATCATTCCCTGGTGGTCAAGCGCGAAACCCTGCCGGATTGCCTGGAAATCACTGCCTGGACCCAGCATGAAGACGGCTCGGTCGACGAGATCATGGGCCTGCGCCACAAGACCCTGAACATCGAAGGTGTGCAGTTCCACCCTGAGTCCATCCTCACCGAGCAGGGCCACGAACTGTTCGCCAACTTCCTCAAGCAGACCGGAGGCGTGCGCGTATGAACATCAAGGAAGCCCTCAACCGCATCGTCGCCCAACTCGATCTGACCACCGAGGAAATGCAGGCGGTCATGCGCGAGATCATGACCGGCCAATGCACCGACGCGCAGATCGGCGCCTTTCTCATGGGCATGCGCATGAAGAGCGAGACCATCGACGAAATCGTCGGTGCCGCCAGCGTCATGCGTGAGCTGGCCTCGCCAGTGGAAATCGACGCCGAGCGCCTGGTCGACACCTGCGGCACCGGTGGCGATGGCATGAACATCTTCAACGTCTCCACCGCGGCGGCCTTCGTCGTCGCGGCGGCGGGCGGCAAGGTGGCCAAGCACGGCAACCGTGCGGTGTCCGGCAAGAGCGGCAGTGCTGACCTGCTGGAGGCCGCCGGTGTCTACCTGGGGCTCAAGCCCGAGCAGGTGGCGCGCTGCGTCGAGAGCGTTGGCGTCGGCTTCATGTTCGCCCCGTCGCATCATGGCGCGATGAAGCATGCCATTGGCCCACGCCGCGAGCTGGGCCTGCGCACCATCTTCAACATGCTCGGCCCGATGACCAATCCGGCGGGCGCCAAGCATCAGGTCATCGGTGTGTTCAGCCAGGCGCTGTGCCGGCCGATGGCCGAAGTGCTGCAGCGTCTGGGCAGCGAGCACGTGCTGGTGGTGCATGCGCAGGATGGTCTGGACGAGGTCAGCCTGGCTGCGCCGACCTTCGTCGCCGAGCTCAAGAATGGCGTGGTCAGCGAGTACCGTATCCAGCCCGAAGATTTCGGCATCAAGAGCCAGAGCCTGATCGGGCTGACCGTCGACAATGCCGAGCAATCGCTGGAACTGATTCGCGACGCTCTCGGTCGGCGCAAGACAGATAATGGCCAGAAGGCTGCCGACATGATCGTGCTCAACGCTGGCGCGGCTCTCTACGCTGCGGATCATGCCAGCAGCCTGCGTGAAGGCATGCAACTGGCGCACGACGCCCTGCACACCGGTCTGGCGCGCGAGAAACTGGAGGAGCTGGTGTCCTTTACCGCGGTATTCAAACAGGAGAACGAAGGGTGAGCGTACCAACCGTACTGGAGAAGATCGTCGCCCGTAAGTTCGAGGAAGTGGCCGCGCGCCGTGCCCAGGTCAGCCTGGCCGAGGCCGAGGCTGCTGCACGCAGTGCCGACGCTCCGCGAGGTTTCGCCCGCGCGCTGCTGGAGCAGGCGGCGCGCAAGCAGCCGGCGGTGATCGCCGAGATCAAGAAGGCTTCGCCGAGCAAGGGCGTGCTGCGCGCCGACTTCGTCCCGGCGGATATCGCCCGGAGTTACGAGGCGGGAGGCGCGACCTGCCTGTCGGTGCTGACCGATATCGATTTCTTCCAGGGCGCCGACCAGTACCTGCAGCAGGCCCGTGCTGCCTGTGCGCTGCCGGTGATCCGCAAGGACTTCATGGTCGATCCGTATCAGATCGTCGAAGCGCGCGCACTGGGCGCCGACTGCGTGCTGCTGATTGTCTCCTGCCTGGATGACGTGCGCATGGCCGAGCTGGCCTCTGTTGCCAAGGATGTCGGCCTCGACGTGCTGGTCGAGGTGCATGACGGCGCCGAACTGGAGCGGGCGCTGAATACGTTGGACACACCATTGGTGGGGATCAACAACCGCAACCTGCATACCTTCGATGTCAGCCTGGAAACCACTCTCGACCTGCTGCCACGCATTCCGCGTGACCGCCTGGTGGTCACCGAGAGTGGCATTCTCAATCGCGCCGATGTTGAGCTGATGGAGATCAACGAGGTCTACGCCTTCCTGGTCGGCGAAGCCTTCATGCGCGCGGAAAGTCCCGGCAGTGAATTGCAGCGCCTGTTCTTTCCCGAGCGCGGACGGCCAGCCGTGATCGGCACCGACCCCGAATAGCACGCATGAAAAAGCCGGCGATCAAGCCGGCTTTTTATTGGGCTGGTTTCAGCGGGTGCCGAAGACCACCATGGTCTTGCCTTTGACGTGCACCAGGCCCTGTTCCTCCAGCGACTTGAGTACACGGCCGACCATCTCGCGCGAGCAACCGACGATGCGGCCGATTTCCTGGCGGGTGATCTTGATCTGCATGCCATCCGGATGGGTCATGGCATCTGGCTGCTTGCACAGGTCGAGCAGAGTGCGCGCGACGCGGCCGGTGACATCGAGGAAGGCCAGGTCGCCGACCTTGCGCGTGGTATTGCGCAGGCGCTCGGCCATCTGGCTACCGAGGGCGAACAGGATTTCAGGGTCTTGCTGAGTCAGTTCGCGGAACTTGGCGTAGCTGATTTCCGCTACTTCGCATTCGGTCTTGGCGCGCACCCAGGCGCTGCGTTCCTTCTCTGAACCATCCTTTTCGAACAGCCCCATCTCGCCGAAAAAATCGCCAGAGTTCAGATAGGCGATGATCATTTCACGCCCGTCGTCGTCCTCGATGAGGATAGTGACCGAGCCCTTGACGATGAAGAACAGGGTTTCGCAGCGATCACCTGCATAGATGATGGTGCTTTTGGAGGTGTAGCGGCGGCGATGACAGTGCGCGAGAAGCTTGTCGAGATTCTTGATTTTAGGTGTAAGGGTAATAGCAACCATGCCCGAGTCCCGAATATGAAAAAATGAAGGCCTTTGTCCAACGGCAATTTCTTATTTGTTATCCGGCCAAGTGTGCCAGCAATCCGACGTCAGCTTAACAGACACGCTATGAGTGGGGTCTTTTTTGCGACCTGGGTAACATAACCCGGCGGAACTTTAGCGTAACCGACGAACATCGGACTGCTGCCCGGCTGTGCTAATCTGCCGGACTTTTCCACTCTGGGAGCCAAGAACGATGAAAGCGCGTGTGCAATGGGCCGGTGAAGCTCTGTTCCTCGGCGAGTCCGGTAGTGGCCATGCCGTGGTGATGGACGGCCCGCCCGATGCCGGTGGACGTAACCTTGGTGTTCGGCCGATGGAGATGCTGTTGATTGGCCTCGGTGGCTGCAGCAACTTCGATGTGGTCAGCATTCTGCGCAAGGGCCGCCAGCCGGTAGAAAGCTGCGAAGTGTTCCTCGATGCCGAGCGTGCAGGCGAGGAGCCCAAGGTGTTCACCAAGATCCACCTGCACTTCGTGGTCAAGGGCCGTGGGCTGAAAGAGGCTCAGGTGAAGCGGGCGGTGGAGCTGTCGGCGGAGAAGTACTGCTCGGCCTCGATCATGCTGGGCCGTGCCGGTGTGGACATCAGCCACGACTACGAAATCGTTGAGCTGGGCTGAGGTCCGCTGGAAATGACGAGGGCGCCGATTGGCGCCCTCGTTCGTTTCAGATGCGGTAGGTGCTCTTGGTCATGACCTTCGACAGCAAGGTCATGCCGAACTTGACTGGTGCCGGGAAACGCACGCCGCCGGCTGCCATGGCACTGTTGGCATGTTGCTGTTCGTCGACGCGCATCTGCTCGAGGATGGCGCGCGACTTGGTGTCGTGCTCGGGTAGTTGTTCCAGATGCTCATCCAGGTGTTTGCAAACCTGATCTTCAGTGGCAGCGACGAAACCCAGGCTGACGCGATCACTGACCAGGCCGGCGACGGCGCCCACACCGAAGGACAGGCCATAGAACAGCGGGTTCAGCACGCTCGGGTGGCTACCCAGTTCGCGGATGCGCTGCTCGCACCAGGCCAGGTGGTCGATTTCCTCGTCGGCCGCATGCTCCATGGCACTACGCACTTCCGGCAGTTTGGCGGTCAGCGCCTGACCCTGATAGAGCGCCTGGGCGCAGACCTCGCCGGTGTGGTTGATGCGCATCAGACCGGCTACGTGACGCGACTCCTCGCTGCTCAGCTCGCTGTCGTTCTGCACGATGGCGGGCGAGGGGCGGCCCGAGGCACCGCTGAATGGCAACAGCGTGCGCAGCGCGGCATCGGCTTGCAGTAGCAGGCGGTCGACGGGGGAATACTGGCGTTCGCTGGCCATAAGGCACCTCCAGAAGAAACAAGCTGACTAGTTTACTGCAAAGTCGCCAGGTCGTCCGCGCTCAGGGCAGCTCGCGCAGCACGCGAAACCCCAGCGCATAGTCACGGTGATGCGGTTGCTTGAGGTCGCGCATGCTGCTGCGCAGATAGACCGGGCCGCTGTTCCAGGCGCCGCCTCGCACTACGCGCGGGCTGTTGTCGAGCAAGCTGGCACTCTGCGTTTCGCTACCATCGAAGCGCTGGGTGAAGTTCGAGGCCGTCCATTCCCAGACATTGCCCGCGGTGTCATGCAAGCCGAAGCCGT
Organism: Pseudomonas sp. o96-267; assembly: GCF_003935465.1. Classification (NCBI taxonomy): domain Bacteria; kingdom Pseudomonadati; phylum Pseudomonadota; class Gammaproteobacteria; order Pseudomonadales; family Pseudomonadaceae; genus Pseudomonas; species Pseudomonas sp. o96-267. The sequence continues at coordinate 142,715 of NZ_RHQP01000010.1, forward strand.
TGGCCGGGAACTGGCCGACGGCTGCCGTCTTGTTGCGTAACAGGCGCGAGCTGGCGCAGCCGCGGCAGTGAGCGCGTGGCGCCTGCTCGCTACTGTCGAGCTGGTCGCCCCACCAGTAGTAGCTCTGGCTGCCGCCACGCGCTGCATACTCCCATTCGGCTTCGGTTGGCAGGCGATAGCGCGCGCCAGTCTCGCGTGACAACCACTGGGTGTAGGCGTGAGCGTCGCGCCAGGACACATGAATCACCGGGCGCTGCGCCGAAAGGCCCCAACCCTCGTTGTCAGGCATGGGCAATTCGTTGGCGTCGGCGTACTTCTGCCAGTCGGCGAAGGTGACTTCGTAGCGGCCGATGGCGAACGGTTGATCGAACGCAATCGCCCGTGGCGGGCGCTCGTTGTCATTGCCACGACCGCTGGCATCCCCCATACGAAACTCGCCAGCTGGAATCACTACCATCTCGGGGCCTCGGGCACCGCTGGGCAACGGGTCGCTGATGGTTTCAATGGCGACGGCCGGCAGGTTAACCAGCAGGCCGGCCGCGATGGTCATGGATACTGTGATGTGACGCGCGTTCAGCACTTGCACGGCGTGATGCCTCCGGCCACGATCTGCGTGTTCAGGCGGCCCATGCTGTAAGTTCTCGATTCTGTTAAACCGCGGATGGTAACCCTGCGTGCCTGGCTGGCCAAATCTCACAAGGAGTCGGTGTTGAAGAACGATATTCATGATCTTGGGCTGGTGCTGGACTCCAAGGTCAAGCTGGTGGTGATCGAGTCCTGGGACGAGCTGCGCGTGCTGGAAACCCTGACTGGTCTGGCGATCAAGCGCGGTCTCGGCCTGCATACCTGGTCAGTGACCGAGGGCCTGCAGCGGCTGGGCTTCGGTGGCGCGTCGGTGGACGAGTCACCGACCCTTGAGCCGGAAGCGGCGCTGCGCATGATCAAGGCCGATCTGCAGCCGAACCTCTACGTGATGTGCGACCTGCATCCCTTCCTTGATGACAACCCCAGGCTGGTGCGCTTGCTCAAGGAAATCGCCATGAGCGAGGCAGCGCACAAGCCGACGCTGGTGCTGGTGTCGCATGCGCTCAAACTGCCTGCTGAAGTGCAGCGTTTCGCGGCACGTTTCAGTCTCGCGCTGCCGTCGGAAGACGAACTGCTGGGCATCGTACGTGACGAGGCGACGCGTTGGAGCGAGGGCAATCGCGGCGCCCGCGTGCGCACCGATAACCGCACGCTGCAGCAGGTGGTGAAGAATCTGCGCGGCCTGAGCCATGCCGAGGCACGCGCGCTGGCGCGCAACGTGATCTGCGACGACGGCGCGATCACTCAGGAAGACATCCCCGAACTGAACAAGACCAAGTTCCAGTTGCTGGATCTGGAGGGCGTGCTCAGCTTCGAATACGACACTGCACGCTTCGCCGAAGTCGGCGGTTTGGTCAATCTCAAACGCTGGCTGGCTGAACGTCAGGCTGGCTTTCTCGAGGGCAAGCTCCTCGATGCGCCGAAAGGCGTGATGCTGGTCGGGGTACAGGGCGGCGGCAAGAGCCTGGCGGCCAAGGCAGTGGCCGGACTCTGGGGCTTGCCGCTACTGCGTCTGGATTTCGCTTGCCTGTACAACAAGTTCTTCGGCGAGACCGAGCGCAACCTGCGCGAGGCGCTGCGTCTGGCCGAACAGATGGCACCCTGCGTGCTGTGGATGGACGAGGTGGAGAAAGGGCTTGCCAGTGGCGACCACGATGGCGGCGTGAGCCAGCGGGTACTCGGCACCCTGCTGACCTGGATGGCCGAGCGTAAGGCTCCAGTGTTCGTGGTGGCCACGGCCAATGCCATCGACCGTCTGCCGCCCGAGCTGGTACGCAAGGGGCGCTTCGACGAACTGTTCTTCGTCGACCTGCCCAGTGCCGAGGTGCGGGCCGACATCTTCCGTATCCACCTGCAGCGCCGTGAACTGGAGCCAGGCACCTTCGATCTCGCGCAACTGGCTGCTGCCAGCGAGGGCTACTCCGGCGCCGAGATCGAGCAGGCGGTGGTCAGTGCGCTCTACGCAGGTCAGGCGCAGCAGCAGGCGGTCGATCAGGGCTTGCTGCTACGCGCACTACAAAGCACGGCGCCGCTGTCGGTGGTGATGGCAGAGCGATTGATGGCGCTGCGGGAGTGGGCCGATGGGCGGACGGTCAATGCCGGCTGAACAGCCAATCAGGCGCCGGTGAAGGGACGGGTCAGGCGACCACTGAGCTTGCGCACCAGCCAGCGCGGTCCGAGGCGTGGGCTCAGGGCCAGCAGGCGGTTGCGCCAGCCGGGAATGATGATGGCGCGGTTCTTTTCCAGTGCGCGAACCGTGATCAGCGCGACTTCCTCCGCGCTCATCATCAGCTTGCTGCCGGCGATCCGCGCGACGTCCATCTGCGCGGCGCGGAAGAAGGCGCTGTGGGTCGGGCCAGGGCAGAGTACTGATACACGCACGCCGCGGCCTCTCAGCTCCTCGCGCAAACCCTCGGAAAAATTCAGTACATAGGCCTTGCTGGCGTAGTAGCTGCTCATCCAGGGGCCGGGCTGAAAGGCCGCGACCGAGGCGACGTTGAGAATCTGCCCGCTGCCGTGCTCGGCCATGCGCTGACCGAGTGCGTGACACAGGCGGGTCAACGCCAGCACGTTGACTTCCAGTTGCTCCAGCTCGCGACTCCAGTCCTGTTCCAGGAACGGACCTGCGCAGCCAAGGCCGGCGTTGTTCACCAGCAGGTCGACGTGCCACTGGCCTTCCTCAAGCTCCAGCAACAGGCCGGACAGTTGCAGCGGCTCGCTCAGGTCGCAGAGTCGAAACAGCACCTCGACGCCGAAGCGCTGGGCCAGCTCGCAGGCGATGCTTTCCAGCGCATCACGCCGGCGCGCCACCAGGATCAGGTTGCGCCCCCGGCGTGCCAGGGCTTCGGCCAAGGCCAGGCCAATGCCGCTGGACGCGCCGGTGATCAATGCATAGCTGCGCATGGTCGGGAATTACTGCTCCTGATACTCGGCGGCGCGCTCGACATAGCCCTGATACTGGGGAATGGCGATGGCAGCGACGATGCCGCTGATGGGGATGAGCAGGAACAACCAGGCCAGTACCTTGACTGCGGTGCTGTTGGGGGGCGGTGGCGGGCCGTAGCGGTTGACGCCTTGAGTGCCCGGGATGATCAGCATCAGCAGGGCGAACACGCTGCCGACTACCGGGATCAGGTGCACCAGCAGCAACCAGCCGGACCAACCGATATCATGCAGACGCTGCACGCCGATGAAGATACCGATCACCACCGCGGCAATACTGACGATGCCCAGCGCCAGCATGGCCAGGGTCGAGGACATCGCTGCAATGCCGGTACCGATCAACATGATCGGGATGAAGCACAGTGTCATCGCCATCAGCCAGCCGAGGTAACGCACGCGGCCGATCCGGCCGCTGACGCCGAGGACCTTGAGCTCGGAGTACTGCGGCAATTGTTCGGCGACATTCGCCTGTGGCGGCGCATAGGGCGATGCAGTCGCTGCGGCAGGCGCTGTGGCTGGAGCAGCTTCGGCCAGTTGAGCCTGACGGGCGAGGTATTTCTCGATGATGATGCCGCAGGCGGAGCACTCGCTCGCCTTGGCCTGCTGATGACCACATTTGGGACAGGTCATGTGCGGTGTGGCCGCGTCCGCAGCCTGCTCGGTTTCAGCTTCGGTCGGCACCAGGCTCAGGCTGGCGGCCTGATCCAGCTCTATGCGCACGTTGGCACCCGCCTTCTGCAGGGCGCTGAGGTACTGCCCTGCCTCGCTTTCGCTCAGATCACGCTTGAGCGCCACCGGCGTTCCATTGAACAGACCGTCGATACGAGCAAGGTCGCTCTTGAACAGGCGTGCCAGGTTTGTCTTGACCATTTCCAATGACGCCTCGGGCATCAGTTGGCCGTCGAACACGATCTTGTAACGCGGTGGGTTCATGCGAGCTTCCTTGTCGGCGGGAAGGGTGGGGGAGCAAAGTGCCTGGTCAACTCAGGCGAGGCATAAGCCTAGAGTGCCGCGTGGCCAATATACAAGCGGCCTGAGGCGCCATGGGCTGGCATTTTTCAGGCGTTGCCTATTGTGCTCCAGCGGCCGACCAGTTGGCCGCGGCGTAGTAGACGTATTTCGCTGAAATCACCCAACACGCCTTCGCTGATCGCTGGGCGCAGAAATACCCAGTCGTTGCTCGTCAGTTGTGCACCGTTACCACCGATCAGGCGCTCTTGATTGGCGCTACGGCCATACAGGTCGTCGTAGTCGAGCCCCGCAGGTGAAACAGGCTGCGCCGGCCAGCGACCGCCATAGAGGTAGTACGCATGCTCGCGGTTGGGGTTCCAGGCACTGATCAAAGGTTGCAGCGGTTGCAGATAGGGCAGGGCGCCGTCGACCGCCTTGAGCACGGGGCTGGCGATCCACAGGGCTGGCTGATGCTCCTCCAGCAGTGGCGTGTCGAACTCCGCGGGCTTGAGCAGGGCTGAACCGACAGCGACTTCATTGAGCGAAGTCTCCTGCTGGCTGTGCAGCGGGTAGGTCAGGCTGCCAGCACCGTTGAGCAGCGGCTTTGCCGGCCAAAGATCGCTGAATTGCTGGGCGCTGCTGATGAATAGTCGATAGCGCTCATCGGTCTCGCTGAATGCTCGCAACGGGTTCTGCCAGGGCGGGCTGTGCGCGACGTGCGCGTCATAACCCATCAGCCCTTGCAGTCGCAGTGCCGGCTGCTGGCGAAGCAGCTGTAGCGCCTGAGCCAATGCCAGCGGCGTGGCGAAACCTCCACGCTTCAGGCCAACGTCGATTTCCAGTGCGATGCGCAGCGGTCGCCCCAGCGCCTTGGCCAGCTCACTGTACTGCACCAGACGTTGCTGGCTGTCGATCAGCCAAGTCACCTGGTGGTCGGGATCGAAATCCAGATGATACGCAAGCTGGCGATAGAAGTTCAGGGCTGCAGCTACCGGCAAAGGTTTGCCAAGCAGCAGATCGGCCTGTGGAAAGCTCCTGGCCAGGCGATTGAGCTGTGGCTGATGAAAGACCATGAAACGCTGGGTCTGCAGGCGCTTGGCCAGGTATTCCAGCAGGCCGGTGCTGGACAGCGACTTGGCGACCAGGCGCAGCTGGAGGCGGCCGCCCAGTCTTGCGGCCAGCAGGTCGGCGTTGGCGTCTAGGCGATCAAGGTCGAGCAGCAGGGTAGGGATGCCGTCGCTATCGCGCTGCAACTGCCGGTTGAGCTCGGCGAAGTAGGCGTCATGCTCACGACCGCGATCAGTTGGGCGCAACGCCCAACCGCCGAGTAGACCGAGCGCGCTTAGACCGAGCAGGTGGCGGCGTTTCATCGCGGCCAGTATTGCCCCAACTGCTGACTGCGCGAGAGTGCGGCGCGATATTCGCGGTCGAGGCGCGCTATCAGCTCCTCCACCGATGGCAGGTCGTCAATGCCACCGACCCCCTGGCCGGCCGACCAGACGGTCTTCCAGGCCTTGGCTTCTTCATCCATCGGCTTGAGCTTCTCGCCGTAGTTGATATCGGCCTTGTTCTGCAGCTGCTTCAAGTCGTAGCCGGCCTGCTGCAGGCTCTGGCGCATGAAGCTTGCCGGCACACCGGACACAGCCGGCGTATGGATGATATCGGCGGCCCGGGCACCGAGAATCATGTGCTTGTAGTCTTCGGAGGCATTGTTTTGCTGGGTGGCGATAAAGCGGGTGCCCATATAGGCCAGGTCGGCACCGAGCAGTTGTGCCGCGAGGATCTCGTGGCCGTGGTTGAGGCAGCCTGACAGCAGCACGGTCTTGTCGAAGAATTGACGAATCTCGGCCAGCAGGGCGAAGGGGCTCCAGGTGCCGGCGTGGCCGCCAGCGCCAGCTGCCACTGCGATCAGGCCATCCACGCCAGCCTCGGCAGCTTTTTCGGCATGGCGGCGGGTTGTCACGTCATGGAACACCAGGCCGCCATAGCTGTGCACGGCATCGACCACTTCCTTCACCGCGCCCAGGCTGGTGATGACGATTGGCACGCGGCGTTCGACGCAGATGGCCAGATCCGCCTGTAGGCGTGGGTTGCTGTCATGCACGATCAAGTTGACGGCGTAGGGTGCGGCGTTGGTCGCCAGGCTGGCTTCGATCTCGTCGAGCCAGGCGGCGAAACCGGCGCTCTCGCGCTGGTTCAGCGCCGGAAAGCTGCCGACAATGCCGCCGTTGCAGCAGGCGCTGACCAGCGCCGGGTTGGACACCAGAAACATCGGTGCAGCTACCAAAGGCAGGTGCAGGCGTTCTTCGAGCAGGGCAGGCAGAGACATGGCGAGTTCCTTAGAAGGGGCGGACAACGACCAGGATGACGATGCCCAGCAGTGCCAGTACCGGGGCTTCATTGAACCAACGATAGAACACGTGACTGCGGCTGTTCTCGCCGCGAGCAAAGCGCTTGAGCTGAGCCCCGCAGAGGTGGTGATAGATCACCAGGGCCACCACCAGCGTAAGCTTGGCGTGCATCCAGCCTTGCGTGAAGTAGTACGCCGAGTTGAGGCTGAGCAACCAGATGCCCAGACCGAGGGTGGCGATCATCGACGGCATCATGATGCCGCGATACAGCTTGCGCTCCATGATGCAGAATCGTTCGTGGCTGGCGGCGTCGCTGCTCATGGCGTGATAGACGAACAGACGCGGTAGATAGAACAGGCCGGCGAACCAGCAGACCATGGCGATGATGTGCAGAGCCTTGAGCCAGAGATAGAGCATTTTCGCTTCCCGCGCTGAAAAATGGCCTCGATAGTAGAGGCAGCTGACGCCCTGCGTCACCTCCGTGGTTGGAGCTTGGCCGATGCGGCTTTATCATCGGCAGCTTTCCAATGGCTTTTGCAAAGGGGCATGTGATGATCAAGGTCGGTATCGTCGGCGGCACGGGCTACACCGGTGTCGAACTGCTGCGTCTGCTGGCGCAACACCCGCAGGCAGAGGTGACCGTGATCACTTCCCGTTCCGAGGCCGGCCTGCGCGTTGATGAGATGTACCCCAACCTGCGCGGTCACTATCCGAATCTGGCCTTTAGCGTGCCGGACGTAGCCACGTTGGGCGCCTGTGACGTGGTGTTCTTCGCCACCCCCCACGGCGTGGCTCACGCGCTGGCGGGTGAACTGCTGGCCGCAGGCACGCGAGTGATCGATCTGTCCGCCGATTTTCGTTTGCAGGACGCCGAGGAGTGGGCCAAGTGGTACGGCCAGCCTCATGGCGCGCCCGAGCTGCTGAGTGAGGCGGTATATGGTCTGCCCGAGGTCAACCGAGAGGCGATCAAGACCGCGCGCCTGATCGCCGTCCCCGGTTGCTACCCGACCGCGACTCAACTCGGTCTGATCCCGCTGCTCGAAGCCGGGCTGGCGGATGCCGGCAGCCTGATCGCCGATTGCAAGAGCGGCGTCAGCGGCGCGGGCCGTGGCGCCAGCGTCGGCTCGCTGTTCTGCGAGGCAGGTGAAAGCATGAAGGCCTACTCGGTCAAGGGCCATCGCCACCTGCCGGAGATTCGCCAGGGGCTGCGCCAGGCTGCTGGTAGTGATGTTGGCCTGACCTTCGTCCCGCACCTGACGCCGATGATTCGCGGCATTCACTCGACCCTTTATGCACGCGTGGCCGATACCTCGGTCGATCTTCAGGCGCTGTTCGAGAAGCGTTACGCCGGCGAGCCGTTCGTCGATGTCATGCCGGCGGGCAGCCACCCGGAAACCCGTAGCGTGCGCGGAGGCAATGTTTGCCGCATCGCCGTGCACCGTCCGCAAGGCGGCGATCTGGTGGTGGTGCTCTCGGTGATCGACAACCTGGTCAAGGGCGCATCCGGTCAGGCGGTGCAGAACATGAACATTCTTTTCGGTCTCGACGAGCGCCTCGGCCTGTCGCACGCGGCCCTGCTGCCGTGATACCTGGCTGGGAGGTCCGCCTCAGCGATCCGCGCCGTGAGCGCAGGCGTCGCTGGCTGCAACTGCTGCTGGTGCTCGCTGTGCCGGCGGCCTTTGCCCTGGGTTGGTACTGGCCACAAGTGCAGCCTACGCAGGCAGCCGAAGAGCCATATGCGTTGTTGACTCGCGTTGCCGAACAGGAGCAGGAGCTGGAACTGCTACGCCAGCGTCTGGCTGTGGTCGGTAGTAGCGACAAAGTCACTCAGCAAGCCATGGAGCAGAATCGTCGCACCATCAAGTTGCTGGAGGAGCAGATCTTCAAGCAACAGCAGGACCTGGCCTTCTACAAAGGTGTGCTGGCACCTGCCAGTCGGCGTGAAGGCATCCGCATTCGCGCCTTTGAGTTGCAAGCCACGGACGTGCCGTTACGATTCCGCTACAAATTGCTGATGAGCCGAGTCGGCGCCAGTGATGAGGCATTGCAGGGGCGTTTGCGCATTACGATCGAGGGGCAGCAAAACGGTAAGCCGGCTGCGCTGGAGCTGGCGGCGCTGTCCGATGAGGTCAGCGAGAGCAGCATTGCGTTCTCTTTCAGGCACTTCCAGTCCTTCCCCGAGGCGGGTCGTTTTGGCGAACTACAACTACCTGAGGGCTTCGAGCCGCGTCAGGTCAAGGTTCAGGCGGAGGTCGAGGGCGACAAGCCGCTGAGCCGTACATTCGAATGGATAAAATCAGGAGCGATAGCCACTCATGTGGAGTAAAGACAAGACCAAACCCGACTTGCAGCGTTTCAGCGGTAAGACCAGCCTGATTGCCGCTGGCGCTGAGCTGGTAGGCGACATGCGCTTTCAGGGCGCAGTGCAAGTGGATGGTCGGGTCACCGGTAATCTGCTGGCTACCGAAGGTCTGGTGCGCGTGAGCGCGGGCGGCCTGGTTGAAGGTGAGATACGTGCACCCCATATAGTGATCGATGGCGAGGTGAATGGTGATGTGTTCGCCAGCGGCCATCTGGAACTAGGCTCGCGCTCCCGGGTTCGCGGTAACCTGCATTACGGCCTGATGGAGATGGCCATGGGGGCGCAGATCGAAGGGCGCCTCTGTCACCTCAAGGATGGTGAGCGGCCACTCGAGCTTCCGGCGACGCTGGAAATCGAGCAATAGTTGACCAATTTCGTCGGGCAAGCGGATAATGCACGCCCAAAGCAGTATGGCGCATAGCGCCGGGAGTCCAGAATGAGCGTCGAAACCTTCACCCCTGCCCCCTTGCACTTCACCCAGGGCGCGGCCGGCAAGGTGAAGAACCTGGTCGATGAAGAGGGCAATCCGCGCCTGAAGCTGCGCGTGTTCGTCACGGGCGGCGGCTGCTCGGGCTTTCAGTACGGTTTCACCTTCGATGAGGAAGTAGCCGAGGATGACACCATCGTCGAGCGTGAAGGTGTAAGCTTGGTGGTCGATGCCATGAGCTTCCAGTATCTGGCGGGCTCCGAGGTGGACTATCAGGAGGGGCTGGAAGGTTCGCGCTTCGTGATCAAGAACCCCAACGCCACCACCACCTGTGGTTGCGGGTCGTCCTTCTCGATCTGAATGCTTCGCCTGATTACAGACGCCGCGCTCTAGCGCGGCGTTTTCGTTTTAAGGCCGGGTAGATGGCGCCGCGCACGCGCAGGCCGCTGGCTCCGGTCACGCTCGGGCGATTGCCAGCAATGCCCTCAAGGGCGCAATGCGCCAGCCAGGCGAAGGCCATGGCTTCGACCCAGTCCGGGTCAACACCTGCAGCTGCGGTGCTGCTGACTTCGGTTTCAGGCAGCATCTCGCTCAGGCGCTTCATCAGACAAGCGTTGTGAGCGCCGCCGCCACACACCAGCAGGACGCCGGTGTGAGCTTGCGCGTTGCGCAAGGCGCTGACGATGCTGTGTGCGGTGAGTTCTACCAGGGTCGCCTGTACATCTTCGTTGGCCAGGCGCGGTGATCCATGCAAATGGGCCAGCAGCCAGTCGAGGTTGAATAGCTCGCGGCCGGTACTCTTCGGACCCTGGGTGGCGAAGAAGGGATCGCTCAGTAGTCGCGACAGTAGCGCGGCGTCTACCTTGCCGCTGGATGCCCAGGCGCCGTCACGGTCATAGGTCAGGCCCTGGCAATACTGAATCCAGGCATCGAGCAGAACGTTACCAGGGCCGCTGTCGAATCCCAGAACCTCCTGGCCGGGCGAAAGCAGGCTGAGGTTGCTGAAGCCGCCGACATTGAGCACGGCGACATGACGTTGGCTGTTGCCGAACAGGTCGTGGTGAAAAGCAGGCACCAAGGGAGCGCCTTGGCCGCCGGCTGCCACATCGCGGCGACGAAAATCGCCGACCACGCAAATCCCGGTGAGCTCGGCCAGCAGTGCCGGGTTGCCGATCTGAATGGTGAAGCCGCGTGCAGGCTCATGGCGCACGGTCTGGCCATGGCTGCCGATGGCGCGAATCTGCTGTGCGGTAAGGTTCTGTTGCTGCAGGAGTTCGTTGATGGCGGCAGCGGCCAATTCGACCCAGCGCTGTTCTGCGATAGCTGCGCGCGCCAGCTCATCATCGCCCGAGGTGCACAGCGCCAGCAGGTCGCTACGTAGTTGTTCTGGCATGGGGCGGTAGAGCGTTGCGAGGAGTTTGGGGCGCTGATCCTGATCGATCAGCGCGATGTCCAGCCCGTCCAGGCTGGTGCCGGACATCACACCAATATAGAGGGGCACGGCTTACTGCTGGTTAGCGGCTAGCATGGTGGTCTTTTCCTGGTCCATGCGCGCCATCAGCGGCTTGCTCAGTTGCATAAAGCGTTGCTTTTCGCTCGCTGCAATCGGGTCGGCCATCGGCAGCTTCTGGCTGAGTGGATCTACGTGTACGCCGTTGACCTGGAATTCATAGTGCAGGTGAGGGCCGGTGGAGAGCCCGGTGGTGCCAATGTAACCGATGATCTGGCCTTGCTTGACGTTCGAACCATTGCGAACACCTTTGGCAAAACCCTGCATATGGGCATAAAGAGTACGGTAGCGCTGGCCGTGCTGGATGATCACGGTATTGCCGTAGCCTCCGTTGCGACCTGCCAGTGTTACGCGACCGTCACCGGCAGCCTTGATCGGCGTGCCACGTGGCGCGGCATAGTCGACACCCTTGTGCGCGCGAATCTTGTTCAGGATCGGGTGCTTGCGCCCAGTGGAGAAGCGCGAGCTGATGCGAGCGAAGTCCACCGGCGTACGGATGAATGCCTTGCGCATGCTCTCGCCATTGGCGTTGTAGTAGCTGGTGATGCCTTGCTTGCTGGTGTAGCGCACGGCGGTGTAAGTCTTGCCGCGGTTGGTGAAGCGCGCCGAGAGAATATTGCCGGTACCGACACGTTTGCCGTTGACCACCTTCTCTTCGTAGATCACTTCGAACTCGTCCCCTTCGCGAATATCCATGGCGAAGTCGATGTCGTAACCAAATACGTTGGCCAGGTCCATGGTCAGGCTATGCGACAGGCCTGCACGTTTGGCGGAGAGGAACAGCGAACTGTTGATCACGCCACGGCTGTAAGCGGTGACCACCTCAGGCTTGACCTGATCGCGCTGGAAATCGAAGCCTTTATCGGTACGGCTCAGGCGAATGGTTTCCAGGTCGCTGAGCTTGCTCTGCAGGCTTTTCAGCTTGCCGTCTTCGTTCAGCTCGAAATCCAGCACCTGGCCCACTTTAAGGCGGCTGAATTGTTTGGCCTCTTTATTACTGTTCAGAGCCTCATGCAGGTCGTTGGCGCTCAAGCCGACCTTGGCAAACACGGTGGAAAGCGTATCGCCATTACTGACCGTGATGTTGTGGTGGTTGGGATCGGCGGGAGGAGAGGAGTCAGCTGTTTCTAGGAGGTCTTCGTCAGCGTCTTGTGCGCTGTTTTCGGCGGTGTCGGTGCCTTGCTCGATCTCGGCGAATGGCGAGGCGGCGCCTGGTACTGGTAGTCCCGCTCGGAGGTCATCCTTTTCCTGCAGCACCATCTCGGCATCGTTGCCCAGATCCAGGTCTATGAAGGTTTTCTGTGCCTCGACTTCACGCGAAGGAAAAACCAGGAGGGCAAGGCTGAGCAGCGCGGCCACGCCGCTCGCTGCAAGAATATGGGTCTTTGGATAGAGTGGCGGCGCTTTAGATGTAGAGGTCATAGGGCTGCTTTTTGAAGTGAAAAGATGAAGATTAAAAGAAGAGCATGATGAATATGCACTAACTGTATAAAATATAACCAAAACCGCCGGGAGGCAACCCTGCAGATGATGATCGGAGCATGGTCTGCCTTACGCTGAGCAAAACTTGTGATTTGTCGGCGTTCTTGTATGGTTGGTTCCCTTTTGAACAAGGTCATTGTGAGTCATTTTATGAAGTCGGTTGAAGAGCAGCTGGCGCTGATCAAGCGCGGTGCGGAAGAGGTTCTGGTTGAGGCTGAGCTGGTCGAAAAGCTCAAGCGTGGTCAGCCGCTGCGGATCAAGGCGGGTTTCGACCCGACTGCTCCAGATCTGCATCTCGGCCATACCGTCCTTATTAATAAGTTGCGTCAGTTCCAGGAGCTCGGCCACCAGGTGATCTTCCTGATTGGGGATTTCACCGGAATGATCGGCGACCCCAGCGGTAAGAGCACTACTCGTCCGCCGTTGACCCGTGAGCAGGTTCTGGATAATGCCGAGACCTATAAGCAGCAGGTCTTCAAGATTCTCGACCCGGCCAAGACCGAGGTGGCCTTCAACTCCACCTGGATGGACCAGATGGGGCCTGCCGATTTCATTCGTCTGACGTCGCAGTACACGGTGGCGCGCATGCTGGAGCGTGATGACTTCGATAAGCGCTACAGCAGCAACCAGCCGATCGCCATTCACGAGTTTCTCTATCCGCTGGTGCAGGGCTATGACTCCGTAGCGCTGAAGGCCGATGTCGAGCTGGGCGGCACCGATCAGAAGTTCAATCTGCTGATGGGGCGCGAGTTGCAGAGAGCCTATGGGCAAGCGTCGCAGTGCATCGTCACCATGCCGTTGCTGGAAGGTCTCGATGGCGTGAAGAAGATGTCCAAGTCTCTGGGCAACTACGTGGGCATCCAGGAAGCGCCGGGTGTGATGTACAACAAACTCGTGTCCATGCCTGATGCGCTGATGTGGCGATACTTCGAGCTGCTCAGCTTCCGCTCCATGGAGGAGATCGAGCAGTTCAAGCGCGATGTCGAGCAGGGCGCGAACCCGCGTGATATCAAGATCAAGCTGGCCGAAGAGCTTGTGGCGCGCTTTCATGGTGAAGAGGCTGCGGCCAATGCTCACCGTTCCGCTGGCAACCGTATGAAGGATGGCGAGCTGCCGGAAGATCTGCCCGAGGTCGAACTGGTATCGGCTGAAGATATGCCGATCTCGTCCGTCCTTAATAAGGCAGGCTTGGTGAAAAATGCTGCGGTTGCCCGCGACCTGTTGGGCTCGGGGGGCGTGCGCGTCGATGGTGAAGCGGTTGATCGCACCTTCCTGTTCAAGCTGGGTTCTGCTCATGTCTGTCAGGCCGGCAAGAAGGCCTTTGCGCGTATCACCCTCAAGGCTGAGTAATAAAACTGCAATTAAAGCTTGACGCGCATTCTGCTGGATGTAGAATGCGCGCCACTTCAGCGATGAAGCGCTTCAAAAACTTCTTGTTAATCAATAAGTTAAGTTGAATGAAGGGCTTGCAAAGCTGGATCTGGCGTGTAGAATGCGCGCCGGTCGACAGGGTGGTGGTTTAGTCCTGTTGGTGGTTCGGTCGAATGGATCGAAAGCGGTAGAAAAGAGGTGTTGACAGCGGTTTTGAACGCTGTAGAATGCGCCTCCCGCTGGAGAGAAGAAGTTCAGATCGAAGGCGCAAGTGGTTGAGTAGAAAGAAGTTTCTCCGGAAACAAATTCGAAAAACAGCTTGACAGATAGAGAGGCTGCTGTAGAATGCGCGCCTCGGTTGAGACGAAAGGCTTAACCAACTGTTCTTTAACAACTGAATCAAGCAATTCGTGTGGGTGCTTGTGAGGTAAGACTGATAGTCAACTGATTATCAGCATCACAAAGCAACACTCGTTAATTCGAGAGTTACCTTTCATTAATTTGAAAGTTTTGCGATTGCTGAGCCAAGTTTAGGGTTTTCTCAAAACCCAAGCAGTATTGAACTGAAGAGTTTGATCATGGCTCA
>NZ_RHQP01000011.1:0-54895 GCF_003935465.1 Pseudomonas sp. o96-267
GTCGGCATGCTTGGCGCCATCGAGTTGGTGCAGGACAAGGCGACGCGCACACGTTATCCGGGTGACAAGGCGGTAGGAATGATCTGCCGCGGCCACTGTTTCAACAACGGTCTGATCATGCGCGCCGTGGGCGACACCATGATCATTGCGCCGCCTCTGGTGATCAGCCAGGCGGAAGTGGATGAGCTGGTAGAGAAAGCACGCAAGTGCCTGGATCTGACCCTGCGTGACCTGTCGGTCTGAAAGCCCGCAGTCACGGAAAGTTGTCAGCGGTGCCATGACCTTGCCAGACTGCGCCAGAGTGCGTGAGCCGACCTGATTGGAACGGTTTGCGCGACCTCTGGAATAACGACACAACAACAGGAGCTGTACGCATGAAAACATTCGGCAAGACCCTTCTCGCGTTGTCCCTGACCGCGGCCGTGGCAGGCGCTGCTCAGGCTGACGACAAGGTGCTGCATGTCTACAACTGGAGCGATTACATCGCCGAAGACACCCTGGCCAACTTCGAGAAGGAAACCGGCATCAAGGTCGTCTACGACGTCTTCGACAGCAACGAAGTACTGGAAGCCAAGTTGCTGGCTGGCAGCTCCGGTTACGATGTAGTGGTGCCGTCCAACCCCTTCCTGGCCAAGCAGATCAAGGCTGGCGTGTTCCAGAAACTGGACAAGTCCAAGCTGCCGAACTGGTCGAACCTGGACAAGGACCTGCTGCATGCGCTGGATCCGAGCGACCCGGGCAACCAGTACTCGATCCCTTACATGTGGGGCACCATCGGCATCGGCTACAACGTCGAGAAGGTCAAGGCCGTGCTCGGCGAAGACGCGCCGGTCGACTCCTGGGATCTGGTGTTCAAGCCCGAGAACATGGAAAAGCTGAAGTCTTGCGGCGTTTCCTTCCTCGATTCACCGACCGAGATTCTCCCGGCCGCTCTGCATTACCTGGGCTACGCCCCGGACAGCAGCGATAAGGGCGAGCTGCAGAAGGCCGAAGAGCTGTTCATGAAGATTCGTCCTTCGGTGGCTTACTTCCACAGCTCCAAGTACATCTCCGACCTGGCCAACGGCAACATCTGCGTCGCTATCGGCTACTCGGGCGACATCTACCAGAGCAAGGCACGCGCCGAAGAAGCGAAGAACGGTGTGGAAGTCGGCTACAACATTCCGAAGGAAGGCGCGGGTTCCTTCTTCGACATGTTGGCGGTGCCGGCTGACGCCAAGAACGTCGAAGCTGCACACGTGTTCCTCAACTACCTGATGGAGCCAGCGGTGATGGCCAACATCACCAACTACGTGCAGTTCCCCAACGGCAACGCCGCAGCCACGCCGCTGGTGGATGAAGCACTGCGTACCGATCCGGGCGTGTACCCGACTCCGGAAGTGCTGAAGAAGATCTACACCTTCCCGGACCTGGCTCCGGCGGTGCAGCGCACCATGACCCGCAGCTGGACCAAGATCAAGTCCGGTCGCTAAGCGACGAAGCAACGCCGCCTGGCGGGTTCGCCCGCCAGGTACCCAAATCGCAAGAAGAGGAAACGTCATGCGTCGTTCTACCCTGCTGGCTGGCCTGATCGCCGCTGCCATTGGTATGTCTGTTGCCCAGGCCGCCGACCGTGTGGTCAAGGTCTACAACTGGTCCGACTACATTGCGCCGGACACCATTACCGAGTTCGAGAAGGAAACCGGTATCAAGGTGGTGTATGACGTTTTCGACTCCAACGAAACCCTCGATGGCAAGCTGGCCACCGGCCAGAGCGGCTATGACGTGGTGGTTCCGACCAACCACTTCCTGGCCAAGCAGGTACGTGCCGGCACCTACCTGAAGCTGGATAAATCCAAGCTGCCCAATCTGGTCAATCTCGACCCGACCATCATGAAAAACCTGGCCGCGGGCGACCCCGGCAACGAATATTCGGTGCCCTACCTATGGGGCACCAACGGCATCGGCCTGAACGCCACCAAGGCGCGCGCCGTGCTCGGTGACGATGCACCACTGGATTCCTGGGAGCTGCTGTTCGACCCGAAATACGCGGAGAAGCTCGCCTCCTGCGGCATAGCATTGCTCGATTCGGGCGACGAAGTGCTGCCGCAAACGGTCAACTACCTGGGCCTGTCGCCGCATACCACCAAGCGTGAAGACTACGAGAAGGCCTATGAGCAGCTGATGAAGGTGCGCCCTTACATCACCTACTTCCATAGCTCCAAATTCATCTCCGACCTGGCCAACGGCAACATCTGCGCCGCCTTCGGCTACTCCGGCGACGTGCTGCAGGCCGCTGACCGCGCCGAAGAGGCCGGTCGTAGCGACGAGATCATCTACATCATTCCCAAGGAAGGCACCGCCATGTGGGCGGACCTGCTGGCCATTCCCAAGGACTCGAAGAACGTCGCCGAAGCCCACGAATTCATCAACTACCTGCTGCGCCCCGACGTGATCGCCAAGATCAGTGACTACGTCGCCTACGCCAACCCCAACCTCAAGGCCACCGAGCTGGTCGACGAGAGCGTACGGGACAACCCAGGCGTTTATCCCAGTGAGGAGGTCATGGCCAAACTCTACGTTGCCGAGGAGCGTACGCCCGAGGTGCAGCGTTGGCTGACCCGTGACTGGACGAGAATCAAAAGCGGCCGCTGATCGACGAACGATTTTCCTATAAAGTGCCGCGCCTTTTTCGGGCGGCACACAAAAACGAGGATGATACTGTGCGAGTTACCCTGCCCAAGTCTCTGATCGCGATGGCGGCTTCCGCCTTCTGTAGTGCCGCTCTGGCCCAGTCCACGGTGCACATCTACAACTGGAGCGATTACATCGGCGAAGAGACGCTGGCCAAGTTCGAAGCGAAAACCGGCATCAAGCCGATCTATGACGTCTTCGACTCCAACGAAACCCTCGAAGGCAAACTGCTCGCTGGCCGCAGCGGCTACGACGTGGTGGTGCCCTCCAACCATTTTCTCGGCAAGCAGATTCGCGCCGGCGCCTTCCAGCCGCTCGATCGCAGCAAGTTGAGCAATTGGGACAACCTCGATCCGGCGCTGCTCAAGCAACTGGAAACCAACGACCCCGGTAACCAGTACGCCGTGCCTTACCTGTGGGGCACCAATGGCATCGGCTACAACGTCGAGAAGGTCAAGGCTGCGCTCGGTGTCGAGGAGATCGACTCCTGGGCCGTGCTGTTCGAGCCGGAAAACATCAAGAAGCTCAGTGAATGCGGCGTCGCCTTCCTCGACTCGGGCGATGAAATGATCCCGGCCATGCTCAATTACCTGGGCCTGAACCCCAACAGCACCAACCCCGATGACTACGCCAAGGCCGAGGCCAAGCTGCTGGAGGTGCGTCCCTACGTCACCTACTTCCACAGCTCCAAGTACATTGGCGATCTGGCCAACGGCAATATCTGCGTGGCTGCCGGCTTCTCCGGCGACATCCTGCAGGCCGCCGACCGCGCCGACGAAGCCGGCAAGGGCATCGAAATCGCCTACAGCATCCCCAAGGAAGGCGCCAACCTCTGGTTCGACATGATGGCCATCCCGGCCGACGCGGCGAACGCCGAGCAGGCGCATGCCTTCATCAACTTTCTCCTCGAGCCTGAGGTGATCGCCGAAGTCAGTGACTACGTGGGTTATGCCAACCCCAATACCAAGGCGGACGAATTCATGGACGAGGAGGTCCGCAACGACCCGTCCGTGTACCCGCCTCAGTCGGTGCTAGACAAGCTGTACATCTCCGCCGAGCTGCCGGTGCGTGTGCAGCGCCTGATGACCCGCAGTTGGACCAAGGTCAAGTCGGGTCAGTAATCGTTCCTGCCCGGCCGCAGGGGTCGGGCACAATCTTCCGGGAGTTTTCCTAAATGGCTGTTGCCTCCAGCGCCTACAAAAAAGCCCTCGAGGGGGATCAGACACCGAAAGAGGTGCTGGTCAAGATCGATCGGGTGACCAAGAAGTTCGACGAGACCGTGGCCGTCGACGATGTCTCGTTGACCATCAATAAGGGCGAGATCTTCGCCCTGCTGGGTGGCTCCGGCTCCGGTAAGTCGACCCTGCTGCGCATGCTCGCCGGCTTCGAGCGGCCGACCGAAGGGCGCATCATCCTCGATGGCGTCGACATCACCGACATGCCGCCGTACCAGCGGCCGATCAACATGATGTTCCAGTCCTACGCGCTGTTCCCGCACATGACCGTGGCGCAGAACATCGCCTTCGGCCTGCAGCAGGACAAGCTGCCCAAGGCCGAGATCGACGAGCGCGTGGCCGAGATGCTCAAGCTCGTGCACATGACCCAGTACGCCAAGCGCAAGCCGCACCAGCTCTCCGGTGGCCAGCGCCAGCGCGTGGCTCTGGCTCGCTCGCTGGCCAAGCGTCCCAAACTGCTGCTGCTCGACGAGCCGATGGGCGCGCTGGACAAGAAACTGCGTTCGCAGATGCAACTGGAGCTGGTAGAGATCATCGAGCGCGTCGGCGTGACCTGCGTGATGGTGACCCACGACCAGGAAGAGGCCATGACCATGGCCCAGCGCATCGCCATCATGCACCTGGGCTGGATCGCCCAGACCGGCAGCCCGATCGACATCTACGAGACGCCAACCAGTCGCCTGGTGTGCGAGTTCATCGGCAACGTCAACCTGTTCGACGGCCAGATCACTACCGACGAGGTCGACCACGCGATCATCGACTGCCCGCAACTGGACAAGCCAATCTACATTGGCCACGGCGTCAGTACTCGCGCCGAGAACAAGTCCGTCAGCTACGCCCTGCGCCCCGAGAAGCTGCTGATGGCCACCGCACTGCCGGAAGACCACGAGCACCCCGAATACAACTGGAGCCGTGGCCACGTGCACGACATCGCCTACCTGGGCGGCCACTCGGTGTACCACGTCAAACTCACGTCCGGGCAGATCGTGCAGTGCTTCATCGCCAACGCCGAGCGCCGTGGTAAGCGTCCGACCTGGGACGACCCGGTAGTGGTTTACTGGGAAGACGACAGCGGCGTGGTACTGCAATCATGAAACCGAGCAAACTGGCGCGCTATCTGCCCAGTGGGCGGCATGCCGTTATCGGCATCCCGTTCCTCTGGTTGTTCATGTTCTTCCTGCTACCGTTCGTCATCGTGCTGAAGATCAGCTTCGCCGAGGCCGACGTGGCGATCCCGCCCTACACGGAAATCTACGAGTGGGCGGATAACAAGCTGACGCTGTTGCTGAACTTCGGCAACTACATCTTCCTCACCGAGGATGCGCTGTATCTGTCGGCCTACCTCGGTTCGTTGAAGGTTGCGTTGTTCAGCACCCTGCTGTGCCTGCTGATCGGCTACCCGATGGCCTACGCCATCGCTCGTGCGCCGAAGTCGCAGCAAACCGTGCTGTTGCTGCTGATCATGATGCCGACCTGGACCGCGATCCTGATCCGCGTCTACGCCTGGATGGGCATTCTCGGCAACAACGGTCTGCTTAACAGCCTGCTCATGGGCATTGGCCTGATCGATACGCCGCTGCAGATCCTCAACACCAACATCGCGGTCTATATCGGCGTCGTGTATTCCTACCTGCCGTTCATGATCCTGCCGCTCTACGCCAACCTGGTGAAGCACGACCTCAGCTTGCTGGAGGCGGCTTCTGACCTGGGCTCGAGCAACTTCAACAACTTCTGGAAGATTACCGTGCCGCTGTCGAAGAACGGCATCATCGCTGGTTCCATGCTGGTGTTCATTCCGGTGGTCGGCGAGTTCGTCATCCCCGAACTTCTCGGCGGCCCGGAGACCCTGATGATCGGCAAGGTGCTGTGGCAGGAGTTCTTCAACAACCGCGACTGGCCTGTAGCGTCCGCGCTGGCGGTGGTGATGCTGGCGATCCTGATCGTGCCCATCATCCTCTTCAACCGTAACCAAGCTAAAGAGCTGGAGGGCCGCCCATGAAACGTTTCAGTTTCTCCAGCATCATGCTCTGGGCCGGCCTGGTCTTCATCTACCTGCCCATGGTCATCCTGGTCGTCTACTCGTTCAACGCCTCGCGGCTGGTAACGGTGTGGGGCGGCTGGTCGGTGAAGTGGTACGTCGGCCTGCTGGATAACACCCAGCTGATGAACTCGGTGATGCGCTCGCTGGAAATCGCCTGCTACACCGCCATCGCGGCGGTGGCGCTGGGCACCCTGGCGGCCTTCGTGCTGACCCGCATCACCCACTTCAAGGGGCGTACCCTGTTCGGTGGCCTGGTCACTGCACCGCTGGTGATGCCGGAAGTGATCACCGGTCTGTCCCTGCTGCTGCTGTTCGTGCTGATGGCGCAACTGATCGGCTGGCCGATGCAGCGCGGCATGACCACCATCTGGATCGCTCACACCACCTTCTGCTCGGCCTATGTGGCGGTCGTGGTGTCGTCGCGTCTGCGTGAGCTGGACATGTCCATCGAAGAGGCGGCCATGGACCTGGGCGCACGGCCGTGGAAGGTGTTCTTCCTGATCACCGTACCGATGATCGCGCCGTCGCTGGCAGCGGGTGCGATGATGTCCTTCGCTCTGTCGCTGGACGATCTGGTTCTGGCCAGCTTCGTCTCCGGTCCTGGCTCGACCACTCTGCCGATGGAGATCTTCTCTGCCGTGCGTCTGGGGGTTAAACCGGAGATCAACGCCGTGGCCAGCCTGATCCTGCTGGCGGTGTCGTTCGCCACTTTCCTGGCCTGGTTCTTCGCCCATCGGGCCGAGGAAAAGCGCAAGAAGGCCATGCAGCAGGCCATGGACGAGACCACCAACCCGTCCTGGCAGCAGGTCGTAGACAGCCGTCGCAGCAACTAAACGTCTGGCTGAAAGCAAAAACGGGCCCCGCGGGGCCCGTTTTTCATGGTGTCACTGATCGGGGCGTTGTACCGCGGTCTGTATGAGCGGCTTCAGCCGCGAAGGTTGTGAGCGCCCAGCCGCTATTTCACCAACGCCTTCCAGGCCTTGAGGCTGTTCACGATCTGCGTCTGAGTCGCGCGCAGCTGACGCTGCTCGTCGTCCAGGTCCTGCTGCGCCAGTTCGTACAGCTTGTTCAGCTCGCCATACAGGCGGTCGACCTCGGGCACTTCCAGCACGCCGCGCGCCAGGCGCAGCCAGACCAGCAGGCGTTCCAGACGTGGCATCTGTTCGGCCAGATCCTCCGGCTGCTGCTGGTAGCGGCGCAGTTGCAGAGCGGTACCTTCTTCGTTCAACAGGGTCGGCAGCCAGTTGCCCAGAGCCGCGCTGCCCTGGCGGTTGCCACGATTGTTGCGCTCTGTCGTCCAGCTGCGTTGCAGCAGCCAGTGCGACAGTTTCAGCGACAGCAGACCCCAGCGGCAGCCGTCGAGCTCGGCGGCGAACAGCGCCGGAGCATTGCGCCGCATGCTGTCGTCGTCCTGACCTGCCGCCAGGCGCGGGCGCCAATCGTCGAGCAGGGCATCGAGTGCTTCGCGCAACTCGCGCGAGCTGGCGCGTGGCGCGGCCTGGCCGAGGCTGGCGAGCAGGGCGCGCAGGTCGATCAGTTGCTCCAGCCATTGCTGCAACAGGCTCCAATGGCCGTTCCAGCGATACTGCTCGGCCAGACGCTGGCTGGCGCCGAGCAGGTGCCAGGCGAGTGCGGCGAAGGCGTCGTCCAGGCTCATTTCGGGCGTCAAGGCGGGCGCCGGCAGGCTCAGGCTGTAACTGCCAGCATCGAACAGGCGATAGCCACGCTCGGCTTTGCTGATGTCACAAGGCATCAGCGGCAGTTCGGCGGCCAGCTCGCAGGCCAGCTCCAGCAGCGCAGCCGGTTCGCCCTGGCGCAGTTCCAGCTCCAGCTCGCAAATCTCTTCTTCGCCCTCGCCGGCGATGACCCTGCCCAGATCCAGCGCGGCCTCGATGACCACCTTGGCCTTGCCGCGACCCCAGGCGATTTCGGCCTTTTCGCGAACGAAGTCGGTGGTGAACAGCGGCTGCAGGGTTTTCTTGTCCAGCTCGGCCAGGCTGGCTGGCCAGCACGTGTCATCAAGTTTTTTCAGGTCGAGCTTGGCCTTGCTCAGGTACCAGTCCCACTCGTTACGCTCGGACAGGCCGGCGACGCTTTGGCCACGGCTCTTCAGCGTCTGAATGAACTGCTCGCCGTCACGGCGCAGGCGCAGGGCGACCTTGGCGCTGGCCAGGTCGCGGTCTGGTGTGTCGTAGTACTGGTTGAACAGTTCGCCGCGCTGCCAGCCACTCTTGTTGCGCTTCTTCAGCAGTGGGTGTTCGCGCAGGGCTGCCAGGGTGGTACGACTGACGCGCAGTTTGATTTCGGTTTCTTTGACCATGGTGGAGAGCTATGACGCCTTTTATGAAAATGTGACAGACCGATGACGCGCGCTGGCGAATGACGAATCCGGTCCCTATACTTGCGGCCTTCTCAAAACGGGGGCTTACCCTATGCCTATCAATCCCTTTGTCAGCCTGTTCGGTCGTTCACCCATCGGCCCCATGCAACAGCATATCGCCAAGGCCCACGAGTGCGCGGCGAACCTGGTTCCCTTCTTCGAGGCCATCATGGCCGAGGATTGGGCCAAGGTAGAACAGGTGCAACAGGAGATGTCCCGGCTGGAGCACGAGGCCGACAAGCTGAAGAAAAGCGTGCGCCTGCACCTGCCCAAGAGCCTGTTCCTGCCGGTGCCGCGTTCGGACCTGCTTGAGCTGCTCAGTGTACAGGACAAAGTCGCCAACCGTGCCAAGGACATCGCTGGTCTGATGCTCGGCCGGCAGATGGCTATTCCGCAGCCACTGCAGCCACTGGTGCGCACCTACGTACAGCGCAGTGTGGACGCCAGCGCCCAGGCGCTGAAGGCAATGAACGAATTGGACGAACTGCTCGAAACCGGTTTCGCCGGCCGCGAAGCAGTGCTGGTGGAAAACCTGATCGAGGAGCTCGGTTCGATCGAAAACGATACCGACCGCCTGCAGATCGAGGTGCGCCGCAACCTGTTCAAACTGGAGAAGGACCTTCCTCCGGTCGATGTGATGTTCCTCTATCAGATCATCGACTGGATCGGCGATGTCGCCGACCGTGCCCAACGAGTGGGCAACCGACTGGAACAACTGCTGGCGCGCTAAGCGCCAGTGTCCTTTCTGGGATCTACGGAAACTTACTTTATGTCTCTGATTGCGGACTACGGGCTGGTTCTGCTCGTCCTTGCCTGCCTTTTCGGTTTTTTCATGGCCTGGGGCGTCGGCGCCAATGATGTCGCCAACGCCATGGGTACGTCGGTCGGCTCACGCGCGCTGACCATCAAGCAGGCGATCATCATCGCCATGGTCTTCGAATTCGCTGGTGCCTATCTGGCTGGCGGCGAGGTGACCGAAACCATCAAGAACGGCATCGTCGATGCCAACATGATCAGCCCCAACCTGATGGTGCTGGGCATGATGTCGGCGTTGCTGGCGGCGGGTACCTGGCTGCTGGTCGCTTCGACGCGTGGCTGGCCAGTATCGACCACGCACACCATCGTCGGTGCGGTGATCGGCTTCGCTGCGGTTGGCGTGTCGATGGATGCGGTGCACTGGAGTGGCGTTGGCCCCATCGTCGCCAGTTGGGTGGTCACGCCAATGCTGGCCGGTATCATCTCCTTCTGCCTGTTCGTCAGCGTGCAGAAGCTGATCATCGACACCGACAATCCCTTCCTCAACGCCAAGCGTTACGTGCCGCTGTACATGTTCATCACCGGCTTCATGATCTCGCTGATGACCATGACCAAGGGCCTCAAGCACGTCGGTCTGAACCTCTCCAGCACCGAAGGCTTCATGCTTTCGATCGGTGTCGGTGTGCTGGTCATGCTGATCGGTATCGCGCTGCTCAGCCGCATCCATGTCGATGCCGAGGCGGACAAGGCCTTCCACTTCTCCAGCGTGGAGAAGGTGTTCGCCATCCTGATGATTTTCACCGCCTGCGCCATGGCCTTCGCCCACGGTTCCAACGACGTGGCTAATGCCGTTGGTCCGCTGGCCGCCATCGTCGGCGTGATCCAAAGCGGCGGTGAACTGGCCGCGGGTGAGAAGTCCATCGTTCCAGGCTGGATCCTGCTGCTGGGTGCACTGGGTATCGTGGTCGGTCTGGCCACTTATGGCTACAAGGTCATCGCCACCATCGGCAAGGAAATCACCGAGCTGACTCCTAGCCGTGGTTTTGCTGCCGAACTGGCTGCCGCTACCACCGTGGTCAGTGCTTCGGGCCTGGGGCTGCCGGTTTCCACCACCCACACCCTGGTCGGTGCGATTCTCGGTGTCGGCCTGGCGCGCGGTATCGGTGCGCTGAACCTGGGCATGATCGGCAAGATCTTCCTGTCCTGGATCATCACTCTGCCGGCCGGTGCGATTCTGTCGATCATCTTCTTCTTCATTCTGCGTTTGCTGTTCGGCGGAGTCTGATTCCACTTCGGCGGTTTCACCGACAGGACGATGCCCCTATGATGGGACATCGTTTTAGGAGATCGCCGATGCCCCTGCCGTCCTTTCAAGAGCAGTTCGCTGCGCTGATCGCTGCGCCATCGGTTAGCTGCACCCAGCCCAATTGGGACCAGAGCAACTCGCCCGTCATCGAGCTACTCGCTGCCTGGCTCGGTGATCTGGGCTTTACCTGCGAAACCCAGCAGATCGCCCCCGGCAAATTCAACCTGCTCGCCGGCTATGGCAGTGGCCCAGGTGGTCTGGTGCTGGCTGGGCATAGCGATACCGTGCCCTTCGATGCCGCGCTATGGCAGAGCGACCCACTCAAGCTGACCGAGGTTGGTGACCGTTGGGTGGGCCTTGGCAGTTGCGACATGAAAGGTTTTTTTGCCCTGGCGATCGAAGCCGTGCGGCCGCTGCTCGATCAGCCTTTCCAGCAACCGCTGCTGATCCTTGCTACCTGTGATGAAGAGAGCTCCATGGCCGGTGCCCGTGCCCTGGCCGATGCTGGCCGGCCGCTTGGTCGTGCAGCGGTGATCGGCGAGCCCACCGGCCTCAAGCCGATTCGCCTGCACAAGGGCGTGATGATGGAGCGCATCGATATTCTTGGGCAGAGCGGCCATTCCTCCGATCCGGCGCTTGGCCACAGCGCGCTGGAGGCCATGCAGGACGTGATGGGGGAGTTGCGCGGCCTGCGCGCGCAGTGGCAGCGCGAGTTCAACAACCCGCAGTTCAGCGTGCCGCAGCCGACGCTGAACCTCGGCTGCATCCACGGAGGCGACAATCCCAATCGAATCTGTGGCCAGTGCGCGCTGGAGTTCGACCTGCGCCCGCTGCCAGGCATGGACCCGGAACAACTGCGTGAGGCAATTCGCGGTAAGTTGCAGCCGCTGGCGCTCAAGCATCAGGTGCGCATCGACTATGGCCCGCTGTTCCCGGCCGTACCGCCCTTCGAGCAGCGCGCCGATGCCGAGCTGGTGCGTCTGGCCGAACGGCTGACCGGGCACACGGCCCAGGCGGTGGCATTCGGTACCGAAGCGCCTTATCTTCAGCAGCTTGGCTGCGAGACGCTGGTGCTTGGCCCCGGCGATATTAATTGTGCACACCAGCCCGGGGAACACCTGGAGCTGGCCCGCATCGAACCTACTGTGGCCATACTGCGCCAACTGATCCAACACTACTGTCTGACCCGGAGTGACGACGTGCAGCGACGATGAGAGCGACTCTCTAACCGAACATGACGGCTATGCCCGTCCTACGTCTCGACGCTAATGGATTGCTCATGCACGACTACGTCACCTGGTTACGCCACGCTTCGCCTTACATCAACGCCCATCGCGACTGCACCTTCGTGGTCATGCTGCCGGGCGAGGGTGTTGCCCATCCGAATTTCGCCAATATCGTCCACGACCTGGTGCTGCTGCACAGCCTCGGCGTGCGTCTGGTGCTGGTGCATGGCTCGCGCCCGCAGATCGAGGCGCGCCTCGCTGCCCGTGGTCTGACCCCGCATTACCATCGCGACCTGCGCATCACCGACGCACCGACCCTGGAATGCGTGATCGATGCCGTCGGCCAGCTGCGCATCGCCATCGAGGCGCGTCTGTCGATGGACATGGCCGCCTCACCGATGCAGGGCTCGCGCCTGCGCCTGACCAGCGGCAACTTCGTCACCGCGCGGCCGATCGGCGTAGTCGATGGCGTCGACTACCACCACACCGGCGAAGTACGGCGCATCGACCGCAAGGGCATCAATCGTCAGCTCGACGAACGCAGCATCGTGCTGCTGTCGCCCCTGGGCTATTCGCCCACCGGGGAAATCTTCAACCTGGCCTGCGAGGACGTTGCCACCCGCGCCGCGGTCGACCTGGGCGCAGACAAGCTGCTGCTGTTCGGCGCCGAGGATGGCCTGCTCGATGAAAACGGCAAGCTGGTGCGCGAACTGCGTCCGCAACAGGTGCCGGCGCATCTGGCCCGGCTGGGCAGCAACTATCAGGGCGAGCTACTCGATGCTGCTGCCGAAGCCTGTCGTGGTGGCGTGAAGCGTAGCCATATCGTCAGTTATGCCACCGATGGCGCGTTGCTCAGCGAACTGTTCACCCGTACTGGCAACGGTACCCTGGTGGCCCAGGAGCAGTTCGAATCCCTGCGCGAGGCGACCATCGAAGACGTCGGTGGTTTGATCGAGCTGATCAGTCCGCTGGAAGAACAGGGCATTCTGGTGCGCCGTTCACGTGAGGTACTGGAGCGCGAGATTGAGCAGTTCAGCATCGTCGAGCGCGAAGGGCTGATCATTGCCTGTGCGGCGTTGTATCCCCTCGCCGATTCCGACTGTGGCGAGCTGGCCTGTCTGGCCGTCAATCCCGACTATCGCCACGGCGGTCGTGGTGACGAGTTGCTCGAGCGAATCGAGGCGCGGGCGCGGGCACAGGGGATCAAGACCCTGTTCGTACTCACCACCCGTACCGCCCACTGGTTCCGCGAGCGCGGCTTCGAGCCAAGCAGCGTCGAGCGCATGCCCACCGCGCGGGCGTCGCTGTACAACTACCAGCGCAATTCGAAGGTGTTTGAGAAGGCGTTGTAGGAAGACAAATGCGATGAGTGGGAGGGTCTCTAGCCGCGAGGGATGAACCAGTCGCGGCTAAAGCCCCTCCCACAATGCGTTCAGAGTGTCAGGCGCTGTGCTGCTGTAAGCGCATCTGCTCGAAGCCGTCATCCCAACCGGCCTCCCAGGCGGCAGCGGGGATTTCGGCAGGGTAGGGCTGGCGAGTTCTGGGCTGGCCAGTGAGGCCGGCCATATAACCTTGCTGGTAGGCCTTGGTCAGGCTCTCCAGGCTCCATTGCGGCGTGGCGTCATCGGCCATGGGCGCTGCTCGTCTATCGTCCTTTACCCGGCAATGCTAGCTGGCGGAGCGGCCATAGGTATGGCCGCCCATCCTGGCTTTTGCTCCGCTGGTTTGCTTTGTGACGCAGTCGACGCTTCGTCGCCCGTGCAACCGGACACGTAGAGTGCGCCGCACGCACCGCGGTTACCCGGTGCGTACTGGTGCGCGCGGCCCTGGCTGCGTTGAGACCTAGACAGCCAGCGCCAGGATGCTCGCCTGGTAAGCCGCGACGAAGGCGTCGAAATCGCCTGTGGGCTGCGCCTCCAGCTCCGCCTGCGCGGCCAGCGAGTCGTGCGCGGTCTGTTCGAAAGCCTGCTGCTGCTGTGGGCTGAGCGGCTGAGCGCGGAAGTATTCGGCGTGACGCTGGCTCTGCTGCAGGGCGAACTCGGTAAAGCTCTTGCCCTGACGCAGAATCGCCAGCACCTGCGCCGACGGCGTCATTTCCACATCCGCGACCTTGGCTTGTTGCTGCGCCAGGGCCTCGACGTGCGCATTGCCGTCCTGGCTGCGATCGAGCAGTTCGGCCAACGGCAGAATGCGCTCGAGCAATTCGCTGGCCCAGACCTTGAGCTCCACCTGCTGGCTACCTTTCTGCAGGTGCAGGCCGGGACGACGCCCCTCCTTGACCACCTTGAGGAAGTTGCTGGTGCAACTGCTGCACTCGCCGTTCTCCAGCAGCGGGCTGTCTTCCAGGGCACAGAACAGCAGGAACGCGTCGATGAAGCGCGCTTGCGCCACGTCGATGCCTAACGGCAGGAAGGGGTTGATGTCGAGGCAGCGTACTTCCACGTATTGCACGCCACGGCTCATCAGCGCCTGTATCGGTCGTTCGCCGCTGTAGGTGACGCGTTTCGGGCGGATGCTCGAGTAGTACTCGTTCTCGATCTGCAGGATGTTGGTGTTCAGCTGCAGCCATTCGTCGCCGCGCTTGGTTCCTGCCTCGACATAGGCCGGATAGGGCGTGCCCACCGCCAGACGCAGGCTGTCGGTGTAGCTGGCCAGGTCGTTGTAGCAGGGGGTGAGGCCGGACTGTGCGTTGCTCTGGTAGCCCAGGTCGCTCATGCGCAGGCTGGTGGCGTAGGGCAGGTACAGGGTGTCTGCGTCCAGTTCCTGAAGGTGGTGCGGGCGGCCACGCATGAAGCCTTTGTCCAGCGCCGGCGAGGCACCGAACAGGTACATCAGCAGCCAGCTGTAGCGACGGAAGTTGCGGATCAGCGAGATATAGCGGGCCGACTGATAGTCACGCGCACTCTGTTCGTTGCCTTCGCTCTGCTGTTGCAGCTGCCACAGCCCCTCGGGCAGGGAGAAGTTGTAGTGGATGCCGGCGATGCACTGCATGGTCTTGCCGTAACGCAGTGCCAGGCCCTTGCGGTACACGTACTTGAGGCGGCCGATGTTGGAGCTGCCGTAGCGAGCGATGGGAATCGTCTCTTCGTCCGGCAACTGGCAGGGCATCGACGGGCTCCACAGCAGTTCGTCATCGAGCTTGTCGTAGGCGAAGCGGTGGATGCCTTCCAGCTCGGCGAGGGTGGCGGCTGGGTCGTTGGCGGTGCCGGTGATGAACTCCAGCAGCGACTCGGAATAATCGGTGGTGATCTGCGCATGGGTCAGCGCCGAGCCCAGCGCCTGCGGGTGCGGGGTCAGGGCCAGCTGGCCGTCGCGATCGACGCGCAGGCATTCGCGCTCGATGCCGTGCAGGCACTCACCCAGCAGGGACAGGTTGGCCGGCTCGCCGAGCTGAGCCAGGCGGCGGGAGAGAAGATCGCTCAAGATGCAATTCCTAACTGGGCAGTCGCCACAATATGGGGATCGCCCCTGCACTCTGCAAGGGGCGAACGGTTTCCCAGATTAGACCAGCTCGAGCGGCGCCGATTACACGCAGGCGAAGGTGCCTTGTGCCTTGGCGACCAGCTTGTCGCCTTGCAGCACTTCGGCCTCGACCACCTGGGTACGGCGCCCAGCGTGCAGCACCTTGGCATGGCACAGCACGCTGCCCTCGGACACCGGACGGATGTAGTTGATCTTGCACTCCAGGGTCACGCTGCTCGGGCCGCCATCGCCCAGGCTGTGGCTGGCCTGACCCATGGCGGTATCGATCAGCGAGAACAGTGCGCCGCCGTGCAGCTTGCCGTGCAGGTTGCGCAGCTCGTCGGTGAGGGTCAGGCGCACGCGCGCCTCGCCGCCGCCGACCTGGAGTATCTCCAGGCCGAGCAGGCGGGAAAAGGCGCTGCTGGCGCCGACGTTGCTTTCCGTACTCATTTCTTCAACTGCTTGGCGTTGGCGAACAGGGCGGCCATACCGCCGTTGGCGGGTGCCGGTTTGTCCTGGCTGGAATGACGCTCGCTGCGTGGGGTATTGCCGCCACGGTTGCCACCGCGCGACTGGCCACCACGTGCGCCTTCGACTTTCTCGCCCGGGGTATCGCCCATGCGCATGGACAGGGCGATGCGGTTACGCGGGATATCCACTTCCATCACCTTGACCTTGACCACGTCGCCGGCCTTGACCGCTTCGTGTGGGTCCTTGATGAATTTCTCCGACAGCGCGCTGATGTGTACCAGGCCGTCCTGGTGCACGCCGATGTCGACGAAGGCACCGAAGTTGGTGACGTTGGTTACCACGCCTTCGAGGACCATGCCCAGTTCGAGGTCCTTGAGGGTTTCCACGCCTTCCTGGAACTCGGCGGTCTTGAACTCCGGGCGCGGGTCGCGGCCGGGCTTGTCCAGTTCCTTGAGGATGTCGCCGACGGTGACCAGGCCAAAGCGCTCATCGGTGAACTTGGCCGGATCGAGGCGCTTGAGGAAGCCCGAATCGCCGATCAGCGAGCGGATATCGCGCTCGGTACCAGCGGCGATGCGCTCGACCAACGGATAGGTTTCCGGGTGCACGGCAGAGGCGTCCAGCGGGTTGTCGCCGTTCATCACACGGAGGAAGCCGGCAGCTTGTTCGAAGGTCTTCTCGCCCAGGCGCGGTACCTGCTTGAGTGCTGCGCGGCTGGCGAAGGCGCCGTTGGCATCGCGGTATTGCACGATGTTCTGCGCCAGGGTCGTGTTGAGGCCGGAAATGCGCGCCAGCAGGGCAGCGGAGGCTGTGTTCACATCGACGCCGACGGCGTTCACACAGTCCTCGACTACGGCGTCCAGGCTACGCGCCAGCTTGAGCTGCGACACGTCGTGCTGGTATTGGCCGACGCCAATGGATTTCGGGTCGATCTTCACCAGCTCAGCCAGCGGGTCCTGCAGGCGGCGGGCGATGCTTACTGCGCCACGCAGCGACACGTCGAGATCGGGGAATTCACGGGCAGCCAGTTCCGAGGCCGAATACACCGAGGCGCCGGCCTCGGAGACCATCACCTTGGTCAGCTTCAGGCCCGGCAACTTCTTGATCAGCTCCGCAGCCAGCTTGTCGGTCTCGCGGCTGGCGGTGCCGTTGCCGATGGAGATCAGGTCGACGCCATGCTTGGCGCAGAGTTTGGCGAGGATCGCCAGGGTGCCGTCCCAGTCGTTGCGCGGGGCGTGCGGGTAGACGGTAGCGGTTTCGAGCACCTTGCCGGTGGCGTCGACCACCGCCACCTTGCAGCCGGTGCGCAGGCCCGGGTCGAGTGCCAGGGTGGCACGTGGGCCAGCCGGGGCAGCCAGCAGCAGGTCGTGCAGGTTACGTGCGAACACGGCAATCGCCTCGTCCTCGGCCTTCTCGCGCAGCTCGCCGAGCAGGTCGGTTTCCAGGTGGCTATAGAGCTTGACCTTCCAGGTCCAGCGCACCACTTCACCCAGCCATTTATCCGCCGGGCGGCCTTGCGCGCTGATACCGAAGCGCTCGCCGATCATCAGTTCGCACGGATGCAATGCGCCCGGCAGCTCTTCGCCAACCTTCAGGCTGGAGCTGAGAATGCCTTCGTTGCGCCCGCGGAAAATCGCCAGCGCGCGGTGCGACGGCACGCCCTTGAGCGCTTCGTCGTGCTCGAAGTAATCGCTGAACTTGGCGCCTTCGTTTTCCTTGCCCGGCACCAGGCGAGCGCTGAGGGTGGCGTTGTCCTTGAGGAAGCTGCGCAGCTTGTCCAGCAGCGCGGCGTCTTCGGCAAAGCGCTCCATGAGGATGTACTTGGCGCCTTCGAGCACGGCCTTGACGTCGGCGAAGCCCTTTTCGGCGTCGATGAAGCGCTCGGCTTCCTGCTCGGGCGTCAGGCTCGGGTCGTTGAACAGTGCATCGGCCAGCTCGCCGAGGCCAGCTTCCAGGGCGATCTGGCCCTTGGTGCGGCGCTTTTGCTTGTACGGCAGGTAGAGGTCTTCGAGGCGCGTCTTGGTGTCGGCCAGGTTGATCTCGCGCTTGAGTTCGTGGGTCAGCTTGCCCTGCTCCTCGATGCTGGCAAGGATCGCCGTACGGCGCTCGTCCAGCTCGCGCAGGTAGCGCAGGCGCTCTTCCAGGTGGCGCAGCTGGGTATCGTCGAGGCTGCCGGTCACTTCTTTACGATAACGGGCGATGAAGGGCACTGTGGAGCCTTCGTCGAGCAGGGCCACGGCGGCGGCAACCTGTTGCGGGCGCACGCCCAGTTCATCGGCGATACGGTTGTTGATGCTATCCATATGAAAACTACCCACTGAAGCGACAGGGCGGCCGCAAAGACGCTGGCCAGACACGAAAGCGGCGCATTATAAACACCGCATTCGCGAGAGCTGCGAACCGTTGGGGAAAAATCTGCTAACAATGGCTAAAGCGCCCACCCATGCGCCTGAGCGATAATGCCGCCACTTGCCGTCCTCAGTACGGCTGTCCAAGGAGACGCCATGACCCAGTCCGCTGCCCCTGTCGCCGAAGGCGAGAAGATCCTCATCGTCGATGACGACGCCCGTCTGCGCCGCTTGCTCGAGCGCTTCTTCGATGAGCAGGGCTACCGGGTTCGCGCAGTGGAGAACGTCGAGCAGATGGATCGTCTGCTGGCGCGCGAACTGTTCAATCTGGTGGTGCTGGACCTGATGTTGCCGGGCGAAGACGGCCTTTCTGCTTGCCGCCGCTTGCGCGAAGCGGGCAACCAGATGCCGATCATCATGCTCACCGCCAAAGGCGATGAGTCCAGTCGTATCCAGGGTCTGGAACTGGGTGCTGACGACTACCTGGCCAAACCCTTCAACCCGCGTGAGCTGCTGGCGCGGATCAAGGCGGTGCTGCGTCGTCAGGCGCCGGTGGTGCCGGGTGCGCCGGGTAGCGAGGATGAGAGCGTCAGCTTCGGCGAGTACGAATTGTCCCTGGCCACCCGCGAGCTGAAGAAGGGTGAGGAAGTACATATGCTCACCACCGGCGAGTTCGCCGTGCTCAAAGCGCTGGTGCAGCATGCGCGCGAGCCGCTGACCCGCGACAAGCTGATGAACCTGGCCCGTGGCCGCGAATGGGATGCGCTGGAGCGCTCCATCGACGTGCAGATCAGCCGCCTGCGTCGCCTGATCGAGCCGGACCCGTCCAAGCCGCGCTATATCCAGACTGTCTGGGGTGTGGGTTACGTGTTCGTTCCCGACGGCAACAAGTGACCCGTAGGAGCGAGCGCCGCTCGCGAATCGAAGCCACATTTTCGCGAGCAGCGCTCGCTCCTCCGGTTATGTGTTGATGAAAGCCCCTTACTGGTTCCCGCAAAGCTTCTTCGCCCGCACCCTGTGGCTGGTGCTGGTGGTCGTGCTGTTCTCCAAGGCACTGACCCTGGTGTACCTGATGATGAATGAGGATGTACTGGTCGACCGCCAGTACAGCCACGGTGCGGCGCTGACCTTGCGCGCCTACTGGGCAGCCAACCCCGATGATCGCGACCATATCGCCCAGGCCGCCGGGCTCAAGCGCATCCCGCGGGACAAGGTGCCGGCCAGCGAGCAGCACTGGCCCTACAGCGAGATCTTCCAGCGGCAGATGCAAACCGAGCTCGGCCCCGATACCGAAACCCATGTGCGTGCCACCACGCCGCCGGCGCTGTGGGTGCACGCGCCGAGCCTCGGCGACGGCTGGGTACGGGTGCCGATGTATCCGCATCCGCTGCGTGGCCAACGCATCTGGAGCGTACTTGGCTGGTTCCTCGGTATCGGCCTGCTGTCCACGGCCGCCGCCTGGATCTTCGTGCGCCAGCTCAATGCGCCGCTCAAGCGCCTGGTTTATGCGGCTCGCCAGCTTGGTCAGGGGCGCAGCGTGCGCCTGCCGGTGGGTGATACGCCAAGCGAGATGACCGAGGTGTACCGCGCCTTCAACCAGATGGCCGAGGACGTCGAACAGGCCGGGCGCGAACGCGAACTGATGCTGGCCGGCGTTTCTCATGATCTGCGCACGCCGCTGACTCGCCTGCGGCTGGCCCTGGAGTTCATGGATAACGACACCGAGCTGACCGACGACATGGTGCGCGATATCGAGGACATGGACGCCATTCTCGACCAGTTCCTCGCCTTCATCCGTGATGGGCGTGACGAGCCGGTGGAGGAGCTCGACTTCTCCGAATTGGTGCGCGAAACCCTGGCACCCTACAACCAGAATGGCGAGCGCGTGCGTCTGTGCCTCGAGCCGATCCCGCCGTTCCCGCTGCGCCGCGTTTCGACCAAGCGGCTGCTGACCAATCTGGTGGAGAACGCCCTCAATCACGGCGGTGGCGATGCCGTCGAGGTGGTCGCCAGCCTGGCCGGCGACCACAACGCGCCTTATGTGGTGCTGAGCGTGCTGGACCGTGGCAACGGTATCGATCCGGCCGAGCTGGACAGCATCTTCAACCCCTTCATTCGCGGTGATCGGGCGCGTGGTGGGCGCGGCACCGGCCTGGGTCTGGCCATCGTCAAACGCATCGCGGCGCTGCATGGTGGCAGCGTCGAGTTGCGCAACCGCTCCGGCGGCGGCCTGGAGGCGCGGGTGCGCCTGCCGCGCGGCCTGCTGTTGCCGCGCGACGCGGTGTAGCTGACGACCGACCGTCCTGGCGGCGGTCTGTGTGCTGGCAATATGCTGCCAAGCGCTCTGGCGCTGGGCTATGCTGTGCCAGCGCATCAATTCGAGGCCTGCATGCCCGCCGCCTTCCCCGACCGCTTGCCCAACTGGACCTGGTGGCTGCCGCTGCCGATTTTCCATCTGGCAACCTGGATTTCCCTGGCGACCCGCCTGAATGACGGGGTGGCGTTGTGTTACCTGCCCATGGTGCTCGGGCTTGCCATGTGCCTGTGGTGGGGCCCGCGGGTGCTGCCTGCGTTGTACCTCAATGCCCTGTTTTGCGTGCCGTTATGGGGCCTGCCCTGGCAGTTGGCGCCGCTCTATGCCCTGCCGGAAACCGCCGCCGTCACTCTGGGCTGGTGGCTGTTGCGACGTCAGCCTTTCGATCCCGCCCTGGGGCGCTTGAGTGATCTGCTCCGATTCCTCGCCTTCGCTGTGTTGATGCCGAGCACGCTGGTGGCGCTCGGCTTGCAGAGCAACCTGTGGCTGACTGGTTTTCAGACCAGCGAGCAGTGGGCGCAGGCCAGTTTGTCGGTCTGGCTGGGCGATACCATCAATATGCTCGCTCTAACGGCGCCCCTGCTGGCGTTCTGTACCCCGCTGCTGCGCGCCCGCGGCTGGACCCACGCGCCGGTGGAAAATGCCGCGCCAACGCTGAGCATCAGCCGTTCGCCAGGTGGCTGGTTGTTGGCCACTGGCGTGTTTCTGGTGCTGATGCTGCTCAGCGCCAGTCTGCCGGCTCAGTTCGCCCGGCCGCTGCTTGGTCTGAGCATGCTGGTCCTGGCGCTACGACACGCCTTTGCCGGTGCTCTGTATGGCGTGCTGCTGGTGTACGCCGCGACTCTGCCGCTACCGCTGCTGCGCGACAGCCTGAGTTTCGGCGAGCTCGATCTGCAGCGTAACCAGCTGCACTTCGCTGTGGTGCTGCTGATGGGCGCTACCTTGTTGGTGGGCCGTGTGCTCGGCGACCTGCGTCAGGCGCTGGCGCGCAGCGCGCAGATGCAGCAGCAACTGGCTCGCGCCAACCTGGCGATGGAGGCCAGCCCGTTGGGCGTGACCATCGCTGATGTGCGCCAGGAAGACATGCCATTGGTGTACTGCAATTCCGCATTCAGCCAGATAACCGGCTACAGCGCCGAGGAGGCGTTGGGGCGCAACTGCCGTTTCCTGCTCGGCCAGGACCGCGCCCAGCTGGAGTCGCAACCGTTGCGCCGTGCCCTGCGAGAGGGGCGCAGCGGCCATGCGGTGGTGCGTAACTATCGCAAGGACGGTAGGCCGTTCTGGAACGAGGTGGTGTTGGCGCCAATGCGCGACGACCAGGGCATCAGCCATTTCGTCGGGCTGCAGCACGATGTCACCGAGCGCGTCGAACTGGCGGCCAAGGTCGAGCTGCAGCGCTCGCAATTACTGCGTCAGAGCCATCTGTTCAGCCAGACCGAAGACATCGCCAGCCTGGGGGGCTGGGTGCTGGAGATCAGCGACTACGGCATGTCCTGGAGCGATGGCTGCTACCGCATCGTCGACCGTGATATCCAGCAAGGGCCGCCTGACCTGCAGCAAGTGCTGGATTACTACGATACGCCGAGCCAGGCACTGATCATGCAGACGCTGCAGGCCGCGCTCAGCGGCATGGACGACCTGGACATCGAGGTACGCCTGGCGGCGCGTCTGGGCGGACGCCTGGTGCGCCTGCGCGGCATGGCCGAACGCGATGAAGACGGCAGCCTGGTGCGCATCTATGGCGTAGTGCAGGACATCAGCGAGCGCAAGCGCACCGAGTCGCAGCTGCGTGAGCGAGACGAACGTCTGCGCCTGTTCTTCGAGGCGCCGCTGATCGGCATGGCGCTGACCACTCAGAGCTTTGGCTGGGAAGAGGTCAACCAGAAGCTGTGCAGCATCCTCGGTCGCAGTCGTGACGAATTGCTCGCCAGCAGTTGGCGGCAGCTGTCGCACCCGGATGATCTGCCGGTCGAACAGGCCCATCTCGAGCAGGTGCTGCTGGGCAGCAGCGATGGCTTCGAGATGGACAAGCGCTTCCTGCGTGCCGATGGCCTGGTGGTCTTCACGCGTGTCAGCCTACGCGCCGTACGCGGTAGCGGCCGGCAGACGCTGTTCCTGCTGCTGGTCGAGGACATCAGTGCACGGCGCGAAGCCGAGGCGCGCTATCGAACGCTGGTCGAGCATGCGCCCGAGGCGATCCTGCTGTTCAATCCTGAGGGCGGTATCGTCGAATGCAACGAGAACGCCCTGAGTCTGTTCCGCTATCGCCGCGATGAGCTGCTCGGCAAGTCGATTCAGAGCATCAGCCCGGTGCGTCAGGCCGATGGTCGGTTGTCTTCCCGTGCTGGCAAGGCCTTCCTGCGCCGCGCCATCGCCGGCGAAGCGCCGGTGTTCGAATGGAACCACCGCGACAGCGCCGGTCGCCAGTTGCCCTGTGAGGTGCGCCTGGTACGCATGCCGGGGGAGAACCTGCTGATTCGCGCCAGTGTCACCGACATCTCCGAGCGTCAGCGCTATCAGCGCGAGATCGAGCGCCTGGCCTATAGCGATGAACTCACCGGCCTGCCCAATCGCCGCCTGCTGCTCGATCGCCTGCAGCACGCTATGGACCGGGAGAATCGCGAGGGCAGCCTGGGCGCGTTGCTGTTCATCGATCTGGATCATTTCAAGACGGTCAACGACAGTCTGGGTCATCTGGTTGGCGATGCCCTGCTGGTCGAGGTGACCACGCGCCTGGCCGCCGAATTACGTACTGAAGACACTCTGGCGCGTCTCGGCGGTGATGAGTTCGTGGTGCTGCTCGAAGCCCTCGGGCATGAGCCACAAGCAGTTGCCGAGCAAGCTGCGGCAGTGGGAGAGAAATTGCTGCGTGGCCTGCAGGGCAGTTGTCTGATCGACGGTCATGAGCTGGCGATCAGCGCCAGTATCGGAATCGCCCTGCATCCTCTGGGCCTGCAGCAGGCCTCGGACATTCTCAAGCAGGCCGATACCGCCATGTACCGGGCCAAGCATGCCGGGCGCAACGCCCTGCATTTCTTCGCCCCGGAGATGCAGGTTGCCATCGACCAACGTCTACAGTTGCAGAGCGAGCTGCGTCAGGCCATCGCGCGTCAGCAACTGCAGCTGGTGTTCCAGCCGCAACTGATGCTGGCTGATAGCAGCGTGGCGGGCGCCGAGGTGCTGCTGCGCTGGATGCACCCCGAGCGCGGTGAGATCGGTCCGGATCAGTTCATCCCGCTGGCCGAGGAAACCGGGTTGATCCAGGACATCGGTCAGTGGGTGCTGGAGCAGGCCTGCGCGGCGTTGGCGCGGTGGCAGGCGCAGTGGCCGCAACTGGTGCTGGCGGTCAACCTCAGCCCGCGGGAGCTGCGCCAGGCGGGATGCGTCGAGCGGGTCGAGCAGTGCCTGCGTGCTCACGGTGTACCGGCGCAGTCGCTGGAGCTGGAAATCACCGAAGGCGTGCTGCTCGAAGACGTCGAGCGCTGCATCGGCAATATGCAGCAGCTCAAGGCACAGGGCGTACGTTTCGCCATCGACGACTTCGGCACGGGCTACTCGTCGCTGACCTACCTCAAGCGTCTGCCGCTGGATCGGCTGAAGATCGACCGCAGTTTCGTCGCCGATCTGGACGGCGAGGCGAGCGGGCGCATGCTGGTGCAGACCATCCTGATGATCGCGCGCAACCTGGGCCTGGAATGTGTGGCCGAAGGGATCGAGCACGACAGCCAGCTGGTGCTGCTGCGCGAGCAGGACTGCGCATTGGGGCAGGGCTATCTGTTCGGTCGGCCGATGGCCGAGGCCGAGTTTCTCGCCTGGATGCAGGCGCGTCAGCGCTGAGCGGGTTACCAGCTCAGGTTGCCGCCGCTCAAACGCGCACGCTGACCGTAGGGCCAAGGGTAGTTGACGTCACCGTGCCCGCTGGGCAGATCGCCGTACAGTGGCACGCCCAGCGGCGCCAGGTACTCGCCGATGATCTGCTCCAGGCTGTGCTGAACACCGCGTCGCGGGCAGTCGGTGAAACTGCCCAGACACACCGCGCGTGGTCTTTGCCCGGCGAAACTGTGCAGCAACTGCCAGAGACTGCGCTCGAGGCGGTAGTAGGGCTCGCCGACGTCTTCCAGGATCAGGATCGAATCCTCGGCCAGGCGCAGCTCGGCCGTCGTGCCGCAGACGCTGGCCAGGGCCGTGAGATTGCCGCCCTGCAAGGTGCCCTCGACGACATGTTGTGGACCACTGATATGGCGTAGCGGCAACTGCCGGTGCTGGCCTTTGAGCAGGCTCCATAGCGCCTGCATCGAAGCCAGGCGCTCACGCTGGCCGCCCGGCGCCGACAGCACCTGATGGCCGAGCGCCGTAGCCACGGGACCATGAATGGCTGGCAGCCCCCGTTGCGCAAAGGCTTCGAGCAGAATCGACAGATCGGAGAAGCCGATCAGCGGCCGTGGGCTGGCCTGGCTTAGCAGCGCCCAGTCGATATCCGCCACCAATTGTGCGCAGCCGTAGCCGCCACGCAGGCACCAGACGGAGCTGATATCCGCCAGGGTGAAGGCCTGGTGCAGGTCGTCCAGGCGTTGCTCCGGCGTGCCCGCCAGGTAACGATGGCGGGCGCGCACGTGCTGGCCCAGGTGATAGCGCACGCCGAGCACGTCGAGCTGCGCCAGGGTCGCTTCCAGTACGTCTTCGGCAATCGCCGCCGCGGGGGCGATCAGCGCCAGGCGGCCGTCGAACACTTGGCTCATCCGCGCCCTCGGGTGCGGGTCTGGCCGGGTTCGGCATTCTTTTCCAGGTATTGGATGATCATGCCGGCGACATCCTTGCCGGTGGTGGTCTCGATACCTTCCAGGCCTGGTGAGGAGTTCACCTCCATCACCAGCGGGCCATGGTTGGAGCGCAGGATGTCGACACCGGCGACGTTGAGGCCCATGACCTTGGCCGCGCGCACTGCCGTCATGCGCTCCTCCGGGGTGATCTTGATCAGGCTGGCGCTGCCGCCGCGGTGCAGGTTGGAGCGAAACTCGCCAGCCTTGGCCTGGCGCTTCATCGCGGCAATCACCTTGTCACCGACCACGAAGCAGCGAATGTCGGCGCCGCCGGCTTCCTGGATGTATTCCTGGACCATGATGTCCTGCTTGAGGCCGAGGAAGGCCTCGATCACCGACTCGGCCGCCTTGTGCGTTTCGGCCAGCACCACGCCCATGCCCTGGGTACCTTCCAGCACCTTGATCACCAGCGGGGCGCCACCCACCATCTGGATCAGATCGGGAATGTCGTCGGGGGAGTGGGCGAAGCCGGTCACCGGCAGGCCGATGCCCTTGCGCGACAGCAGTTGCAGGGCGCGCAGCTTGTCGCGCGAACGGCTGATAGCCACCGACTCGTTGAGCGGGTAGACGTCCATCATCTCGAACTGGCGCAGCACCGCGCAGCCATAGAAGGTCACCGAGGCGCCGATACGCGGGATCACTGCGTCGAAGCCGTCCATGGCCTGGCCGCGATAGTGGATCTGCGGTTTGTGGCTGGCTATGTTCATGTAGGCGCGCAGGGTGTCGATCACCACCATTTCATGGCCCCGCTGCTGGCCGGCCTCCACCAGACGGCGGGTGGAATACAGGCGCGGGTTGCGCGACAGCACGGCGATCTTCATTGGGCACCTGGAAGGGCAGAGGAAAGTGAGGGTTTGTCCTGCACATAGCTGAGTGCCGGATTGACCACCAGTTGGCCGGTGATCAGCGCCTTGGAGCCAAGTAGTACGCGATAACGCATGGTCTTGCGACAGGCCAGGGTGAATTCCACCGGCCACAGCAGATCACCGAGGGCCAGGTGGGTGCGGATCACATAGCGGCTCTGCGCCTGGCCATTGGAACTCTTGATACGTTTGACCGACACCAGCGGCGCCTCGCAACGGTGGCGGCGCTGCACCTGAGTGCCGAGGTAGGCAGTGAAGCGTACCCAGTCCTCGCCGTCACGTTGGAACGGCTGGATATCGCTGGCATGCAGGCTCGAGGTGCTGGCACCGGTGTCGATCTTGGCGCGCAGGCCGATGATGCCGAGCTCAGGCAGATTGATCCACTCACGCAGGCCGATCACGCTGAGCTGGTCGAAAGTCTTCAAGGTGAGAGTGTCCCCTGCGGCCGACAACGCCTATGATTCCGCGCATTCTAGTTGTGTCGTGTGACAACTGCATCTGCCATGCGTGCGAATAGCAGAACCCTTTCAGAGAGTGAGATGAGCGAAAAAGACGACGACAAGATCCGCCTGGACAAATGGCTGTGGGCGGCACGCTTCTTCAAGACGCGCGCCCTGTGCAAGGCGGCTATAGAAGGTGGCAAGGTCCATCATCGTGGCGAGCGCTGCAAGCCGGGCAAGGAGCCGAAGATCGGTGATGAGTACGTGCTGCGCACCGGCTTCGATGAACGCACCGTGGTCGTGCTGGCATTATCCAGCGTCCGCCGTGGCGCGCCCGAGGCGCAACTGCTGTATCGCGAGACCGAAGAAAGTATCGCCCGCCGCGAGCAGGCCGCGGCCATGCGCAAAGCTGGCGCCGTGGGCATGCAGACCGATGGTCGACCGAGCAAGAAGCAACGCCGGCAGATCCATCAGTTCAACGAGCAGCAGGAGGGTGGCCTGCGCCACCCCTGGGCGGATGAGGATTAGGCGCAAGCCTGTTGGAGCGAGCTCTGCTCGCGAATGCGAACGACGGTAAAGCTTCGCGAGCAGAGCTCGCTCCCACTTTCTCGTTCAACGTCCGCTGACGATGCTCATGCGGCCCAGCAGTGGCAGTTTGGCCAGGCGCGAGGTGATCGGCAGGGTGACCTTCTCCAGCCATTCGCTGGCGTGATAACCCAGCGGGGTGTAGCAGCTCCAGGCCAGGGCCAGCAGGCTGAGGAATACGCCGCCGACGAAGGCATCCGCCCCCCAGTGAGCACCGGCCACCAGGCGCGGCAGGATGCCGATCACGGTAATGGCCCAGACCAGCAGCAGACGCCAGCCGCGGGCAAAGAAGCTCATGAAATAAGCCCAGATCAGCAGCACCGAGGCGTGGTCACCGGGGAAACTGCGGCTGGCGCTGTCCTTCAGGTCCCAGCGTTCTTCCCAGGCCGGGAACATCTCGGTCAGGCGCGCGCTACCTTCTACTACCAGAGAAGGGCTGGCGTGCTGCCAGCCCATGTATTCGACCAGGTCGGCGAACAGCACGCGCATCAGCAGCATCACGATCAGGGCGACCAGAAAGGCGAACAGCGCTCGGCGTACCTGCGGTCCGGTGAATACCAGATCCGCCTTGAGCATGACCGCCAGCATCACCACGCCGACGCCGGCATCGACCGGGCGCATGCTGCCGATGGCCCAGATATGGGCCCACAGGCCGCCGGCATGGACCGGGTCGTTGAGCAGTTTGAACAGCCACACATCGAAGACATTCCAAAGCTCGCGCGTGGGCTGCCACAGCCAACTGACGAGCAGCACGACGGCCACGACATGGCAGACCAGCATGGCGCGTGGTTGCCAGTGACGATTGATGAACGTGCTCGACATGGGAAATCCCTTTGCAGATTTATGACAGGCCTGACCTCAGGCGCGCGGATGATAGGCAGTGCTGGCGCCTAAACAAGGGCGGCGGCACAGTCGTTCAGCCAAGGTTCAGCGGCTGATTCCTGCTGTGTGAACACGCTCACATGACGTTCGGGCCTTGGTTGTGCTGGCGTTTGTGCATAAAATCGCCAGCCTTTTATAGACCCTGGGCCAGCCGCCATGAACGACTTCAGTCAACGCTTTCTCTTCGACGACACCGACGTGCGAGGCGAAATGGTCGCGTTGCGCGAAAGTTATGCTCATGTACTGGCCAAGCACGCCTACCCGCAGCCAGTGGCGCAACTGCTCGGCGAGATGATGGCCGCCGCCGCCCTGCTGGTCGGTACTCTCAAGTTCGACGGCCTGCTGGTGCTGCAGGCACGTTCGGAAGGCCCGCTGTCGCTGCTGATGGTGGAATGCTCGAGCGCTCGCGAGCTGCGCGGTATCGCCCGCTATGAAGCCGAGCAGATCGGCGCCGATGCCGACCTGCAAAGCCTGATGCCCAATGGCGTGTTGGCCATTACCATCGACCCGACCCGGGGCCAGCGCTACCAGGGTATCGTCGACCTCGAAGGCGTTGACCTGGCCGAGTGCCTGTCCAACTACTTCGCCAGCTCCGAACAGTTGCCTACCCGTTTCTGGCTCAAGGCCGATGGTCAGCGCGCGCGCGGCCTGCTGCTGCAGCAACTGCCGCCGCACCATCAGACCAAAGCGGAAGAGCGCGCCGAGAGCTGGAACCACGTGCTGACCCTGGCCGACACCCTGACTGCCGAAGAGCTGCTGGGCCTGGACAACCCGACCCTGCTGCATCGCCTCTACCACGTAGAGAACGTGCGCCTGTTCGACGAACAGCCGTTGCAGTTCCGCTGCAGCTGCTCGCGTGAGCGCTCGGCCAGTGCCCTGGCCAGCCTCGGCCAGGCCGATGCCGAACTGCTGCTGGCCGAGCAGGGTGGCAGCGTGGTGATCGATTGCCAGTTCTGCAACGAGCGCTATGCCTTCGACGCCGCCGACATCGCCCAGCTGTTCGCCGGTGCCGGTAGCGAGGCGCCGTCGCAGACGCGGCATTGATGAACTTTTCTAAACGATAGCCGTTCTCTATCAGATCGGAGGCTGCCAAGCAGTTCGCTTTTCTGGCATACTCCCGCGACTTTTTTACCGTGTAGTGCAGTTGCCCCTGTACTACACAACGTTCGGAAGACTCGGCCAGCGGCCGACGGGGACCCTCATGACGCAAGCCAACAACGCCGTGTACACCGACATCAGCGCCGCGCAACTGGTCGAAGAAGCCATTCGCCGTGGTGAAGGGGAACTGGCCGCCAACGGCGCGCTGGTCGTACGTACTGGTCATCGCACTGGCCGCTCGCCGGCTGATCGTTTCATCGTTCAGGAGCCGAGCACCGAGGCGCAGATTGCCTGGGGCGCCATCAACCGTCCGTTCCCAGCCGACAAGTTCGATGCCCTGTGGGATCGCGTCGCCGCGTTCAACGCCGCTCAGGAGCACTTCGTCTCCCACGTTCACGTCGGTTCCGCCGAAGAGCACTACCTGCCGGTGAAGATGACCACCGCGACCGCCTGGCAGAACCTGTTCGGCCGTCAGCTGTTCATCAACCCGACTACTTATAACCAGGCTGGCAAGGCCGAGTGGCAGATCCTCAACGTCGCCAACTTCGAGTGCGTGCCCGAGCGTGACGGCACCAACTCCGATGGCTGCGTGATCATCAACTTCGCTGCCAAGAAAGTCCTGATCGCCGGCATGCGTTACGCCGGTGAAATGAAGAAAGCCATGTTCTCCGTGCAGAACTTCCTGCTGCCGGAAAAAGACGTGCTGCCGATGCACTGCGCTGCCAACATCGGTGAAGAGGGCGACGTGACCCTGTTCTTCGGCCTGTCCGGCACCGGCAAGACCACCCTGTCCGCCGACGAGTCGCGTTACCTGATCGGTGACGACGAGCACGGTTGGGGTGAAGGCGTGGTGTTCAACGTCGAAGGCGGCTGCTATGCCAAGTGCATCGACCTGTCCGAGAAGAACGAGCCGGTGATCTGGAAAGCCATTCAGTTCGGCACCGTGTTGGAAAACGTCGTGCTCGACGACAGCCGTACTCCGGATTACGCCGACGACAGCCTGACCCAGAACAGCCGCGCCGCCTACCCGCTGGAGTACGTCGAGAAGCGCAGCGAGAAAAACCTGGGCGGCGAGCCGAATGCCGTGATCTTCCTGACCTGCGACCTGACCGGCGTTCTGCCGCCGGTGTCGATCCTCAACAACGAGCAGGCGGCCTACCACTTCCTGTCCGGCTACACCGCGCTGGTCGGTTCCACCGAAATGGGTTCGGGCGGCGGCATCAAGTCGACCTTCTCCACCTGCTTCGGCGCACCGTTCTTCCCGCGTCCGGCTGGCGTCTACGCCGAGCTGCTGATCAAGCGCATCAACGCCTTCGGTTCCAAGGTCTACCTGGTCAACACTGGTTGGACTGGCGGTGGCTACGGCGTCGGCAAGCGTTTCAACATCCCCACTACCCGTGGTGTGATCGCCGCCATTCAGAGCGGCGCGCTGATCGGTGCCGAGACCGAGCACCTGCCGATCATCAACCTGGATGTGCCGAAGTCGGTGCCGGGCGTCGAGACCAACCTGCTCAACCCGCGCAACACCTGGGCAGACAAGAACGCCTACGACGAAGCCGCCAAAGGCCTGGCCAAGCTGTTTATCGACAACTTCACCAAGTTCGATGTCAGCGACGCCATCAAGAACGCCGGTCCGCAGCTGTAAGCTGAGCCGTGTTCTCTGACAAAGCCGCCTTCGGGCGGCTTTGTCGTTGTTGGCGACTGCTTACAGCGAAGTAGGGCGTACTCGCCGAAGGCAGTACGCCATTGCTTCACCTGGTGCAAGTGCGAGGCCGAGCCTGGCATGGGCGGCGGGCTGTTCGCTGGCGCTCCTGAGCCCGCCCTACGCACTGCAAGACGTAGGTGCGCATGGCGCAC
Source organism: Pseudomonas sp. o96-267 (assembly GCF_003935465.1). Taxonomy (NCBI): domain Bacteria; kingdom Pseudomonadati; phylum Pseudomonadota; class Gammaproteobacteria; order Pseudomonadales; family Pseudomonadaceae; genus Pseudomonas; species Pseudomonas sp. o96-267. The sequence goes on from NZ_RHQP01000011.1 coordinate 30,758, forward strand.
CCTACCTAACCGCGTTATGGTCAGGGGCCATTCAGCGGTCAATGGAGTGACAGCGCATGTCTACCCTCAAACGTGTCTTCGGTTTCGATCAACTGCGTCCCGGCCAGGAAACGGTGATCAGCGCTGTGCTCGCCGGTCGTTCGGCGGCGGCGATCTTTCCCACCGGCTCGGGCAAGTCGCTGTGCTATCAGTTGCCGGCCTTGCATCTGCCACACCTGACCCTGGTGATTTCGCCGCTGCTGGCGCTGATGCAGGATCAGTTGGCGTTCCTGCATGCCCATGGTATCGCCGCGGCCAGTATCGATTCGGCGCAGAGCCGCGAGCAGGCCGCCGAGGTGATGAATCGCGCGCGCAGCGGCGAGCTGAAGATCCTGATGATCTCGGTGGAGCGCCTGAAGAACGAGCGTTTTCGCAATTTCATCGCTCAGGTGCCGATCTCCCTGCTGGTGGTCGACGAGGCGCACTGCATCTCCGAGTGGGGCCACAACTTCCGCCCGGACTACCTCAAGCTGCCCGACTATCAGCGCCAGTTCGGCATCAAGCAGGTGCTGCTGCTGACCGCCACTGCGACGCCCAAGGTGATCGCCGATATGCGCGAGAAATTCGCCATCGCCGAGGCGGACGTGGTCACCACCGGTTTCTACCGGCCCAACCTCAATCTGCTGGTCGAGCCCGTGCCCGGAGGTGCCAAGCAGCAGCGTCTGCAGCAATGGCTGGCGCCGCGACGCGGCCAGGCGAGCATTGTCTACGTCACCCAGCAGAAGACTGCCGAGCAGGTCGCCGAGCATCTGGCGCGCGACGGTCTGGCGGTCAGCGCTTACCACGCGGGTATGGCCCATGACGTACGTGAGTCGATCCAGCGCCGTTTCATGGCTGGCGAGCTGGAGTGCATCGTCGCCACCATCGCCTTCGGCATGGGCATCGACAAGCGTGATATCCGCAACGTGGTGCACTTCGACCTGCCCAAGTCGGTGGAGAACTACAGCCAGGAGATCGGCCGTGCCGGACGTGACGGCCAGTCTTCGGACTGCCTTGTGCTGGCCAGCCGCGATGGCCTCAGCGTGTTGGAGAATTTCGTTTTTGGCGATACGCCCGAACTCAGCGGCATCCGCGCCGTGCTCGATGATCTGCGCGCGGTCGGCACGGGCGGGCAGTGGGAGCTGATGCTCGGGCAGCTGTCGGAGCTGAGCAATATCCGCGTGTTGCCACTCAAGACCCTGCTGGTGCAGCTGGAACTGCGCGGCATCATCGCCCCGCGTTATGCGTACTTCGCCGAGTACCGCTTCAAGCTGCTGTTGGAAGATGACGTGCTGCTGGCCAAGTTCGAGGGCGAGCGCCGCCAGTTCGTCGAGGCGATTCTTGCCAGCTCACGGCGGGCGCGAACCTGGAGCACCCTGGATTTCGACGTGCTGTATCGCGACCACGGCGCCGAACGGGCGCGGGTGGTCAAGGCGCTGGATTACTTTCAGGAAAGGGGCTGGCTGGAGCTGGAAAGCAAGCAGATGACCGAGGTCTACGCCGTGCTCGATGGCGACTTCGATGTGGCAGCCCTGGCCGGCGATCTGCACGCGCACTTCCGCGCCCACGAGGCCAGCGAAATCGCGCGTATCCAGGCCATGCTCGGTTTGTTCGAGAGCCGCGAATGCCTGAGCCGGCGCCTCGCCTTGTACTTTGGTGACGAACAGGCGCCCGAGCATTGCGGACATTGTTCGGTGTGCCGGGGTCAGGTCGCGACCTTGCCGCAGCCTCCGGAACTACCGCCCTTGAGCGGACGTGATGCCGAGGCGCTGTGCGCCGCCTTCATCGAGAAGCACCAGCAGCACGCCGGCTACAGGCCGAGCCACGAATGCCTGACGCGTTTTCTCTGTGGCGTGACCACGCCGCTATTGACCAAGCTCAAGGCACGTCAGCTGGCCGGCTTCGCCGCGCTGGAGGATTACCCCTACGCCGAGGTGCGCGATTGGTTGGCTGTGTAGGGGGTGGATTGGTGCGCACGGCGCACCCTACGGTAGCGGCATCCATCGCGTAGGATGTGCTGTGTGCACCGATGATCACGTGTGCGCTGCCATGTGCTTATGGCCGGCGACTTCGTTGCCCTTCGGCCAGCGTCCAGTCCACCAGCTCGCGGGACAATCGATCGCCAGCCTGGCCGAAGGCTTTCACTACTGCAGCAATCGACGTATCACTCGCCGGCTGACTGACGCTGAAGCGGCGGCTGCCGAGGATGCGCTGATCGCGCCCGTCGACCAGGCGCACGTCGAGCTGGATCAGTGCCTCGGCAACGCCATCGCGATACTGGCTGTGGAAGCTGCGCAGGTCACTGACCAGCTCCAGGTCGGCCTGCAGGCGTTGCTCTTCGTTGCTCAATGCCTGAACGCGGCCATCATCCTGAAACGCGTCGAGCAGACGGCCTCGCAGCAACTGCGGCGTGCGCTCGCTCCAGCGCACGCCCTGGTAGGTGTTGACCCGGCCGGGCTCGGGCAGCACGACGATGCGTGTGCCGTCTAGCAACTGGTTGCTGACCGGGCTGTTCACTCGCAGCGACCAGTCGACGCCCTGGGTTTGTGCCGGCAGGGTGGCGCCTGGCAGCAGGTAGATATCCAGGGGCTCGCTCTGCGGCAGGATCGAGCAGGCGCTGAGCAGGCCGGCGGCCAGCAGCAGGGACAGGCGCTTCATGGTTGGAACTCCTTGATGCTGTCGTTGCGCAGCAGGTAGCCGGTGGGGTCCTGCTCCAGGCGGCGAGAGAAGCTGCGCAGGGTGCCGAGGGTGTCACGCAGTTCGCTAACTGCCGGGCCCAGCTCACCGAGACTCTGCATACCGTTGTCCAGCGCGCTGCGGTTGTTTTGCAGCAGCTCCTCGATATTGCGGCTGCTGCGTTCCAGCGAGGCCATCAGGCGCTCGGCGTTCTCCAGCACCTGGCTGCCCTGGCCATCGAGCAGGCGATTGGCCGTGCGCATCAGTTCGGCCGCTTCGCGGGTGGCGGCACTGGTCTGACGCAGGGTTTCACCCAGCTCATCACGCTGCTCGGCGATGCCGGCAGTGGCCTGCTCCAGATTTTCCAGCGTGCGCGACACGCGCTCGGCGTTCTCGCGTGACAGCATGCGGTTGGCGCGATTGAGCAGGCGGGTGATGTTGACCACCAGGTCTTCGCCGTTGGCCATCAGCCGCGACAGGGGCGAGCGGTCGGCGATGATGATGCCGGGTTCGCCATCGGTGCTCTCCAGTGGTGGGCTTTCCGGGCTGCCACCATGCAGTTGGATCACCGCCAGGCCGGTGATGCCGGTGATCGCCAGGCGGGCACGGGTGTCCTGCTTGATCGGCGTATGGCCGACAATACGAATCCGCGCCCGCACGGTACGCGGATCGTTCGGATCGAGCCCCAGGCTGATCACGTCGCCGACCTTGATCCCGCTGTACTGCACGGCGCTGCCTTGCGACAGGCCGGTGACCGCCTCGTTGAAGATCACCTCGTAGTCGGTAACGGCGCGATCAGCGCCGGCCTTGTTCAGCCACAGGCCGAACAGCAGCGCGGCGCCCACCGTGAGCACGGTAAACAGGCCGATCAGCACATGATGGGCTCTGGGTTCCATTCATTGACTCCCTACCGCTGCGGCGGCCTGTGCAGCCGCGCGTCCACGCGGGCCGTGAAAATAGTCCTGAATCCAGGCGTTGTCGGTGGCAGCCACCACGTCCAGGCGGTCGGCTACCAGCACCTTCTTCTGCGCCAGCACCGCGACCCGGTCGCAGATGCTGTAGAGCGTGTCCAGATCGTGAGTCACCAGAAATACACTCAGACCGAGGCTGTCGCTGAGGGTGCGGATCAATTGGTCGAAGGCCGCCGCGCCAATCGGGTCGAGGCCGGCGGTGGGTTCGTCGAGAAACAGGATGTCCGGGTCGAGCGCGAGCGCGCGGGCCAGGGCGGCGCGTTTGACCATGCCACCGGACAGCGAGCTGGGGTACTTGCTGCCGGCGTCCTGCGGTAGGCCGGCGAGGGCGATCTTGACCCTGGCCAGGCGCTCGGCTGCAGCGCGCGACAGGCCGGCGTGTTCGATCAGCGGCAGGGCGATGTTCTCGCTGACGGTCAGCGAGGAGAACAGCGCGCCGCGCTGGTAGAGCACGCCGAAGCGCCGTTCCAGTTGCGAGCGCCGCTCGGGCGGCAGGCTCAGCAGTTCTTCGCCGAACACGCGCACGGTGCCGGCATTGGGTTGGCGCAGGCCGACGATGCTGCGCAGCAGCACGGATTTGCCGGTACCGGAGCCACCGACCACGCCGAGGATCTCGCCGCGATAGAGATCGAAATCCAGGTGCTCGTGCACCACCTGGCTACCGAAGCGATTGCTCAGGTCGCGTACCTCGATGACGGTTTCCTGGCTCACCAGCCCATCTCCATCAGGAACAACGCCGCCAGGGCGTCGAGCAGGATGACCACGAAGATCGATTGCACCACCGCCGAGGTGGTGTGCTCACCCACCGACTGTGCGCTGCCGCTGACCTTGAAACCTTCCAGGCAGCCAATCAGGGCGATCAGGAAGGCGAAGATCGGCGCCTTTAGCAGGCCGACCAGAAAGTGCCGCAGCAGGTCGCTTTCCTGCAGGATCGACAGGTACATGGCCAGCGGAATATCCAGTGACAGCGCGCAGACCAGTGCGCCGCCGAGCATGCCGCTGAGCATGGCGATGAAGGTCAATATCGGCAGGGCGATGAGCATGGCGAAAACGCGCGGCAGCACCAGCAGTTCGATGGGGCTCAGGCCGAGGGTGCGGATGGCGTCGATTTCCTCGTTGGCCTTCATCGAGCCGATCTGTGCGGTGAAGGCGCTGGCGGTGCGGCCGGCCATGAGAATCGCAGTGAGCAGCACGCCGAATTCGCGCAGGAAGGAGAAGGCCACCAGATTCACCGTGTAGATGCTGGCGCCGAAGTCGGCGAGGATGGTCGCGCCGAGAAAGGCCACCACGGCGCCCACCAGAAAGGTCAGCAGGGCGACGATGGGCACGGCATTGAGCCCGCACTGCTCCAAGTGCGCGGTCAGCGAGGTCAGGCGCCAGCGGGTCGGCCGCACCAGTATCGCCAGCATGCTGGTCAGGGTCAGGCCCATGAACCCGAGCAACGCGCGGCCCTGGTGCCACATGCTTTCGACCACTTCGCCGATGTGCCCGAGCACCTCACGCAGCACCGACGGCTCCGGCGGCGTCTGAGCCTGCTGGCTGTCGGCCATGGCATCGGCCACTGTCAGCAGCAGTGCGCGGCGGTGCTCGTTGAATTCGCGTTGTTTGCTGAGCTGGCGCAGGCGTTCGCTGCCGAACAGTTCCACCAGCAACGCGGCGCCGGCGGTATCCAGCGCGGCCAGGTCGCTCAGGTCGACGGACTCCTTGCCCTGCAGGCGTTCGCGTAGGGCCAGCACCTGGGGTTCGAGCTGGCTGTAGTGGGCCAGCGTCCAGTCACCACCCAGCCGCAGGCTGCTGGCGGCGTCCGTGCTGCTGGTCTGCTGCGAGGTCAGGTAGGGAGTGGTCATCGCCACAGCTTAGCGCTGCTCGGGCGCCTGAGGCCAGTCGTGGCGCTCACTCGAGGTTCTGCGCCTCTTCCCGAGCGACCCCGCAGGCCATTGCTGATGGCCCGTATCGCGCAGGCTTTGCAGCTGCTGCCAGCGCAGGGCGAGCGCGTGCCATGGAATCTGCTCCAGCATCACCTGCCCGATGTGGCACTGCTGCACTACGGCAAACTGGAAGACCATTAGCTGATGTTTTCCACCCCTCGGAAAGAGCCGCAAGCGGAGTCAGCGCAGCGCTGATGTGACGGGGGGGTATAGCGAATGTCCTACAAGAAATTACATAATCGCGCCGCTTTCTTTCCTGGCATTGCGCCACTACCATTTTGCGATATGTGTCACGGATGAGCCACTGGGTGCAGTGTCACCCATTACATGAGGAGTCGGCCATGAAGGAACAGCGCCACCTGCCCGCACTGCGTGCGCATATCGAGCAGCTATTGAGCAAAGGCTGGGTGATTGCCAGTCGCAGCCCCCTGACCCTGCAGAACGGTCATCGCTGCTTTCTCGTCTCCCACGGTATGCTGATCAGCGACTCTTCTTCGCGCGCAGCCTGATAACTGTTTCCCGACCGCTGCGCCGTTATCCCGCCTGGCGCAGCGGCGTTTTTGGTTACCGGATATTGCGTCCGTAGCCTGCCGTATTTCCCCTCTTGCGCCCGTCACTGCCGGCCTCCGGCGGATTCCCTTGCTGTCTTTCTCGGTCGATAGCGAATCGGTAGCGGATGTAACGCCTTGGTCTCAGCGCGGTCAGTGCCTATAACCAACCGGTCACTGTTAGAGGAGCCACGTCATGCCTACTCGCCGCCGAGTCCTGCAAGGTAGCGCCAGCCTGGCAGCGTTAGCTGTCCTGATGCCCTGGTTACCGTCCTCCGTCTTCGCCGCCGAAACACTGCTGAGCCGGGCGATTCCCAGTAGCGGTGAACTGCTGCCGGTGATCGGTCTGGGTACCTCACGCACCCACGATGTGGCGATGAGCGACGAGGCGCTACAGCCCTTGCGCGAGGTGTTGCAGGCACTGGTCAACGGTGGCGCCAGCCTGGTGGATACCGCGCCGAGCTACGGGCGGGCCGAAGCGGTGTGTGGCGCTCTGGCCGCAGAAGGCGACATGCGCAAAAAACTGTTCCTGGCCAGCAAGGTGTCCTCCACCGGGCGTTCTGCTGGCGAGCGGCAGGTCGAAGCCAGTTTCGCCGCGCTCAAGACCGACACCATCGACCTGATGCAGGTGCACAACCTGCAGGACACCAGCACTCAGCTTGGCCTGTTGCGCGAGCTGAAAGAACAGGGCCGGGTACGTTATATCGGCGTGACTCACTACCTGGATTCCGCCCACGAGCGCCTGCTCGAGGTCCTGCGCAAGGAACCAGTGGATTTCGTCCAGTTCAACTACTCCATCGGTGAGCGCAACGCCGAGCGCGAGCTGTTGCCCTACTGTGCCGACAAGGGCATCGCAGTGCTTATCAACCGGCCTTTCCAGCGCTCGGCCCTGTTCGATCGGGTCAAGGGCAAGAGCCTGCCGGACTGGGCTGCGGTAGAGCTCGATGCCACGTCCTGGGCACAGTTGATGCTCAAGTACATCCTCGCCAACCCGGCGGTGACGGCGGTGATCCCGGCCACCTCCAACCCGCGCTACATGGCTGACAACATCCTCGCCGGCCAGGGCCGCCTGCCCGACGCGGCGCAGCGCCAGCGCATCATCGAGCTGTTCGCCTGAGATGCAGGCGCTCACCCGGCGCCTGGCGCGTGCGATCAATGCCGAAGGTGAGGAACTGGCAGCGGTGCTGGCCGGTTTTGCCTTGTTCTTCTGTCTGTTCGCCGGCTATTTCATGTTGCGGCCGATCCGTGAGGCGATGGGCATCACCGGTGGTGTGAACAATCTGCAGTGGCTGTTCACCGCGACCTTCGTCGTCATGCTGCTAGCGGTGCCGCTGTTCGCCTGGCTCAACTCGAAGGTCCCGCGTATCCATTTCATCGACTGGGTATACGGCTTCTTCTGCCTCAACTTGCTGGCCTTCGTCCTGCTGTTTCGCCTCGACCACGACAGCGTATGGCTGGCTCGGGTGTTCTACGTGTGGATCTCGGTCTACAACCTGTTCGTCGTCTCGGTGGCCTGGAGCCTGATGGCCGACGTGTTCGATGGCGCCCAGGCGCGGCGGCTTTTCGCCTTCATTGCTGCGGGCGCTAGCGTTGGTGGGCTCTGTGGACCGCTGTTGAGCGCCTTGTTGATCGGCGCTATCGGTGAGTCGGGACTGATGCTGATGGCTGCCGTGCTGCTCGGTGCGGCCATGGCGCTCAAGCGTTATCTGATGGAGTGGCGCGAGCGCCAGGGCGCCGGGCGGTCAGGGGCGCTAGCCAACGAGAGCCCGCGCAGGCCAGTGCCAGGCAATCCGTTCAGCGGGCTGACGCGTATGCTCGGTTCGCGTTATCTGCTGGGTATCGGCGCGTTCATTTTGCTGCTCACCTCGGTGAGCACCTTTCTCTATTTCGAGCAGGCGCGCCTGGTGGCCGAGCTATTCCCCGATCGCGCCGCCCAGGTGAAGGTGTTCGGTGTGATCGATTTCGTCGTGCAGGCCGGTGCCCTGGCTGCGCAGTTGTTCATCACCGGGCGGGTGGCGCAGAAGCTGGGCGTACGTGTGTTGCTGTCAATCGTACCGGCACTGGTGTGTCTGGGCTTTATCGGTCTGGCGCTGGCGCCGACTTTCGCCATGCTGGCGGGGTTGATGATCGTGCGGCGTATTGGTGAGTACGCCTTCGTCCGGCCGGGACGGGAAATGCTCTTCGCCCCGCTCGACGCCGAGAGCAAGTACAAGGCGAAGAACTTCATCGACACCGTGGTCTATCGCGGTGGTGATGCCCTCAGCGGTTGGGCCAAGGCCGGGTTGGACATGCTCGGCCACGGCGCCTGGCTGGTGGTGATGGTCGGTGCGCTCTGTGCTGCGCTATGGGGTGTGCTCGGTTGGTACCTGGGCGGACGCGCCGATAGGCAGGCGGAAAGACAGGACGGGTGACTGGGTAATCATCCCGCCACCGCGACGATCTCCTCGATCAGCCATTGCAGCGCGGCATCGCGTTGGCGTTGTGCCAGGCTGACCACCTCCAGATGGAAGGGGCCGAGGGTGAAGGGCAGGTCGAACAACTGCAGTGGCAGCAGCGTGGCGAAATGTCGGGCGAGGGCGGTGGGCAGCACTGCCGCCAGCTCGCTGCCACCGACGATATGCGCCGCCTGAAGGTAGTTCGGTGTGGTGTAGAGAATCTGCCGCGACAGCCCCTGTTCGCCCAGCCATTGATCGACCATGCCGCGGGTCTGCCCGCCATGCACCCAAAGGTGGCGCAGGCGCAGGAAGGTATCCAGATCCAGATTGCCCTGGCGCAGCAGCGGATGATCGCGGCGCACCGCCAGCTTGAGTGTCTCGCTCATCCAGTGGCGACGGGCGAAGCGCGCCGGCATCTCGTCGAAGCGGCCCAGCACCAGATCCAGCTCGCCCTTGTCCAGCGCCTCCATCGGCAGGCTCGGGCTGAGGTGGCGAATGTCGATGCCAATGCCCGGCGCTTTATGGCTGATGCGGTCGAGCAGACGCGGCATGCATACCAGCTCCACGTAGTCGGTAACGGCGATGCAAAAGCGCTGGCGGCTTTCGCCCGGCTCGAAGGTCTCGCCGGCGCTCAGGCTCTGTTCCAATTGGCGCAGGGCACTGCGGATCGGGGCTTCCAGCGCCAGTGCTCGTGGCGTCGGTTGCATGCGCCGGCCCACGCGCACCAGCAGCGGGTCGCCGAGCAACTCACGCAGGCGACTCAGGGCATTGCTCACGGCAGGCTGGCTCAAGGACAGGCGCTCGGCGGCACGCGACACGTTCTGTTCGCGCAGCAGAGCGTCCAGCACCCGCAAGAGGTTGAGGTCGAAATTGCTGAAATTCATCTGATGAATACGTCGTATCACAAGACTAAATTTCAAAAATAGTAGCGGCTTGCTTATCGTGACCCAAGCTTTTCCCTGCGTATTCGAGAGGAACAACAATGACTCAAGTCGTCTCGCCGCTTCGCTGTGCCGCTGTGATCGGCGCCGGCACCATGGGCCGCGGTATCGTCATCAGCCTGGCCAATGCCGGCTTGCGCGTGCTGTGGCTGGATAACAATCCGCAGATGGTCGAGCAGGGCCTGGCGATGGCGGAGGAAACCTGGGCGCATAACTTCGCCAAGGGTCGTATCGATTCACTGGAAGCGGCAGCGCGACGCGCACGTATCGAAGCGGTGGACAGCTACGCGGCGCTGGCCGACGCCGACCTGGTGATCGAAGCGGTGTACGAGAACCTCGAACTCAAGCAGCGCATCTTCCGCGAGCTGGACGCGGTGATGAAGCCCGGCGCGATCCTGGCCAGCAACACCTCGGCGCTGGATATCGATGCCATCGCCGCCGTCACCGCGCGGCCGGAAGCCGTGCTGGGCCTTCACTTCTTCAGCCCGGCGCACATCATGAAGCTGCTGGAGATCGTCCGCGGCGGCAAGACCGCGCCAGCCGTGCTGGACGCCGCTCAAGAGCTGGGCGCGCGCATGGGCAAGGTGGCGGTGGTCGCCGGTAACTGCCACGGTTTCATCGGCAACCGCATGCTGCATACCTACGTGCGCGAGGCGCGCATGCTGCTGCTCGAAGGCGCCTGGCCGCACCAGGTGGACGCGGCGCTGCAGGGCTTCGGCTTCGCCATGGGGCCGTTTCGCATGTACGACGTGGTCGGCATCGACCTGGAATGGCGTGCCCGTGAACTGTCCGGCCAGGGCCAGGACGACCCGTCGGTACAGGTGGACAACCGCCTGTGCGAACTGGGCCGCTTCGGCCAGAAGAGCGGCAAAGGCTATTACCTGTATGCGCCGGGCAGTCGTCAGGCGGAGCACGATCCCGAGGTGGACGCGCTGGTGCAAGCCGAGGCCGAGCGCCTGGGCTTCAGTCGCCGTGATATCGGCAACGAGGAGATTCTCGAGCGCTGCCTGCTGGCACTGGTCAACGAAGGGGCGAAGATTCTCGAAGAGAACATCGCCGCCAACAGCCACGATATCGATCGGGTCTATCTCAATGGCTACGGTTTCCCTGCCGAGCGCGGAGGCCCGATGGCTTGGGCCGACGGCGAGGGCGTCGGCGCCCTTCGTCAGCGTCTGCTGCAACTGGCCGAACGCTTCGGTAGCCATTGGCAACCGGCGGCGTTGATCGAGCGTCTGGCCGCCGATAACAAGCGCTTCAGCGACGTGCAGGAGGGCCGGGTATGAGCTATCAGGCGCCATTGCGCGATATGCGCTTCGTGCTGCACGAGCTGTTCGATGCTGCCGGCCACTGCGAGCGTCTGGGCAACGGCCTGGATCGCGAGCTGATTGACGGCGTGCTGGAGGAGGCTGCGGCCTTTGCCGCAGGCGAGGTCGCGCCGCTCAATCGCAACAGCGATGAAGAGGGTTGTCACCTGGAAAACGGCCAGGTCAGCACGCCCAAGGGCTTTGCCGAGGCCTATCGGCAGTACGTGGACAACGGCTGGGCGAGCATGACCGGCCCGGTGGAGTACGGCGGCCAGGGCTTCCCACAACTGGTGGCCTTCGCCTTTCACGAGATGCTGATGGGCGCGTCGTTGTCGTTCCGTGTCTACTCCGGGCTGACCGAGGGCGCGGTGCTGGCGCTGCGCAAGCACGGCAGCGAAACCTTGAAGCAGCAGTACCTGGGCAAGCTGGTCAGCGGTCAGTGGACGGGCACCATGTGCCTGACCGAGCCGCAGGCCGGCACCGACCTGGCTCTGCTGCGTACCCGCGCCGAGCCGCAGGCCGATGGCAGCTATCGCGTCAGCGGCAGCAAGATCTTTATCAGCGGCGGCGAGCAGGATCTGTCGGAGAACATCATCCACTTGGTGCTGGCACGTCTGCCGGATGCACCTGCTGGCGTGAAGGGAATTTCGCTGCTGCTGGTACCGAAATTTGTCGCTGCCGCCGACGGCACACCGGGTGAACGCAATGCGCTGAGCTGCGGCGCTATCGAGCACAAGATGGGCATCAAGGGCGCCTCCACCTGCGTGATGAACTTCGACGGCGCCACCGGTTGGCTGGTCGGCGAGGCCAACCAGGGCCTGGCCTGCATGTTCACCATGATGAACGACGCGCGCTTTCAGGTCGGCCTGCAAGGCTTGGGGATAGGCGAGGCAGCCTTCCAGGGCGCGCTACGTTATGCCCGTGAGCGTTTGCAGTCGCGAGGATTGGCTGGCGTGCAGGCGCCGGACAAGGCAGCCGACCCAATCATCAATCATCCCGATGTGCGACGCATGCTGCTCACGCAGAAGACCCTGGTCGAGGGCAGCCGCATGCTCGCCGCTTACACCGCCCGCCAGTTGGACCTGGAACACGGCGCCGAGGCGGCCGAGGCACGCAAGGCGGCCGGCAAGCGCGCGGCGCTGCTGATCCCTATCGTCAAGGCGTTCTTCACCGACATGGGCCAGGAAGTGGCCAGCCATGGTGTGCAGGTCTATGGCGGGCATGGCTTCATCCGCGAGTGGGGCATGGAGCAACTGATGCGCGACAGTCGCATCACCCAGCTCTACGAAGGTACCAACGGCATTCAGGCGCTGGACTATATCCGCCGTAAATTGCTGGGCGACGGTGGTGTGGAGTTGTCCGCACTGCAGGCCGAGTTCAGCCAGCTGTGCGATGCCGGGGCGGATCGACCGGCCCTGGCACAGATGGCTAGCGTGGTGCAGGCCCGCTTGGGCGAATGGCGCGAGCTAAGCACAGAAGTGATTGCCGCCTGTCAGCGCGACCCGCAGGAGATCGGCGCTACTTCGGTGGATTTTCTCCAGTACTCGGCTTATGTGCTGCTCGCCGGTTTCTGGCTGCAAGCCGCGGCGCGGGCGCAGGATGCATTGGAGGCGGGTAGCGGTGAAGCGGCGTTCTACCAGGCCAAGTTGCACAGCGCCGATTTCTATCTGCGTCGTGTGCTGCCGCGCGCCAGTGCACACCGCGAAGCCCTGCTGGGTGGTGCGTCATGCCTAATGGTCATGGATGAGGACAGTTTCGCGTTCTAACGCGGGTTATTGGTGCGCACGGCGCACCCTACGCGTGAGACGCCCAGCGGCGTAGCCCGGATGCAATCCGGGGACATTTGCATGACCGGTCCCGGATTGCATCCGGGCTACAACAAGAGGAGCACCCCATGCACCCATTCAGCTTCGCCACTACCGCGCAGATTCTTTGCGAGTCCGGCGCCAGTCTGCGTTTGGCTGAACTCTGCCGCGAGCGCGGCGCCCGGCGCGTGCTGATCGTCACCGACCCCGGTATCACCCGTCTCGGTCTGCTGGAACCGCTGCTGCCGGGTTTTTCTCGCGCCGGCATGAACGTGCGGATATTCGATCAGGTGCTGGCCGACCCGCCCGAGGCCGTGGTGCTGGCCGCTGTGGCCCAGGCCCGCGAGCTGCAGGCGGAGCTGGTGGTCGGCTTTGGTGGCGGCAGCTCGATGGACGTGGCCAAACTGGTGGCCCTGCTGGCGCATCCTGACTGCGCCCAGGCCCTGAACGAGATCTACGGCGTGGGCAATGCCCGCGGTCGGCGCCTGCCGCTGATCCAGGTGCCGACCACCGCCGGCACCGGCTCCGAGGTGACGCCGATCGCCATCGTCACCACCGGCGAGACCACCAAGATGGGCGTGGTCTCGCCGCTGCTGCTGCCGGACCTGGCTCTGCTCGATGCCGACCTGACTCTCGGCCTGCCGGCGACGGTCACCGCCGCCACCGGCATCGACGCCATGGTGCATGCCATCGAGGCCTACACCAGTGCGCTGAAGAAGAACCCGCTTTCCGACTTGCTGGCGCGCGAAGCCCTGCGTCTGCTTGCGGCCAACCTCGATGAGGTAGTGAGTAACGGCAGCAACCGCGAGGCGCGTCAGGCCATGTTGCTCGGTGCCTGCCTGGCCGGACAGGCCTTCGCCAACGCGCCAGTGGCGGCGGTGCATGCCCTGGCCTATCCCCTGGGCGGGCATTTCCATATTCCTCACGGGCTGTCCAACGCCCTGGTGCTACCGCAGGTACTGGCGTTCAACGCACCAGCGGCCGCGCCGCTGTACGCCGAGTTGGCGCCGCTGGTATTGGGCGAGCAGTTGCGGGCCGGCAGTGCAGCGGCGCAGACCGAGCAACTGATCGAGGCGCTGGCCGGCTTCAGCCAGCGCAGCGGCCTGCCGACGCGGCTGCGTGATGCGGGGGTGAGTGAGGCTATGTTGCCCACGCTGGCGGCGGACGCCATGCTGCAGCAGCGCCTGTTGGTGAACAATCCGCGCGAGATGAACGAGCAGCAGGCGCTGACCATTTATCAGGCTGCTTACTGATTCAGGTCGCGGCTCAAGCCCACCCACAAGAGCGCCGCAGCCTGTGGGAGGGGATTTAGCCGCGATACCAACCCAAGGACCATCGATGAACCAACCCCAACACCTGCGTAGCGACTACCGTCACTTCCAGCCGATCACCACGCGCTGGCACGACAACGACATCTACGGCCACGTGAATAACGTGACCTACTACAGCTACTTCGACAGCGCGGTGAATGTTTACCTGATCGCCGAGGGTGGTCTGGATATCCATGACGGCGAAGTGGTTGGGTTCGTGGTCAGCTCGGCGTGCGACTACTTCGCCTCGATCGCCTTCCCCGAAGCCATCGACGTCGGCCTGCGCGTCGGCAAGCTGGGTAACAGTTCGGTGCAGTACGAGCTGGCGATTTTCAAGGCCGGCGAGGATCAGGCCTGTGCCGCTGGGCGCTTCGTGCATGTGTTCGTCGACCGGACTAGCAATCGCCCAGTAGCGATCCCCGAGACCTTGCGTGCTGCGCTGGAGCGCTTGCTCACGACCTAGTCCGGCCTGCTAGGCTGTGGGCAGTCATTTGCCAGGGAGTGCCCATGTCCGATCTCGAGCGTGAGCAGGCGCAACAGCGCGCCGCTCGCATCGCCGCCTTCCGCGAGGAACTGGCGGAGTTGCGCCAGGAGCAGGTGTTGCAACTGAGCACAACACAGGAACAGGCCGTCACCGACCATCATCGCCAATTGCTGGCGCACTTTCGCCAGACGCTGGATATTGACGCCGATGCTCGTGCGCGCCAGCTGTCGCTGGGGATGCGCTTGGCCTCGCTGTTCGGCGCGCTGGCGCTGGCGGCCGGATTGTTCTTTCTGTTCTACCAGTTCTGGGGACTTTTCGACGCCTTCGCGCAGGTCGCCATCTTGGTCGGCAGTACCCTGGGCAGCCTGCTGCTGTGCTTTTGGCTGCAGGCTCGCGACACTTCGGGTTATTACGCCAAGCTGGCCTCGGTGCTGGCATTCGTCTGCTTCGTGCTGAACCTGTCGATGCTCGGGCAGATCTTCAATATCACCCCGTCGGACAAGGCCCTGCTGCCCTGGGGAGCGTTGGCGCTGCTATTGGCTTATCAATGCCGCCAGCGTCTGTTGCTGGTGGTGGCATTGCTCTGCTTCGGCCTGTTCGTCGCGGCTCGCCTTGGCGACTGGGTCGGCTGGCACTGGTGGTCGCTGGGGGAACGGCCGGAGCTGTTAATGCCGCTGGCGGCGCTGTTGCTCGTGCCGCAAGTGCTCGAGCAGCGGCGTTATCCGGGGTTCGCCGCCTGCTACCGAGTGGTGGGGCTGCTCTACCTGCTCGGCCCGGTGCTGGTGCTGTCCTACTGGGGCGGCGGCAGCTACCTTGACTGGTCGACGGGCTGGATCGAGGCCTTGTACCAGACGCTCGGTTTCGTCCTCGCCGGGTTGACGATATGGCTCGGCATTCGCCGCGGCTGGGGCGAGGTGGTCAACACCGGCCTGGTCTTCGCGTTGATCATGCTCTTCGCCAAGCTGTTCGACTGGTGGTGGCAGTTGCTGCCGCGCTACCTGTTCTTCCTCCTGCTCGGGTTGAGCGCCGTGCTACTGCTGGTGGTGTTGCAACGCTGGCGGCGCAGCGCGTCGGGAGGTGCACGATGAAGCGGGCAGCATGGCTTGGCCTTGGTGTGGTGTTGCTGAGCAATGCCGTTGCCCTGGGCGGCGTCTGGTACAACCGCAGCGGCGAGCCCGAGGCACAACTGCTGCTCAGCGAGCGCGAGTTGCAACGCGTCTACGGTGGCTGGGTGCGCGATGAGGACGATGGCGTACTGCGTCTGCAACTGAGCTGGCAGCGCCCCGGTGATGGTTGGCAGTTGCCCTGGCTGGATGAGGCCAAGCTGCGCGAGCTGGGTTTCTCCGCTACCGATGAGCAAACCTTGAACAGACAGCCGGCACGCCAGGTCTGGTTGGTGCTGGAGCTGGATGGACCGTTGTACCGAGGTCAGGTCGAAGAGGCGCGGCAGGCTCTGAGCGGGGCCGAAGCTGAATTGCACGCCAATCCAGAGAGCGAGGTGTTACAGCAGGAGCGCGATGAGCGTCAGCGTCGCCTGCAATTCGTCGAGCAACAGGCCAGCCGTTTGATGCTGGTGGATGCGGGCGTGGATGCACAGGTGCTGCGCCAGCGTTGGCCGGATCGGCAGCGTCAGGTGTTACTGGCCGGGCGTATCGAACCCTATCGCCACGCTGCAGAAGCCGGTTATGGCGCCACCATTCGCCTGGAGAATGACCGCCTGAGTGTGCCCTACGCCTATCGTGAATTAGCGCGTGGCTGGGAGCGCAGCTACGAACAGACAGGGTTCAAGGCGCAGGTTGAAGTGGCCTTCGGTCGTCGCCATGAACCCTGGGTGATGGGGTTTGTTGGCGTTTCGCCGCGACCGCGCCGGAGCCAGTTTTAGCGCGGAGCTAGGCACGAGACGCGAAGTTTGGTTGCCCAAATGAGCCGTCGAGTAACGACGCTCCACGCTAAAACTGGCCCGGCCCTTCGGGTTGCGCGGGAAATGACTCCCGCTGTTGTTGCAGGACTTGGCAAGGGAATGACCATTACCTGCGTCCTGCGCCTAACCGGGAGCCATTTCTCGCGGCAACGCGGCTTGCGTCGAAATGCCAACAGACCCCAGGCATCCGTCAGTGACGGCGCCAGTGTTTGTGGTGCTTCTTGTGCTTCTTGCCATGGTGTTTGTGATGCTTGCCGCGACGATCATCGTCGTAGCTGGCGTTGCCCATGTAGTTGCCCAGCGCGCCACCAGCGCCGCCGCCGACTGCTGCACCGACCACGCCACCGGTGTTACCACCTACCTGCTGGCCGACGACGTTACCGCCCGCTGCGCCCAGGGCGCCGCCAATCGCTGCTTCGGTACGGCTGCGGCGATCCGCGCCGACCATGCTGCCGGCGGCGCCACCGAGACCGGCACCGACCGCAGCGCCAGTGTTGCCACCGACCTGCTGACCAACCATCGCACCCACTGCGCCACCGAGTGCGCCGCCCAGGCCGGCCTCGGTATTGCCGGCAAAGGCAAAACCGCCGCTAGTCAGGCCAAGGGAAAGAAAGAAGAGTTGCAGAGACTTCATGGACACCTCGATAACAGAAACCGCCAGATGGCGAGCGTTACGCCATTGACCAGCGATTTCTGTACGAGGTTCCTGGCCGCCGGTCAGCTTGCTGCGCTGCTGCCCAGCAGATTGCCGCCGCTGGCAGCCTGCAGGCGGATGGCGACGAACTTGCTGGTCGGTGTGCTGCTGCCGACGCCGGCGCTTTCCAGCGGCACCAGCGGATTGGCTTCGGGGAAGTAGGCAGCGGCCTGGCCGGCCGGGATATCGAAAGCGAGCAGGGTGAAACCGCTCACCCGGCGTTCGATGCCATCGTTCCACAACGAGCGGATGTCCACCTTCTGCCCGGGCTTGAAGCCCAGGCGCAGGATGTCCGCCTCGTTGGCGAAGAGCACATCGCGCTGCCCGCGCACGCCGCGGTAACGGTCGTCGAGGCCATACACCGTGGTGTTGTACTGATCGTGCGAGCGCAGGGTCTGCAGGATCAGATCCGGCGTCTCTCCGCTTTCGCGCACCTGCGGAGGCAGCAGGTCGTCGAGCAGCGCATTGGCCTTGAAGTTGGCCTTGCCGGATGCCGTTTTCCACTGCCGCGCGCCGGCCGAGTTGCCGAGGTAGAAACCGCCGGGGTGAGCGACACGCTGGTTGAAATCCTGGAAGCCGGGGATGGTGTCGGCGATCAGCTCGCGGATGCGGTCGTAGTCGGCGATCAGCGCGTCCCAGTCCACCGGGTGGTTGCCCAGGGTGGCCTTGGCGATCCCGGCGACGATGGCCGGCTCCGAGCGCATCTCGCTGCCGGAGAGCGGTTCGAGCTGGCCGTAGGAGGCGTGGATCATGCTGAACGAATCTTCCACCGTCACCGCCTGCGGGCCACCGGCCTGATGGTCGATGTCGGTACGGCCCAAGCACGGCAGGATCAGCGCGTCGCGGCCAACGGTGAGGTGACTGCGATTGAGCTTGGTGCTGATCTGCACGGTGAGGTCGCAGCTCTGCAGCGCCTTGTGCGTACGCGGGCTGTCTGGTGTGGCCTGGGCAAAGTTGCCGCCGAGGCCGATGAATACCTTGGCCTGGCCGTCGATCATGGCGTTGATCGCCTCGACGGTGTTGTGGCCATTCTCGCGCGGTACCTTGAACTGAAAGCGCTTTTCCAGGGCGTCGAGTAGCGTGACCGGCGGGCGGTCGTTGATGCCCATGGTGCGGTCGCCCTGCACGTTGCTGTGGCCACGCACCGGGCACAGGCCGGCGCCGGGGCGGCCGAGGTTGCCGCGCAGCAGTTGCAGGTTGACGATTTCCTGAATAGTAGCCACCGAATGGTGGTGCTGGGTGATGCCCATGGCCCAGCAGATGATCACACGCTCGGCACGGCGGTACATGCGCGCCGCCTGTTCGATTTCCAGCAGGCTCAGGCCGGACTGGGCTTCGAGCGCCTCCCAGGTAGTGTCGTCGAGTAGCTTCAGGTAGGCCTCGACACCATCGGTGTGCTCAGCGATGAAAGCATGGTCGAACACCGCTGCTTCACCCTTGGACTGCGCCTCGCGCTCCCACAACAGCAGGAACTTGGCGATGCCGCGCATGGCGGCCATGTCGCCGCCCAGGGCTGGACGGAAGAACGCGGTGTTCAGCGGCTCGGAGCCGTTGGTGAGCATCTCCAGCGCGTGTTGCGGATGCTGGAAACGCTCCAGGCCGCGTTCCTTGAGCGGGTTGAAGCAGACCACCTGGGCGCCGCGTTTGACCGCTTCACGCAGCGGTTCGAGCATGCGCGGGTGGTTGGTGCCAGGGTTCTGGCCGAGGACGAAAATGGCGTCGGCATGCTCGAAATCGTTGAAGGTCACGCTGCCCTTGCCGATGCCCACGCTCTGGCCAAGGGCGACGCCGCTGGCCTCGTGGCACATGTTCGAGCAGTCGGGGAAGTTATTGGTGCCATAGGCGCGCACGAACAACTGGTAGAGGTATGCCGCCTCGTTGCTGGCCCGGCCGGAGGTGTAGAACTCGGCGTGATCCGGACTCGGCAGCGCCTTCAGATGCCTGGCGATCAGGGCGAAGGCTTCGGCCCAGGTGGTCTTCGTGTAGCGATCGGTGCTGGCGTCATAGCGCATCGGGTGGGTCAGGCGACCTTGGTATTCGAGCCAGTAGTCGCTCTGCTCGCGCAATTGGCTGACCGTGTAGCGGGCGAAGAAGGCGGGGTCCACACGGCGTTTGGTGGCTTCCCAGTTGACCGCCTTGGCGCCGTTCTCGCAGAACTTGATATGGCCGTCTTCGGGCGAATCGCCCCAGGCGCAGCCGGGGCAGTCGAAACCGCCGTTCTGGTTGGTCTTGAGCAGCGCGCGCAGGTTCTTGAACGGCTGCTTGCTGTCCAGCCAGAAACGGGTCACGGCGTTCAGTGCACCCCAGCCAGCGGCTGGGCCTTTGTAGGGCTTATAGCGAGGGTTGACGGGTTGCAGGCTCATGGTCGTTCTTCTTCGTCAGGCGCAGGGCTGTAGACCCGCGGCGTGCTGTGATGGGGCAGGTGGATCAGGTTGAGGCGATGGCGCCGCGCCCAGTCCACGGTCAGTGCGGTGGGCGCGGACAGGCTCACCAGGGTGCCGATGCCGGCACGTACCGCCTTGTGCAGCAGTTCCAGGCTGCAGCGGCTGGTGACCAGGGCGAAGCCACCGTGAGTGTCGATACGTTCGCGCGCGATGGCGCCGATCAGCTTGTCCAGGGCGTTATGGCGACCGATGTCTTCACGGCACAGACGAATCTCGCCGCTGGCATCGATGAACAAGGCTGCATGCAGTGCGCCGCTGTGGCGTGCTAGTTGCTGCTGCTCACCGATGCGCTCGCGCAGGCCGCTCAGGTGTGCAAGCGGTGGCAGGGTGGCGCCTGGCAAAGCCGTCAGGGCTGGCAGGGCCTGTTCCAGCGCATCCACGCCGCACAGGCCGCAACCACTGGTGCCAGCCATTTGTCGGCGTTGCTGCTTGAGCGCCCAGAAGGCGCGGCTGCTGACCTGCAAGCGGGCTTCGCGGCTGTCACCGAGGCCGCGCAACTGGATGTCATAGATGTCGTCGATTGACTTGATCAAGTCGTTGCCAAGACTGAAGCCGACGGCAAAATCTTCCAGGTGATGGGGCGAAACCATCATCACCGCCTGGTTCAGGTCGTTGTAGCTGATCGCCAGGGCACATTCTTCGGCCAGTGCAGCGTGCTGCGCGCGACCGTCACCGAGTTCGGCGTAGGTATAGGCACTGGCAATGTGCGGCTGGGCGGCTGGCTTGGCCATCGAGGCGCGCTCTGTGACAGATTGACACAGCTAAGCCTAGGCCCATGGGCGGGGAGCGTCTAATCGTTGGCTTTGATGTGTTGATCGAGCAAATCTATCAAGCGTTCGCCAGCCACTCTCGTGCCTCTTCGAAACAGGCTTGCGCGAGCGGTGAGGCAGGGGCGCTACGGCGCATGATCAGGCCCTGAGGTGCCAGAGTATGAGCGTCCTCGATGGGTAGCAGGCGCAGATGACCGTCGGTCGGAGCGCCGTCGGTCGGCAATGGCATGACGCTGCAGCACAGCCCGGCGCTGACCGCTTGAGTCAGGTGATGCACGGCATCGGCCTCCAGGCGTACCTGCGGGCTCAGGCCGCGAGCACGGAAGCTGTGATCGATGGACTGGCGAAAGTGCATGCCAGTCGAGAGCAGGCCCAGGGGCAGGTTGGCCAACTGCTCCCAGCGCAGACTGGTGCTGACGAAGTGGAAGTGGCGCTGATCGTAGAGCAGGCCCATGCGTGCTTCGGCCAGCTCCAGGCTGGCGAAGTGCTCGCGGTCAAGGCGATCAAGATAGGACAGGCCCAGGTCGAGCTGATTGCGGACCAGTCCCTCGAGAATCTGATCGCTGCTCAGCGCGTGCAACTGAAAGCGCAGCCCAGGGTGACGCTCGGCGAACAGACTGATCAGGCGCATCGGGTCGAAACTGGCCAGCGGCACCACGCCCAGGCGCAGGGTGCCCACCAGGTGCCCACGACAGGCTGCAGCTTCGGCGAGCAGGCCATCCTGTGCGGCCAGCACACTGCGTGCCCAGGCCAGGATACGCTCACCTTCGGCGCTGAAACCTTCGAAGCGCTGCCCGCGACGTACCAGTTCCAGGCCCAGCTCGTCTTCCAGTTGGCGCAAGCGCATGGACAGCGTCGGCTGGGTCACGTGGCAGCGCGCAGCGGCCTGACCGAAGTGGCGGGTCTCGTCGAGGGCGACGAGGAATTTCAGCTGCTTTATATCCATGGGGGCTCCTGGTTTGCCCGGATTCTAATGCGCGAACGCTAATCAGGGGTGTTTCCTGAACTAGACTTTGGTCTCCGGGCGCTTTGCCCGGTCATTCGCAAGGAACAAGAGGAATTGCCATGAGTCTGTTTGCCTTTGTCAAAGACGCCGGGGTCAAACTCTGGGAGTCACTGGTGGGTCAGGAGGCGCAGGCCGCCGAATCGCTCAAGGAACATGTTGCCAAGGTTGGCCTGGGCAACCCCAACATCGAGGTCAGCGTCGAGGGCGACAAGGTCATCGCTCGCGGCGAAGTGGCCAGCCAGGAGGAGAAGGAAAAGATTCTCCTGGCGCTGGGCAACGTGGCCGGTGTCGGTGAGGTCGATGATCAGATCAGCGTGACTACGCCCGCGCCCGAAGCGCGCTTCGTCACGGTCAAGAAGGGCGACACGCTGAGTGCGATTGCCAAGGCCGAGTACGGCAATGCCAACGCCTACATGAAGATATTCGAGGCCAACAAGCCGATGCTCAGTCACCCGGACAAGATTTATCCGGGGCAGGTATTGCGGATTCCTGACTAAACCCGCGCTCAGGTGCGGCGGGGGCTTGGCCTTGGCGGCGATCGGCATCATTCACGATCGCCGGCAAGCCGGCTCCTACAGTGAGGGCGTCGCAGGCAGTCCGTGCACCAACTCCCGGTAGTCCTCCACTGCGGCGAACTCCTCGGTATCTTTAGGCCCGGCCTGGCTGTCTGGTTGGCGCACGGCGAGCAGATGGGCGACGCCAAAGCGTCCGGCGCTACGCAGGATCGGCAGGCTGTCGTCGATGAACAGGGCCCTCGCAGGGTTGAAGTCGACATCCTGGCGCAGGGCGAACCAGAACTGCTGATCCTCCTTGGGGAAACCGTAGTCGTGGGAGCTGATCAGGCGTTCGAACCAGGGCGCCAGCTCGACGCGTTCCAGTTTCAGTGACAGTGAGTCGCGGTGCGCGTTGGTGATCAGCACCACGCGCTTGCCAGCTTCGCGCAGAGCGCGCAGAAACAGTTCTGCATCGGTGCGCAGGGCGATCAGGTGCGCGACCTCGCGCTTGAGCTCGCGGATCGACAGCCGCAGCTCGCGGCTCCAGAAGTCGGTGCAGTACCAGTTCAGCGTACCGGCATGCTCGCGAAACAGCGGTAGCAGTTCGGCCTGGGCCAGCGCCAGGCTGACGCCATGGTGCTCGGCGTAGCGCTGCGGCAGGTGGGTGAGCCAGAAGTGGTTGTCGAAGTGCAGGTCGAGCAACGTGCCGTCCATGTCCAGCAGGACGGTGTCGATCTGCTGCCAGGGTAGTACGGGCATGCGCATCTCTCTGATCGGGAACAATTGTTCCGTAGCCTGTTTC
This sequence comes from Pseudomonas sp. o96-267, assembly GCF_003935465.1. Lineage (NCBI taxonomy): Bacteria > Pseudomonadati > Pseudomonadota > Gammaproteobacteria > Pseudomonadales > Pseudomonadaceae > Pseudomonas > Pseudomonas sp. o96-267. Next base: position 53,309 of record NZ_RHQP01000011.1, read on the forward strand.
GCCTTGATGCAATCTCGGCCACGGATAATGGCAAAAGCCGCTGTATGATAACCCGCTCGGTCCCGCCAAGGAGTCGCCTCATGCGCCAAAAGCCCACGGTTCTCGCTCGCGAAATTGTCGCCAGCAGCCGTCTGTTTCGTGTCGAGGAAGTGCAGTTGCGCTTCTCCAACGGCACGGAGCGCACCTATGAGCGACTGGTCGGTAAGGGCTCGGGCTATGGCGCGGTGATGGTGGTGGCGATGCTCGACGCCGAGCACGCGGTGCTGATCGAGGAGTATTGCGGCGGCACCGATGACTACCAGCTGTCGCTGCCCAAGGGCCTGATCGAGCCGGGTGAGGACGTATTGGTGGCGGCCAACCGCGAGCTCAAGGAAGAGGCCGGTTTCGGCGCGCACGAGCTGGAGTACATCACCGAGCTGAGCCTGTCACCCGGTTACATGAGCCAGAAGATTCAGGTGGTGCTGGCGCGCAATCTGTATGAAGAGCGCCTGCCGGGTGACGAGCCCGAGCCGATGCGGGTCGACCGCATCAGCCTGCGCGAGCTGTCCAGCCTGGCCAAGCACGAACAGTTCAGTGAAGGCCGCGCACTGGCGGCGCTGTACCTGGTGCGCGACCTGCTGACTCAGCGCGGGGAGTACCGTCCATGAGCCATCCCTACATCCCCAAGGTAATCGACCTGGTTCGTGCCGCCGGCGCGGCGACCCTGCCGTACTGGCGCAGCGATGTGGCGGTGACGGAGAAGGCCGATGCCTCGCCGGTGACCGCCGCCGACCTGGCCGCGCACCATATCCTGCTCGATGGCCTGCAGGCGCTGGCGCCGGAGGTGCCGGTGCTGTCGGAGGAGGCCGCCGACATTCCGCTGGCTGAGCGCGCCGCCTGGACGCGTTGGTGGCTGGTCGATCCGCTCGATGGCACCAAGGAATTCATCGCCGGCTCCGAAGAGTTCACGGTCAATGTCGCGTTGATCGAACAGGGACGAGTGGTCTTCGGTGTGGTGGGTATTCCCGCCAATGGCCGCTGCTATTACGGCGGCGCTGGTCTGGGCGCCTGGTGTAGCGACGTGCCGGGCGAGGAGTATTCGATCAGCGTGCGCCTGGCGCCTGCGCAGGGTTTCACCCTGGTAGCCAGCAAACGTCACTCCAGCGCCGCGCAGGAAACTCTGCTGGCGGGGCTTTCCGCGCGTTTCGGCGAGCCGGCGCTGGCCAATATCGGCAGCTCGTTGAAATTCTGCCTGCTGGCCGAAGGCAATGCCGACTGCTATCCACGCCTGGCGCCCACCTCGCAGTGGGATACCGCTGCGGCGCAGGGCGTGCTGGAGGGGGCGGGTGGCGAAGTGCTGGATCTGGCCGGCGAGACGCTGACCTACGAGGCGCGCGAATCCTTCCTCAATCCGTCTTTCTTGGCGCTGCCGGCTGCCGCCGAGTGGCGTGGCGAGCTGATCGAGCTGGCGCGCGGTCTTTAGCCTTGGCACGTTACCTGTAGGAGCGAGCTCTGCTCGCGAATCCCCAAGCGCAAGAAACGTAGGCCGCCACCCGCGCGGCCACGGGTTTGGGGGGGGTTGGGGGTGGGGGGATAGAGGAAGGAAGG
>NZ_RHQP01000011.1:54905-152391 GCF_003935465.1 Pseudomonas sp. o96-267
GATGATCGAGCGGGCGCGCGGTCTTTAGCCTTGGCAAGTTACCTGTAGGAGCGAGCTCTGCTCGCGAACCCCGGCGATCCAGAAGCTTCGCGAGCAGAGCTCGCTCCTACGGTTTGTGCGTCGTTGCTGCTTCGCTCAATCGAGCATATCGCTGTAACGCGCGTCCTTCCTGAACACCAGCGGCTGGTCGAAGCCAGGCACCTTCACTTCTTCGGTGGTGATGGAGATCGCCTGGTCGTCGATCATGTCGTTGCCGAAGTTGTAGATGATGTCCAGCTTGCCCAGCAGGGCAAGTTGGTCGTACGCGGCAGCGGCGGCGCGTGTGCCTTCACGGCGCGCCAGGTAGGCCTCGAAAGCGACCTGGCCATGACGCTTACGCAGCATGCGCTCGGTCACGTGTGGGGCCAGCACCAGGGCGCTGGCGTTGTTGCCGCCGAAGCCCTTGGAGTTGATGAAGGCCACGTCCAGCGCCTGCTCACCCACCTTGCGGTCTTCGGTGGACAGGCTTAGATGATCCTGGTGCACGTCGCCAGCGACTGCGTCGATGGTCTTCAAGCCCGGCACGATGCCGTACTTGAAGGCGCCGAGGGCGCCGATAACCTGGTCGCCGCTGGCGGTGGCCAGGGAGTGGCCGACGAAGGCCTTCACTGCGGTCACCGGCCATTGCTCGATGCCGAAGGCCGCCGCGACGCGGTCGAGGATTTCCGACTCGGTGACGCGGTTGGCCGGTGTGCTGGAGCCATGGGCGTGGACGAAGCTGCGGTTGCGCACGGCATCGAGGCCGAGCAGTTGCACGGCGCTGGCCACGGCCTTGGCCACGGTCAGGTAGTTGCCCGGGCCGGGGGCGGAAATGGATTTCTTGAAGCCATCGGCGTTGATGAACACGTCCGGCACCGCGCCGTGGATGTCGGCGCCCAGCTCCAGGGCCAGCTCATCGTCCATCAGCACCACGAACTGGCAGGCTTCGGCCAGGGTGAAGCCGCAGTTGTCGCCGAACGGGCGGCTGGCGCGGCGGAAGTCCACCTCGCTCTTGCCTTCGATCTGGCGCAGGCCTTCCTCGGTGGCCAGTGCGCCCATGGCGCCGTAGCCCTCGATGCATTCCTGGTTGATCGGCGCCTCGCTGCTGCCGACGATGACCACGCGCGCCTTGCTTGAGGCGATCTGCTCGATGCCCTTCTGCAGGTTGTAGAGGAAGGTGGCGCAGGCACCGGTGATGCTGCCGGTGGTGCCGACGCTACCGAGCACATAGGCGTTGATGAAGTCCGCCGGCATGGTGTTCAGGCCCAGGGCCAGTTGCTTGGCCGTGACGCGACCACCTTTGAGACGCGACTGCATCATGCCGCCGAAACCGTTCTCGTCGAGCTGGCTCATGATGCAGCTGGCGAATACGGCGATCTCGTCCGGGGCGACGTGCTGGACGATGCGCTGCCAGTCGATGCCCACCGAGCGCAGGGCGTCGGTGACGCCGACTACGGTCATGGCCAGGCCGCGGGGGTGAAAACGGGCGTTGTACAGCTCGCTCGGCTCGAAGCCGGTGGGCAACTGGCCGGCGGATTTCACTGCCAGCGGGCGATAGCTGTCGATCTTGAATTCGCAACTGTCATGCAGGGTTACGCGTACTTCGTTGCCTTCGAGCTCTTCGACCGACCAGTTGGCCGGCAGCGGCTCGGGCAGTTGCTTGCGCTGGGTGATGAAGCTCAGGTTGGCGCCATTGACGGGGGCGAGGCTGATGCTTTTCTGCCAGTGGGCGGCGTCCGGGTCCAGGTGCTGCTTCTCGAGACGGCGCACCAGGGTGCCGGCGAGGATCTCCTTGGCGTAGCGGCTTTCGATGTCGGCGAGGCTCAGCGCCTGGCCGTCCTGATCCTGGTACTGGCCATCGACCACGCGCACCAGTTTCATCATTTGCGCCAATCCGGCCAGGGTTTCCTGGCGCGCCTGGGGTTCCAGCGACTCCTGCACGGTGCGACGGAAGCCGTGGTGGAAGGAGCTGCGCCCGGCTGCGTTGTAACCCCCAAAACCCACGATCACAGGTAAGCGCGACATAAATCAAAAGCTCCTGAACAAGGCCAGCGCGACGCCAGGCCGGCGCCTTCGGGCGCGAGCGGGGTCATAGGGCGGTGGCATTTGGAAAATTTCGGCTGCCTAACCTGACGTGGATCATGACCGTCGAGTCACTACTTCGTCCAATGTCGTGGCAAGAGCGGGGCGTGTCGCGGATGGGAAGGTCGCCTGGACGTAGGGTGCGCCGTGCGCACCGCGGCCTTCAGCGGTTGGTGCCTGCGGCCTGGGCGACCCCGCGACACCCTACGGAGCTGGCGAGCCCGCCGGGTGGCGGGCTCGTATCGGTTCAACCCTGGTAGCTGATGTGTCCGTCGACCAGTGTGTAGCGCACCGCGCCAGGCAGGCAATGGCCGATGAACGGGCAGTTGCTGCCCTTGGAGTACCACTGCTCGCCGGCGATGGTCGAGGCCTGCGCATCGAACAGCACGATATCGGCGGCGCCGCCGACGTTCAGGCTGCCGGCTGGCAGGCGCAGCGCGGCGGCGGGGCCGTTGGTCAGTCGCGCCAGCAGCGTCGGCAGATCCAGCAGGCCGTCCTGCACCAGGCTCAGGGCCAGTGGCAGCAGCAACTGTACGCTGCTGATGCCCGGCTCGGTGGCGGCGAAGGGCGCCAGCTTGGCATCGCGCTCGTGCGGCTGGTGGTGGCTGGAGATGGCAGAGATCACCCCGGCTTTCACCGCTTCGCGCAGACCGTCGCGGTCGGTGCGCGAGCGCAGCGGCGGCTGCACGTGATAGAGGCTGGAGAAGTCGATCAATGCTTCGTCGGTGAGGATCAGCTGGTACAGCGCCACGTCGGCGGTCACCGGCAGGCCGCGGGCTTGGGCAGCGGCGATCAGCTCGGCCCCACGGGCGCTGGTGATCTGGCTGAAGTGCGCGCGCACGCCGCTCTGTTCCACCAGCAGCAGGTCGCGAGCCAGGGCCACGGTTTCGGCGGTTTCCGGGATGCCGGCCAGGCCGAGGAAGCTGGCGGTCGGGCCTTCGTGAGCCAGGCCGCCTTCGGCCAGATCGGCATCCTGCGAGTGGAAGATCACCTGCAGGTCGAAGGTGGCTGCATATTCCAGCGCGCGGCGCAGGGTGCGGCTGCTGCGGAAGTTGTCCAGGCCATTGCCGAAGGCCACGCAGCCGGCGTCACGCAGGGCGACCAGTTCGGCGAGCTGCTCGCCAGCCAGGCCCTTGCTCAGCGCGCCGATGGGATAGACCTTGGTGTGCCCGGCTTCGCGGGCGCGGTCGAGGATCAGCTCGGCCACCGCCGAGGTGTCCAGCACTGGTTTGGTGAACGGTGGGCAGCACAGGCTGGTGACGCCGCCGGCCGCTGCTGCCAGGGTTTCCGTGGCGATGCTGCCCTTGCGGCTATAGCCAGGCTCACGCAGGGCCACCGACAGGTCGACCAGGCCGGGCGCTGCGATCAGGCCTTGGGCGTCGAGACTGTTGTCGGCAACGAAGCCAGCCGGCGCTTGACCAGTGGCGACCAGCTTGCCGCCTTCTATATAGAGGTCGGTGACCTGATCCAGTCCGCTGGCTGGATCGATCACGCGGGCGCCGAGGATTGCGGTACGCATCAGTTGGCCTCCTCGGCGTTGAGTTGACGTTGGGCGTTCTGCCCGCTCATGGCCATCGACAGCACGGCCATGCGGATGGCGATGCCGTAGGTGACCTGGTTGAGGATCACCGACTGCGGGCCGTCGGCCACTGCCGACTCGATTTCGACGCCGCGGTTGATCGGCCCCGGGTGCATCACCAAGGCATCCGGCTTGGCCAGCTTGAGGCGCTGCTCGGTCAGGCCGAACAGACGATAGAACTCGCCCTCGCTGGGCAGCAGGCCGCCCTGCATACGCTCGCGCTGCAGGCGCAGCATGATTACCACGTCGACGTCCTTGAGGCCTTCGTTGGCGTCGCTGAACACGCGTACGCCGTAGCTTTCCTCCAGGCCGATGGGCAGCAGAGTCTTCGGCGCGATCACGCGGATGTCCGGGCAGCCCAGGGTCTTCAGCGCCAGCATGTTCGAGCGTGCCACCCGCGAATGCAGAATGTCGCCGACGATGGCCACCGAGAGATTCTCGAAGTCGCCTTTGTGGCGGCGAATGGTGAGCATGTCGAGCATGCCCTGGGTCGGGTGGGCATGGCGGCCGTCGCCACCGTTGATGATCGCCAGGTTCGGGCACACGTGCTCGGCGATGAAGTGCGCAGCGCCGGAGTCGGCATGGCGCACGACGAAGATGTCGGCGGCCATGGCTTCGAGGTTGCGCAGGGTGTCGAACAGCGTCTCGCCCTTGCTGGTGGAACTGGTCGAGACGTTGAGGCTGATGACGTCGGCCGACAGGCGCTGGGCGGCCAGCTCGAAGGTGGTGCGGGTGCGCGTGGAGTTCTCGAAGAACACGTTGCACACGGTCTTGCCGCGCAGCAGCGGGACTTTCTTCACTGCCCGCGCGCCGACTTCGAGGAAGGAGTCGGCGGTGTCGAGGATTTCGGTCAACAGCTCGCGGGGCAAACCGTCGAGTGAGAGGAAGTGACGCAGCTGACCTTGGTCGTTCAGCTGCAGCGGGCGCTTGGCGGCGAGTGGCGTCATCGCGGGGGTCTCAGTTGGCGAGCGTCTGGAGTTCGAGGGTCAGCGGCGTGGGGCCGGACAATTTTACCCGCTCGTTGGCTGCCAGCGACAGGGTGGCACCGACCACGTCGGGGCGAATCGGCAACTCGCGGGCATCGAGGTCGAGCAGGCTGACCAGGGTCACACTGGCCGGGCGGCCATAATCGAACAGTTCGTTCAGTGCGGCGCGGATGGTGCGGCCGCTCATCAATACGTCGTCGATCAGTACCAGGTGCTGGCCTTCGATCTCGAACGGCAGCTCGGACGGTTGCACCTGTGGATGCAGACCGTTCTGGGTGAAGTCGTCGCGGTAGAAGGACACGTCGAGCACGCCCAGCGCGTCGTCACGATTCAGGGCCTGCTGCAGGGCCTGGGCGACCCAGACACCGCCAGTGCGGATGCCGATAAAACGCGGTTCGCTGATCTGGCGCCGATTCAGATGCTGGGTCAGGGCGCTGGCCATGGCCGGCAGCAGGTCGTTGGGGTTGGGTAGCATGGCGAAACTCCTTGATGCGGGCCGAGTCGCTCAGCCCGGACAGTTTTCCTCTAGCCAGCCCTGAAGGAGCAGAGCTGCGGCAATGGCGTCGACGGGGCGCTCGCGATAGCCGCCACTCTGGCCTTCGCGCAGACGCTGGCCCTTGGCCTCGAAGGTGGTCAGGCGTTCGTCGTGGGTGTAGGCCGGCAGGTTGAAGCGGCCGTTGAGGCGGCGGGCGAATTTCTCGGCGCGGGCGCTCATCTCGCTGGACGTGCCATCCATGTTAAGTGGCAGGCCGACCACCACGGCGTCCGGCTGCCACTCCTTGATCAGTGCTTCGACGCGGCTCCAGTCCGGCACGCCGTTCTGCGCCTTGAGCACACACAGTTCGCGGGCCTGGCCGGTGATTACCTGGCCGACGGCGACGCCGATCTGCTTGGTGCCATAGTCGAAGCCCAGCAGCAGGCGCAGTGGCTTGTCGCTCATCAGGCGTGCCCGACCTGTGAGGTCAGCAGGCTGAGGTTGACCCCCAGGCGCGCAGCTGCGGCATTCAGGCGTTGGTCGAACGGCAGGTCGAAGAGAATGTTGCTGTCGGCGGGGCAGGTCAGCCAGGCGTTGTCAGCCAGTTCGGCCTCCAGTTGCCCGGCATCCCAGCCGGCGTAGCCGAGGGTGATCAGGTAGCGATCCGGGCCGCTGCCGTCGGCGATGGCGAACAGCACATCCTGCGAGGTCGAAAGCCCCAGTTCGCCCAGGTCCAGGGTCGCCTGGAACTGCGGGCCAGCTGGATGCAGGACGAAGCCGCGGTCAGTCTGTACCGGGCCGCCGGCGAAGATCGGCAGGCTGTGGCACAGCGCCGCGGGCTCCTCATCGGGGCGTAATTGCTCCAGCACATCGGCCAGGTTGAGGCCATTGGGCTTGTTGATCACCAGGCCCATCGCGCCCTGCTCGTTGTGTTCGACCAGGTAGGTGACGGTCTGCGCGAAATTCGGATCGTCCATGTGCGGCATGGCGATCAGGAAGTGGTGCTTGAGCGAGGTAGGGGCTGAACTCTTCATGTCGGCTAGTTTGAAGCCGCAAGCTGCAAGCGACAAGCATCAGCAGAAGAACCTCCGTCGCGGTTCTCCGTATTGAGGCTTGTCGCGGCTCTGGCTAGTTGCTCGACAGGCGGTCGCCGCGCTCGAAGCGCCAGGTGCGGATGATCTCCAGGCGGTCGATATCAGCCAGGTCGCCGGTGAAGGGCGCATAGGGCGCGGCCAGGCGCACGATGCGCTGCGCGGCCTGGTCGAGCATGGCCTGGCCGGACGATTCCAGCACCTGGACCTCGTACAGCGAGCCGTCACGGTTGATCGACACCAGCAGGCGCAGGCTACCGTAGATGCGTTGGCGACGAGCATCGTCGGGATAATTCAGGTTGCCGATGCGCTCGACCTTCTTGCGCCATTCGTCCTTGTACCAGGCGCCCTTGTCACGCATGGTCGAGGCAGCATTGAGGCGGTGGATCTTCGGGCGTTTGGCGTACTGCTGAACCTCCTGGGCAAGCTCCGCCTCCAGGCTGGCGATCTCGGCGGACAACTGAGCGGAGTCGAACACTGGCGCAGGCTGGGTTTGAGGCACCGGCTTGGTTTCTTCGCGTTTGACCGGAGTTTTCTGCTGCTGTGGTGCACGTGTAGCGACCGCGGCCTTGGGTGCTTCCTGTTTGGTGGCGGGCTGTTGCGGGGTGGCGGGCGGTGTGACCTTGCGCACCTCGCTGTCCTGGAAGGGCGCTTGTTCGGTGGTCTTGGGGGCAACTGCATGTTCCAGCGTGCCGCTGCCTTGCTGGTTGTCCTGCGCCAGGAAATCCGCTTCTTTGGGCTTTTCTTCGCTCTTGAAGGTGGAGAGCGTAATTTCCAGCGTCTTGCTGATTTCCGGCGGCGACTCCAGGGTGAAGCCGACGCCGAGGATCAGTGCCGCGTGCAGTGCTGCCGCGAGAAACAGGGTGAATCCCAGGCGGTCCGCCGGTCGGGCGTTGGCGGAGGAAGCGGTCGGTGGGGAGGCTGCTGCGTTCATCGCGTATCGGGTCTGCTTTCGAATGTCGCGCAGTCTGCCGGGTAGCAGTAGGCGCCGGCAAGTTGCAGGCGCCCGGCGGCCACCTGCGTCAAGCGTTTAACCCGCGCTTGCGTGCAATGCAGTCCATCAGTTGTTCGCCGATGCGAGTGCCGAATGCCGCATCGATCTCGCGGATACAGGTCGGGCTGGTGACATTGATTTCTGTCAGATGGTCACCGATCACGTCGAGCCCAACGAAGATCAGGCCTTTTTCGCGCAAGGTCGGGCCGACTGCGGCGGCGATCTCACGATCACGTTCGGTCAGTGGGCGTGCCTCGCCACGGCCACCTGCCGCCAGGTTGCCGCGGGTCTCTCCGGCAGCCGGAATACGTGCCAGGCAGTAGGGTACCGGTTCCCCGTCTATCATCAGGATGCGTTTGTCGCCGTCCTTGATCGCCGGCAGGTAGGCCTGCGCCATGATCTGCTGGTGGCCGTGCAGGGTCAGGGTTTCCAGAATCACCGAGAGATTCGGGTCGCCCTCACGGTGGCGAAATATCTGCGATCCGCCCATGCCATCAAGGGGTTTGAGAATGATGTCACGGTGCTCATCGGCAAACTGGCGCACAATGTCGGGGCGCCGGCTTACCAGAGTCGCAGGTGTGTATTGAGGAAACTGGGTGGCGAAGAACTTTTCATTGCAGTCGCGCAGACTCTGCGGCCGATTGACCACTAGTACGCCGTCGCGCTCGGCCTGCTCGAGCAGGTAGGTGGAGTAGACGAACTCGTTATCGAAGGGCGGGTCCTTGCGCATCAGGATCACGTCCAGTTCGGCGAGCGGCGTGTCCTGTTCCGTACCAAGAGTGAACCAGCGCTGCGGATCGTTGAATACTTCCAGAGAGCGCAGGCGGGCGCGAGCCTGACCGCGAACCTGATAGAGATCCTGCTGCTCCATGTAGAACAGCGACCAGCCGCGTGCTTGAGCGGCCAGCAACATGGCCAGCGAGCTGTCTTTCTTGAAGGAGATGCTGGCAATAGGATCCATGACGATCCCGAGACGAAGGCTCATGGGGGGATAAACTCCGTGAGATGAGGGTGAAGGCCGGGCTGACCGAGCCGAATGACGGCTCTCAGGGTGGCGCCGGCCGGGACGCGTGGTCAAGGGCGGAGCTGCCCGGGAAGCCTTATAGATTGCATCTGGAGAGTGTGCTAAAAAGGCCCGACGATTGGGTCAAGACCCATCGAAGACTGGGCCTCAGGCATACTGATAACGCGAATATAACGACTCACCGAGGCGATGGTAGGGCAAACATGGAACAGCATACCGAGGGTTTGAAAGTGATGGTGATCGACGATTCGAAAACGATTCGTCGCACCGCTGAAACTCTGCTGAAAAAAGTGGGTTGTGATGTCATCACTGCGGTCGATGGCTTCGATGCCCTGGCCAAGATTGCCGACACGCATCCCAGCATCATCTTTGTTGACATCATGATGCCGCGTCTCGATGGGTATCAGACCTGTGCCCTGATCAAGAACAACAGTGCTTTCAAGTCCACGCCAGTGATCATGCTGTCCTCCAAGGACGGCCTGTTCGACAAGGCCAAGGGGCGTATCGTCGGCTCCGACCAGTACCTGACCAAGCCTTTCAGCAAGGAAGAGCTGCTCGGTGCTATCAAAGCCCACGTGCCTGACTTCACCCCAGTGGAACAAGCCTCCTGACGTTCCGGCCTGACCGCCGTACGCCACTTCTGTATTGGGAAACACCATGGCTCGAATTCTGATTGTTGATGACTCACCGACCGAGATGTACAAGCTGACCGCCATGTTGGAAAAGCATGGGCATCAGGTACTCAAAGCGGAAAATGGCGCCGATGGCGTAGCTCTGGCTCGCCAGGAAAAACCCGATGCGGTGCTGATGGACATCGTCATGCCCGGCCTCAACGGTTTTCAGGCGACCCGTCAGTTGACCAAGGACGCCGAGACCAGCCACATCCCGGTGGTCATCGTTACCACCAAGGATCAGGAGACCGACAAGGTCTGGGGCAAGCGCCAGGGCGCGAAGGACTACCTGACCAAGCCGATCGATGAAGATACCTTGCTGAAGACTCTCAATGCGGTGCTGGCCGGCTGATGCCGTGCTGCTCGCGTACTAAATAAAAAGAAGGCCAAGGCTGGCATGTCCGTGCAGACTCCTTTCCAGATTCTCCTCGAGATCGACCAGCGTTGCCGAGCCCTGGCGGCCGGCCTGCCGTCGCAGCAAGCGGCGGTACAGACCTGGAGCGGTATCGGCTTTCGCATGGGTGAGCGATTCTTCGTCGCGCCGATGGGGGAGGTGGGTGAGGTACTGCATGAGCCGCGCTACACCCTGCTGCCGGGTGTCAAAGGCTGGGTCAAAGGGGTGGCCAACGTGCGTGGCCGCCTGCTGCCGATCATGGACCTGTGCGGGTTCTTCGGTAATGAGTTGTCGCCGCTGCGCAAGTTGCGGCGAATTCTGGTGGTCGACTATCAGGAAATCTTCGCTGGCCTGACGGTCGATGAAGTTTTCGGTATGCAGCACTTCCCCGTGGATGCATTTTCAGAACAACTGCCGCCTCTCGAGGCGAGCATTGCGCCGTTTATCCACGGTGTCTTTCAACGAGAACAGCCCTGGTTGGTGTTCAGCCCTCATGCGCTGACGGCCGATCCTGGCTTTCTCGATGTGTCCTTTCAGTAGATTTTCGGTTGGGTCGGTTCTTCCGGCCCTTTGGCGTTACATGGGAACCGTAGTGCGGTCGGTCCAGGCGGGGGCCAGAAAATGAAAAAATTCAATGCAGGTAATTTGTTGGTCGGGGCGCGCAGTAGCACGCTGATCGCGACGCTATTCGTCGTGCTGATCGTTTCCATCGTGCTGTTGTTCGCGAACTTCGCCTACATCAACACCCAGTCCAACTACGATACCGAGTACATCAGCCACTCCGGTGAGCTGCGCGTACTGTCCCAGCGTATCGCCAAGAACGCCACGGAAGCTGCGGCAGGTAAAGCCGAAGCGTTCGGCCTGTTGCGTGACGCGCGCAACGACTTCCAGCAGCGCTGGGGGTATCTGACCGATGGTGATGCCAGCAGTGGCTTGCCGTCGGCGCCCGCGTCGGTGCAGGCGCAGATGGCTGCGGTGCAGCAGGACTGGGATAGCCTGCGGCAGAATACCGACGCCATTCTGGCCAGTGAACAGACCGTACTGTCCCTGCACCAGGTAGCCGCCACCCTGGCGGAAACCATCCCGCAGTTGCAGGTCGAGTACGAGGAAGTGGTCGACATCCTGCTGGAAAGCGGTGCACCGGCTGCCCAGGTTTCTGTAGCCCAACGCCAGTCGCTGTTGGCCGAGCGTATTCTCGGCTCGGTGAACAAGGTACTGGCTGGTGACGAAGACTCGGTACAGGCCGCCGACATGTTCGGTCGTGACGCCAGCCTGTTCGGCCGTGTACTGGCTGCAATGCTCGAAGGCAACGCGGCGATGGAAATCAGCCAGGTGACCGACGAGGAAGCCCTCGAACGTCTGGCCGAGATTTCCGAGCTGTTCGAATTCGTATCCGGCTCCGTGGACGAGATTCTCGAAACCTCGCCGGAACTGTTCCAGGTACGTGAATCGGCGAACTCGATCTTCACCGTGTCGCAGACCCTGCTGGACAAGGCCTCCGAACTCGCCGTCGGCTTTGAGAACCTGGCCTCGGGCCGCGCCATCAACACCCTGTTCGGCTACGTGCTGGGCGGCCTGGCGCTGGGTTCGATCATCCTCATCGGTCTGGTGATGGTGCGCGAAACCAACCGTCGTCTGGCCGAGACCGCCGAGAAGAACGAGCGTAACCAGGCCGCGATTCTGCGTCTGCTCGACGAAATCGCCGACCTCGCAGACGGTGACTTGACCGTGGCCGCGACGGTAACCGAAGACTTCACCGGTGCCATCGCCGACTCCATCAACTACTCCATCGACCAGCTGCGCGACCTGGTAGCCACGATCAACCTGACCGCCGTTCAGGTAGCCGGTGCTGCCCAGGAAACCCAGGCCACGGCGATGCACCTGGCGGAAGCTTCCGAGCACCAGGCGCAGGAAATTGCCGGCGCCTCTGCGGCGATCAACGAAATGGCCGTGTCGATTGACCAGGTATCGGCGAACGCCTCGGAATCCTCCGCGGTAGCGGAACGTTCCGTAGCCATCGCCAACAAGGGTAACGAAGTCGTACACAACACCATCACCGGCATGGATAACATCCGTGAGCAGATCCAGGACACTTCGAAGCGGATCAAGCGCCTCGGTGAATCGTCCCAGGAGATTGGTGACATCGTTAGCCTGATTAACGACATTGCCGACCAGACCAACATCCTCGCACTGAACGCCGCGATCCAGGCCTCCATGGCCGGTGATGCAGGCCGCGGCTTCGCCGTGGTAGCGGACGAGGTACAACGCCTCGCAGAACGTTCCTCGGCGGCGACCAAGCAGATCGAGGCGCTGGTAAAAACCATTCAGACCGACACCAACGAAGCCGTTATCTCCATGGAGCAGACAACTTCCGAAGTGGTGCGCGGTGCCCGCCTGGCGCAGGACGCCGGGGTGGCGCTGGAAGAGATCGAGAAGGTATCGAAGACCCTCGCGGCCCTCATCCAGAACATTTCCAACGCTGCGCGTCAGCAGGCCTCTTCGGCCGGCCACATTTCCAACACCATGAACGTGATCCAGGAGATCACCTCGCAGACGTCCTCGGGTACCACCGCCACCGCGAAGAGCATTGGTAACCTGGCCAAGATGGCCAGTGAGATGCGCAAGTCGGTGTCCGGTTTCACCCTGCCAGACGCCTGATAAAGGAGTGCGGAGGCTGGCGGCAGCCTTCGCTACATAGCCATGACTCAGGGCGAAGGTATGCAGTCAGCGGGCGTTTGGGCATTGCGCCCGGTGGCCGATATGTCGCAAGCCGATTTTCACGACTGGCAGACGTTGCTCGAAGCGCGTACCGGTGTGGTGATCAGCGAGCAGCGGCGCGCCTTTCTGCAGACCAACCTGAGTGCGCGCATGCGCGAACTGGGCGTCACGGATTACGCCAGCTATTACCGCCAGGTCACCGATGGCCCGCGTGGCGCGGTGGAGTGGTCGACCCTGCTGGATCGTCTGACCGTGCAGGAAACCCGCTTCTTCCGCCACCCGCCGTCCTTCGAGGTGCTCTCGCAGTACCTGCAGGAGCGTCTGGCGGCGGGCCTGGGCAAACCCTGGGAGTTCTGGAGCGTGGGTTGCTCCAGTGGTGAAGAGCCTTACTCGCTGGCGATTCAGGCCGCGGATGCGCTTCAAGGCAGCGAGTTGCCCGAGCACTTCGCGGTAACCGGCACGGATATCAGTCAGGGCGCACTGAGCAAGGCACGCGAGGCGTGTTATTCGGTGCGACGCCTGGAGCAGGTGAGTGACGAGCTGCGCGAGCGCTACTTTCTCGCACAGGCCGATGGACGCTTCAAGGTAGTACCGAGCCTGGCTGCGCGCGTGTGCTGCGCCAAGCTCAATGTGCTGGAACTGGCCAAGGCGCCGATGTCCGGCATGGATGTGATTTTCTGTCAGAACTTGCTGATCTATTTCCGCCGCTGGCGTCGCCGCGACATCCTCAATCGCCTGGCCGAAAGCCTGGCGCCGGGTGGCCTGCTGGTCGTGGGCGTGGGCGAAGTAGCCGGTTGGCAGCACCCGCAACTGGTGCCGGTGGCCGACGAGCGAGTTCTGGCGTTTACCCGCAAGGGATAAGGCCAAGTTTATGAGTGGAGTGGCTATGGGTGATCGGCATGATTATGTCGCCCTGGAGTGGGTCAAAGGCGAGATCGGGGAAACCCTGAAGCAGGCGCGGCAAGCCCTGGAGGCGTTCGTCGAGAACCCGCAGGACCCTACGCGCATGCGCTTCTGCCTGACCTACGTGCACCAGGTTCACGGCACCTTGCAGATGGTCGAATTCTACGGCGCCGCGTTGCTCGCCGAAGAAATGGAGCAGTTGGCCAAGGCGTTGATGGAAGGTCGCGTAGCCAATCAGGGCGAAGCCCTGGAAGTGCTGATGCAGGCCATCCTGCAATTGCCGGTGTACCTCGACCGTATCCAGACCGCTCGCCGCGACCTGCCCATGGTCGTGCTGCCTCTGCTCAACGACCTGCGTGCCGCCCGTGGCGAGAAGCTGCTGTCGGAAACCAGCCTGTTTTCCCCGGACATGTCCGCGCGCCTGCCAGCGCTGCCATCCGACAGCCTGGCGCGCCTGCGTACCGCCGAGCTTCCCGTGCTGTTGCGCAAACTGCGGCAGATGCTGCAAATGGCCCTGGTCGGCGTGATCCGCAATCAGGAGCTGGCGACCAATCTGGGTTATATGGCGCGCGTCTTCGCGCGCCTGGAAACACTGTGCAAGGACGCTCCGCTGGGCGGCCTGTGGCAGATCGCTTCCGGCATGGTCGAAGGTCTGGCCAACGGCAGCGTGGTCAACGGCACGTCGGTGCGTACCCTGCTGCGTCAGGTCGATAAGGAGCTCAAGCGCCTGGTCGAACAGGGCGCCGATGGCATCAACCAGTCTGCGCCCGATGAGCTGACCAAGAACCTGCTGTTCTACGTCGCCAAGGCGCCGGCACAGTCCCCACGCATTCGTGCGCTGAAGGAGCAGTATCGCCTCGACGAAGCACTGCCTGACAATGAGGTGGTGGACGAGGAACGTGCTCGCCTGGCCGGGCCAGACCGTGACGCCATGCGTTCGGTGGTCGCCGCGCTGTGCGAGGAACTGGTGCGGGTCAAGGACAGCCTCGATCTGTTCGTGCGCAGTGATCGTAGCCAGCCCGGTGAGCTGGACGCCCTGCTTGCACCGCTCAAGCAGATCGCCGATACCCTCGCGGTGCTTGGCTTCGGTCAGCCGCGCAAGGTCATTCTCGATCAGATCGACGTCATCCATGGCCTGTCTCTCGGTCAGCGCGAGCCCAACGATGCAGTGCTGATGGACGTCGCTGGCGCGCTGCTCTATGTCGAGGCGACGCTGGCCGGCATGGTCGGCCCGAGCGATGACGGCCCGAACGAACAGAGCCATCTGCCGACCACCGACGTGGCGCAGATCCACCAGCTTGTCATCAAGGAAGCGCGCAATGGCCTGGAGCAGGCCAAGGACGCGATCATCGAGTTCATCGCCTCGCAGTGGAACCACGAGCACCTGGCCCGTGTGCCCGAGCTGCTGACCCAGGTCCGTGGCGGCCTGGCGATGATTCCGCTGCAGCGCGCTGCCGACCTGCTCAATGCCTGCAATCGCTACATTCAGGAACAGCTGCTGGCGCGCAAGGCCGTTCCCAACTGGCAGAGCCTGGACACTCTGGCCGATGCCATCACCAGCGTCGAGTACTACCTCGAGCGGCTGTCCGAGGACCATGGCACGCAGGGCGATCTGATTCTCGACGTTGCCGAGGAAAGCCTGGAAACCCTGGGTTATCCGCTTAAGGAAAAACCGTCGATCCTCGACCGTGTCGAGCCGCAGGAAGAAAGCCTGGCACCGCTGGCTGACCCGCTGCAGGAAATCGAGCTGCTGGGTGCCGAAGACGAACAACTCGAAGAGCCCCTGACCGAGAGCGATGCGCTGACCTTCGATGTAGTCGAGTCGTCCAGCGATGAGGCTGCGGATCTGCAACTGCTGGACGCTGAGCCCGAGCAGTCGGGCGCCCGTGAGACTGCCGACAGCTTTACCTTCGAGCTGGACGAGCTTGAAGAACTACCCGCCCAGCAGGACGAAGAGACTGTTGCCGCACCGCTGCTTGACGTTGAGCCGGAGCTTGAGCTCGAAGAGCTGAGCCTGGATCAACTGGCCGAGCCGGCGCAGTGGGATGAGCTGGAACTGGCCGATCTGGAGCTACCGGAAGTCGAGCTGCCCAGCGCACCGCAGGTGCAGGAACTGCCGGATGAACCGGCAGCGGAGAAGCCGCTGTCGATGGCCGATGTCATGGCCGCTCCGGTACAGGCGATCAACCCGCCTGCTGCCGACGTGCCGCCGAGCCTGCTGCCGCCGCCTGCCGACGAAGAGCCGGTGGACGAAGAGCTGCTGGAAGTCTTCATCGAAGAAGTCGGCGAAGTGCTGGAAACCATCGGTGAGTACCTGCCGCAGTGGCAGGCCGATACCGACAACAAGGACGCGCTGATCGAAGTGCGCCGCGCCTTCCACACGCTCAAGGGCAGCGGGCGCATGGTTCGCGCGCTGATCATCGGTGAGCTGGGCTGGTCTATCGAGAACCTGCTCAACCGCGTGCTGGACCGCAGCATCGAGCCGAACGCGCCTGTGCAGCAGGTGGTACTCGATGTCGTGGCCCTGATGCCGGCGCTGGTCGACGAGTTTGCCGCCAAGGCGCAGCGTCAGCGCGACGATGTCGATCTGCTGGCGGCCACCGCGCATGCTTTGGCCAAGGGGCTGACGCCCCCAAAATCTAACGCCCCGGCCACCCAGCAGGTAGCCGAGCCCGTGGGCGTTGACGACGCTACCGAGGTCGTCGAGCTGGACGAGTCGGCCAACGACCAACCGCTCGATGGTGAGCCCCTCGACCCGCAGTTGCTGGAAATTTTCCGCAACGAGGCGGAAACCCATCTGGATACCCTGGTGGGCTTTCTTGCCGACTGCGCGCAGGAAATGCCGCAGCCAGTCACCGATGACCTGCAGCGTGCGCTGCACACCCTCAAGGGTAGCGCCTATATGGCCGGCATCCTGCCTGTGGCAGAAATCGCGGCGCCGCTGGAGAAGCTGGTCAAGGAGTTCAAGACCAACCTGATCCAGGTTGATCTGGCGGCTGCCGAGCTGTTGAGCAGCGCCGAGGGTGTGTTCCGTATCGGTCTCGACAATCTCGAGACCCAGCCTCTGGCACCCATTCCTGGCGCAGAGGCACTTCTTGCTCGCGTCCAGGCGTTGCATCAGGAGCGTCTCGCCAGCGCCGAAGACGAGCGCATGGCGCAGAGCGGCGAAAGTCGCGACCCGCAGATGATCAGCATCTTCCTCGCCGAAGGCATGGACATCTTGCTGGACGCCGAGGACCTGCTGCGCAAATGGCGCGAGCATCCGTCCGAGCGCCAGGAGCTGTCTGCGCTGCTGGAGGAGCTGACGACCCTCGGCCGTGGCGCCGAAATGGCCGAGCTGCCGCAGATCGACGAGCTCTGCGAAGCCCTGCTGGATCTTTATGGCGCCGTCGAAGAAGGCAGCCTGGCGGTCAGCGAGCGCTTCTTCGACGAGGCGGAGAAGGCCCACGAAGCGCTGATCGGGATGATGGATCAGGTCGCTGCGGCCTTGCAGGTCACCCCGCAACCCGAGCGGGTGCAGGCGCTACGTGATCTGCTGAGCGAAGCCATCGATCCGCATACCTTGGCCTTGCTGACGCCTGGCGTCGAAGGGCTGGAAGTCATCGAGTTGGACCAGGCCACTGCCGAGCTGAAACAAGAAGCCGAGGCTGAGCCGGTGCTGTGGCAAGAGGCACCCGCCGAACCGGAAGTCGCCGAAGACACTGGTCTGGAGTCGCAGTCCGAGGCCGAGCTGGGCTTCAGCCCTGTCGACGCCGATCTCGATGAGGAAATGGTCGAGATCTTCCTCGAAGAGGCTGTGGATATTCTCGACAGCGCTGGTCAGGCGCTGGAGCGCTGGCTCAGTGAGCCGGACAACACCATGCCGCTGTCCTCGCTGCAGCGCGACCTGCACACCCTCAAGGGTGGTGCGCGCATGGCCGCGATTCGCCCGATCGGTGATCTTGGCCACGAACTGGAGTCGCTCTACGAGGGCTTGGTCGACCGCCGTTACAGCCATTCGCCGGCACTGGGCAATCTGCTGCAGCAAAGCCATGATCGCCTGGCGCAGATGCTCGATCAGTTGCAGGCCCGACTGCCGTTGGTCTCTGGTGACGACCTGATTCAGGCCATTCGTCAATTCCGCCAGGGTGGTACGCCGCAGAGCCTGTCGGCGGCCGTCGCCCAGGTTGAGCCGGAGCTGGACGACGAACTCGTCGAGCCGATCGAGGTGGTCGAACCGGATAGCTTCGAGCTGCCGCCCTTGGCGCTGGTCGAAGACGAAATCGTGCTCGACGAAGCGCCACAGGCAGAGCCAGAGGCAGTGTTGCCGCTGATCGACGAAGTCGAGCTGGTAATACCCGAAGACGAAATGCCTGTTGCCGAGCCCGAGCCGCAAGGTACGACGCTGGCCAACTGGCATGAAGAGCGTGATCCTGAACTGGTCGAAATCTTCCTCGAGGAAGGTTTCGACATCATCGACAGCGCCGGCGCCGCGCTGCAGCGCTGGATGGGCGATGTCGACAACAGTCTGGAGCTGGAAGCCCTGCAGCGTGACCTGCACACCCTCAAGGGTGGTGCGCGCATGGCTGAAATTCGTGAAATCGGTGATTTGGCCCACGAGCTGGAATTCCTGTACGAAGGTCTCGGCGGTGGTCGCCTGAGGGCTAGCCAGGAGCTGTTCACGCTGTTGCAGGCCTGTCACGACCGCCTGGCCGAGATGCTCGAAGCCGTGCGAGATAAGCGGGCAGTGCCGCAGGGCCATGCCCTGATCGAGACGATCAAACGCTTTCGTGCCAACCCTGACGAGCAACTGAGCATGCCGTCGGCGGTACAGCTCAGGGCGGTGGTCGAGAGCGACGAAGCCGAGGAGGCTGACAGCGACATCCTCGATATCTTCCTCGAAGAAGGCGACGACCTGCTCGAGGCGATGGAGGTGTCGATCGGGCGCTGGGAAGAACAGCGCGATGATGTCAGCGCCATCGACGAAATGCTGCGCACGCTGCACACCCTCAAGGGTGGTGCGCGTCTGGCTGGGCAGAAACGCCTTGGCGATCTGAGCCACGACCTGGAACAACATCTTAGCGAGGCTCTGCTGCAGGGCGCCCCCTGGCCGGAGAGCCTGTTGCTCGACGTGCAGTCCGGTTTCGAAGGGCTGCAGAATGAGCTCGACGTGCTGCGCCAGCGTCTTAGCGCCAGTCTCGGTGATGAGCCGGTGGCGGCCGACGCCGATGCCGAGCCAGCGGCAGCGCCTGTGAGCAATCTGCTCAACCCGATCGTTGCTGCCAGTGACATGCCAAGCCAGTTGCAGGCGCCGAAGGTGCTGCCGTTCGTGCAGCGTGCGCAGGAGGCCGCACTGGAGGCAGCGTCCCGCCGTGCGCCACAGGAGCTGGTCAAGGTGCCAGCCGAGCTGCTCGAAGGCCTGGTCAACCTGGCCGGTGAGACATCGATCTTCCGCGGACGTGTCGAGCAGCAGGTGAGCGATGTCGGTTTCACTCTGAGCGAGATGGAAGCGACCATCGACCGCGTACGTGACCAGCTGCGCCGTCTCGATACCGAGACCCAGGCGCAAATTCTCAGCCGCTACCAGGCCGAGGCCGAGCGCGCCGGTTATGAAGATTTCGACCCGCTGGAGATGGACCGCCACTCGCAACTGCAGCAGCTCTCGCGCGCGCTGTTCGAATCGGCCTCCGACTTGCTCGATCTGAAGGAAACCCTGGCGGCGAAGAACCGCGACGCCGAGACCCTGCTGCTGCAACAGGCGCGGGTCAATACCGAGCTGCAGGAAGGTCTGATGCGCACCCGCATGGTGCCGTTCGACCGCCTGGTGCCGCGTCTGCGCCGCATCGTGCGCCAGGTTGCGGGCGAACTGGGCAAGCAGGTGGAGTTCGTCGTCGGCAACGCCGAAGGGGAAATGGACCGCACGGTGCTCGAGCGCATCGTCGCGCCGCTGGAACACATGCTACGTAACGCCGTCGATCACGGCATCGAGCTGAGCGATGTACGTCGCGCTGCTGGCAAGTCGGAGACCGGCACCATCCGCCTCAATCTCGGTCGTGAGGGCGGCGATATCGTTCTTACCCTGGACGATGACGGCGGTGGTATTCGCCTGGAAGCCGTGCGGCGCAAGGCCATCGAGCGTGGGCTGATGGACGCCGACAGCGACCTGAGCGATCACGAAATCCTGCAGTTCATTCTTGAGGCGGGTTTCTCCACTGCCGAGAAGGTCACGCAGATTTCCGGCCGTGGTGTCGGCATGGACGTGGTGCACTCGGAGGTCAAGCAGCTCGGCGGTGCGATGAGCATCGACTCGACGCTGGGCCAGGGCACGCGCTTCACCATTCGCCTGCCATTCACCGTGTCGGTCAACCGTGCACTGATGGTGTACTCCGGCGAAGACCTCTACGCCATCCCGCTGAACACCATCGAAGGTATCGTGCGGGTGTCGCCGTTCGAGCTGGAGGCCTATTACGCGCCTGACGCGCCGCGCTTCGAATACGCCGGGCAGGCCTACGAGCTGAAGTACCTGGGCGATCTGCTGAACAATGGCCAGCATCCCAAACTGGTGGGTCAGAGCCTGCCGCTGCCGGTGATTCTGGTGCGTTCCAGCGAGCACGCCGTGGCGGTGCAGGTAGACAGCCTGGCCGGTTCGCGCGAGATCGTGGTGAAGAGCCTCGGCCCGCAGTTCGCCGGGGTGCACGGGATCTCCGGTGCGACCATCCTCGGTGACGGCCGCGTGGTGGTGATTCTCGATCTGCTGGCGACCATTCGTGTGCTGCATGCGCATCTGCAGAATCAGCTGACGCCGCGCCTGGCTTCGCGTCAGGCTTCGGCCAGCGAAGAGGTGGAGATCGACCGTCCGACGCTGGTCATGGTGGTCGACGACTCGGTCACCGTGCGCAAGGTCACCAGCCGTTTACTCGAGCGTAATGGCATGAACGTGGTCACCGCCAAGGACGGGGTCGACGCTATTGCTCAGCTCCAGGAACACAAGCCTGACATCATGCTGCTGGACATCGAAATGCCGCGCATGGATGGCTTCGAGGTGGCCACGCTGGTGCGCCACGACGAGCGCCTGAAGGACCTGCCGATCATCATGATCACCTCGCGTACCGGCGAGAAGCACCGCGAGCGGGCCATGTCCATCGGCGTCAACCAATACCTCGGCAAGCCCTATCAGGAGTCCTTGCTGCTCGAGACCATCGCTCAGTTGGTGGATAGCCATCGGGTCAAACGGACATGACAGACAAAACCTCCGCGCGCATTGCAGTAATCGCCGACACCTCGTTGCAGCGCCATGTGTTGCAGCAGGCATTGGCCGGTGGCGGTTATCAGGTAGTGCTCAACAGCGACCCGGCGCGGCTCGACGAGGAGCAACTGGCAGCCTGCGAAACCGACCTGTGGTTAGTGGACCTGGCTCAGTCGGAAGATTCGCCGCTGGTCGACAGCCTGCTCGAGCGTGCCAGTGCCCCCGTGCTGTTCGGCGAGGGGCATGCGCCCGAGCGTCACTCGGAGAACTATCCACGCTGGGAGCGCAGCCTGTTCGGCAAACTCAAGCGCCTGGTCGGTGATCCGACTCAGGCGGTCGGGCCCAGCCTGCAGGCACTGCTCGATGAAGCGCAGCGTCCAGCGCGTCTGGAGCTGCCGCAAGCATTGGCCAATACGCCGCTTAAAGCTGGCGAGCCGGCACGCCAGGTCTGGTTGCTGGCAGCCTCGTTGGGCGGCCCGGCAGCGGTCAAGGCATTTCTAGACGCCCTGCCGGGTGGCTTGCCCATCGGCTTCATCTACGCCCAGCACATCGATGCCAGTTTCGAGGCGGCCCTGCCGCAGGCGGTGGGTCGACATAGCCAGTGGCACGTCAACTCGGCACGTCATGGTGATCCGGTGCGGTGCGGTGAAGTGGTGGTGGTGCCGATCAGCAACGAGCTGGGCTTTGCCGAAGACGGTGCGATGCAGATTACCGAACGCGGTTGGCCTGAGCCCTACAGCCCTTCCATCGATCAGATGATGCTCAATCTGGCGCAGCAATTCGGCGGCCTGTGCGGTGTGATCGCGTTCAGCGGCATGGGCAGCGATGGCAGTGCCGCTGCCGCTTACGTCAAACGCCAGGGTGGCTTGATCTGGACCCAGCGCGCCGACAGTTGCGCCAGCCCGAGCATGCCCGACAGCCTGCGCGAGGGCGGCTACAGCAGTTTTAGTGCCGACCCGCGTGAGTTGGCCGTGGCCCTGGTCAATCACCTCGCCGAACATTGCAGTTGAGGACGTTTCAATGAGCCAAGCCGTCGCCACCCAGAACAGCGCCGCCAGCCTCACCGGCTTGCTGGTGCCGCTGGCCGACCGCACTTTGCTGCTGCCCAACGTGGCGGTGGCGGAACTGATTCCCTATCGCGCGCCGCAGACGACCGAAGGTACTCCCGACTGGTTTCTCGGCCAGATCGCCTGGCGTGACCTGCGCCTGCCGCTGCTCTCCTTCGAGGCCGCCAGTGGTGGCCAGGCACAGGTTGCCAGTGGCGCTCGCGTTGCGGTGATCAATGCCCTGGGCGGTCGTCCCAAGGTCAAGTTCATCGCCTTGCTGGTGCAGGGTATTCCGCGCTCGCTGAAGGTCGGCAGCGACCTGGCGGCGGCGGATGTCGAGCTGGCGCCGCTGGAGCTTGGGGCTGCGCGCGTCGGTGACGACGTGGTGCGGATTCCTGATCTGGCGGCACTGGAGCAACTGCTCGCCGATGCTGGCCTCATCTGAAATAACCCAGCGCGAGCGCATCGCCCATGAAAAAGCCCCGGCACTGGCCGGGGCTTTTTCGTTACTGCCTTGAGGTGATCAGCGCTGTGGTTGCTGCGCTTCGGACTTCTCTGCAGTCAGGTTGTCGTCTTTAGACGGAGCCTGATCCCAGTAGTCGGCATTGGTGATGCCAAGCTTCTCGGGGTGGAAGACCGGGTCTTTGCCCTCGTCCAACTGCTGCTCGTAATCCTTCAGGCACTTATAAGCGACCTTGTGCATGAGCAGGATGGCGATGATGTTCAGCCAGGCCATCAGGCCCACACCGAGGTCACCCAGATCCCAGGCGAACGTAGCGGTATGCACGGTGCCGTACACGGTGGCCGCGATGATGCCGAATTTCAGCAGCAGGGTGAGGATGGGGCGCTTCACCTTGCGGTTGATGTAGGCAATGTTGGTTTCGGCGATGTAGTAGTACGCCAGGATAGTGGTGAAGGCGAAGAAGAACAGGGCGATGGCAACGAAGGCGTTACCGAAGCCGGGCATCATGTTCTCCATCGCGGTCTGCACGTAACCCGGGCCTGCGGCTACGCCAGCGATACCGGTGAACAGCGCGCTACCATCAGGAGCCTGAACGTTGTACTGGCCGGTGATCAGCAACATGAACGCGGTTGCGGAGCAGACGAACAGGGTGTCGATGTAAACCGAGAAGCCCTGAACCAGGCCCTGTTTGGCCGGGTGGCTGACCGCTGCGGCCGACGAGGCATGCGGGCCGGTGCCTTGGCCTGCTTCGTTGGAATACACGCCGCGTTTCACGCCCCACTGAATGGCCATGCCGACGATGGCGCCGAAACCAGCTTCGAGGCCGAAGGCGCTCTTGAAGATCAGTGCGATGACGTCCGGCAGTTGGCTGATGTTCAGCAGGATGATCACCAACGCCACCAGGATGTAGCCCAGCGCCATGAACGGCACGACTACTTGGGTGAAGTGGGCGATACGCTTGACGCCGCCGAAAATGATCAGGCCGATCAGTACTGCCAGGGCTGCCGCGGTGACGTTCGGGTCGATACCGAAGGCGGTTTGCGCACTGGAGGCGATGGAGTTGGCCTGTACGCCCGGCAGCAGCAGGCCGCAGGCGAATACGGTAACGATGGCGAACAGCCAGGCGTACCATTTCAGACCCAGGCCGCGCTCGATGTAGAAAGCAGGGCCGCCGCGGTATTCACCGTTGAGCTTTTCCTTGTACACCTGGCCGAGGGTCGACTCGACGAAGGCCGAGCTGGCGCCGAGGAAGGCCACCATCCACATCCAGAAAACGGCGCCCGGACCACCGAAGGTGATCGCGGTGGCCACACCAGCGATGTTACCGGTACCGACACGACCGGCGAGGGTCATGGTCAGCGCCTGGAAGGAAGTGATGCCGTGTTCATCGGTCTTGCCGGTGAACATCAGGCGAATCATTTCTTTGAAATGGCGAACCTGGAGGAAGCGGCCGCGCAGGGAGAAGTAGAGACCAACGCCAAGACATAGATAGATCAGCGCCGGGCTCCAGACCAGACCGTTAAGGGTCGAGACCAGTTCGTTCATGCAATGCTCCTGGGCATGCGGCCGCCTTTTGGGCGGGGCCGAAGCCCGTTGATTTGTTATTGGAAGAGGAACGACGCTGCGGGGCGCCGGCCTCGGCCGCGCGGGAATTGCTGGTGAGCGGGTCGCGCATGCGGCGCGCAGAGCATGACAAAGACTGTCGATCTTGCAATCTCTTGAAATCACATTTTGTTACGCTCAGGCGACATTTTACGCCTGCAGGTCGCCCCAGAGCTGTTGGGCGACGCTCAAGGCCACCACGGGGGCCGTTTCCGTGCGCAGAACGCGTGGGCCCAGGCGCGCTGCATGGAAGCCTGCGGCCTTGGCCTGGTCGACTTCGGCATCGCTCAAACCGCCTTCAGGACCGATGAGAAAGGCCAGGCTATTGGGTTTGTCGTGGCTTTGCAGGGGGGCTGCAACTGGGTGCAGCACCAGCTTCAGATCGGCTTCGATCTGCTGCAGCCAGGTGTCCAGCTCCAGCGGCGGGTTGATCACCGGCAACACCGAGCGGCCACACTGCTCGCAGGCGCTGATCGCCACCTGACGCCAATGCGCCATGCGCTTGTCGGCGCGTTCGTCTTTCAGGCGTACCTCGCAGCGCGCGGAGACGATCGGGGTGATTTCGCTGGCGCCCAGCTCAGTAGCTTTCTGGATCGCCCAGTCCATGCGCTCGCCGCGCGACAGGCCCTGCCCCAGATGGATGCGCAGCGGCGATTCGCTCAGCCCGGCGATAGACTCGCGCAGCTCGACACGCACACTCTTCTTGCCCACCTCGATCAGCTCACCGAGGTATTCCTGGCCGCTGCCGTCGAACAGCTGCACGGCATCACCCACCGCATGGCGCAGCACACGGCCGATGTAATGGGCCTGCGCTTCGGGCAGGTCGTGTTGGCCGAGGGAGAGCGGGGCATCGATAAAGAAGCGGGACAGGCGCATGACGTATCAACCTTGAGCAGAGGCGCGAATTCTAGCTGTAGGGTGCGCGGTGCGCACCGCTCCTGAGTCAGCCCGGATCGCGATGATCGGGGTAACGGTTGTCCACTGCCACGCTGACGGACTCTCGGGTGGCGATATCGATGCCCTCGCTGGCCACCTCGGCGAGGAAATCGATCTCTTCGGGCGTGATCACGTAGGGCGGCAGGAAATACACCACACTGCCCAGTGGGCGCAGCAGCGCGCCGCGCTCCAGTGCGTGCTGGTACACGCGCAGGCCTCGCCGCTCCTGCCAGGGGTAGGCTGCCTTGCTGGCCTTGTCCTGCACCATCTCGATAGCCAGGGCCATGCCGGTCTGGCGCACTTCGGCGACATGCGGATGGTCGGCCAGGTGCGCGGTGGCGCTGGCCATGCGCGCCGTCAGGGCCTTGTTGCGTTCGATCACGTCGTCATCGCGGAAGATATCCAGCGTCGCCAGGGCGGCGGCGCAGGCCAGCGGGTTACCGGTGTAGGTGTGCGAGTGCAGGAAGGCGCGCAGGGTGGCGTAGTCGTCATAGAAGGCGCCATAGACCTCATCGGTGGTCAGTACCGCTGCCATCGGCAGGTAGCCGCCGGTCAGCGCCTTGGAAAGCACCAGGAAATCCGGGGTGATGCCAGCCTGCTCGCAGGCGAACATCGTGCCGGTACGGCCGAAACCGACGGCGATTTCGTCGTGGATCAGGTGCACGCCGTAGCGGTCGCAGGCCTCGCGCAAGAGCCTGAGGTAGATCGGGTGGTACATGCGCATGCCGCCGGCGCCCTGGATCAGCGGCTCGACGATTACCGCGGCGACTTCGTGGTGATGCTCGGCCAGTGTCTGCTCCATGTGGGCGAACATGACGCGCGAATGTTCTTCCCAGCTCACGCCCTCGGGGCGCAGGTAGCAATCCGGGCTAGGCACTTTTAGGGTGTCGAGCAGCAGCGGCTTGTAGGTGTCGGTGAACAGCGACACGTCACCCACCGACATCGCCGCCACGGTTTCACCGTGATAGCTGTTGCTCAGGGTGACGAAGCGCTTCTTCTCCGGTCGGCCGTTGTTGAGCCAGTAGTGGAAGCTCATCTTCAGTGCCACTTCGATGCCCGAGGATCCATTGTCGGCGTAGAACACCTTGTTCAGGCCTGCCGGGGTGATCTGCACCAGGCGCTCGGACAGCTCGATGACCGGTTGATGGGTAAAGCCGGCGAGCATCACGTGTTCGAGGTTTTCCAACTGCTCGCGGATTCGCGCGTTGATACGCGGGTTGGCGTGGCCGAAGACATTGACCCACCAAGAGCTGACGGCATCCAGGTAGCGTTTGCCGTCGAAGTCTTCGAGCCATACGCCAGAGGCCTTGCGAATGGCCACCAGCGGCAGGCGCTGGTGATCCTTCATCTGGGTGCAGGGGTGCCACAACACGTCGAGGTCGCGTTGCATCCAGTGTTGGTTCAGGCTCATTAACGATCTCCCAGTGTTCGGCGGCACAGCCTACCAGAAGCCACCACTAGGACGTGGACGCTACCGTCGGTCTGCTGCAATGCACCGTCCGCGCCGCTGTGGCTGAACTCTACGACGAGCGCGTGCAACTAAGCTGATCGGCCAATGGTGGCTGAAATTAGGTATCGCATTTCTCGATGTTTCATAGCGAAATTTTCCGCTTTAAATCGATATATTTGTCGTTAGTCTTGCTCCGACACTGAATTAGGGAAGCTCCCCATGCAATGGCGCAATACCTCTGCTCGTTATGGTCTGGTCAGCGTCGTGCTGCACTGGCTGGTGGCGTTGGTCGTGTTCGGTCTGTTCGCCCTTGGCTTCTGGATGGTGGGGCTCAGTTACTACGACCCGTGGCGCCAGAGTGCGCCGGACCTGCACAAGAGCATCGGTATCCTGCTGTTCGCGGTGATGCTGCTGCGCGTGCTGTGGCGTCTGCTCAACCCTGCGCCGGTAGCTCTGGCCAGCCACGGCCAGCTCACTCGTCTGGCCTCCAAACTGGGTCATGGCGTGCTCTATTTCGGCCTGTTTGGCGTGATGATTTCCGGCTACCTGATTTCCACTGCCGATGGCCGTGGCATCGAGGTGTTCGGTCTGTTCAGTGTGCCGGCCACCCTGACCGGTATCGCGCAACAGGAAGACATTGCCGGAGCCATTCACGAATACCTGGCCTGGGGCCTGGTGATTTTCGCTGGCCTGCATGGTCTGGCCGCACTCAAGCATCATTTCATCGACCGCGACAGCACCCTGCTGCGGATGTTCGGGCGCTGAAGCACTTCATAACCGGGCTCGTGCCCACCTAGATCGACAACCTCGCAAGGAGAACACCCATGTTGAAGAACGCCCTCGCTGCACTGGTTCTGGGTTCCGCTCTGATCGGCGGCCAGGCCATGGCGGCAGACTACGCCATCGACAAGCAAGGCCAGCACGCCTTCGTCAATTTCAAGATCAGCCACCTGGGTTACAGCTGGCTGTACGGCACCTTCAAGGATTTCGACGGCAAGTTCAGCTTCGACGCCGCCAATCCTGAGGCGAGCAAAGTCAGCGTGACCCTGAAGACTGCCAGCGTCGATACCAACCACGCCGAGCGTGACAAGCACATTCGCAGTGCCGACTTCCTCAATGCGAGCAAGCACGCTACTGCCACGTTCGAATCGACTTCGGTCAAGTCCACTGGCGAAGGCACTGCCGACGTGACCGGCAACCTGACCCTGAACGGCGTGACCAAGCCGGTGGTGATCGCTGCCAAGTTCATCGGCGAGGGCAAGGACCCGTGGGGCGGCTACCGCGCCGGCTTCGAGGGCACCACCACCCTGACGCTGAAAGACTTCGACATCTCCATGGATCTCGGCCCGGCTTCGCAAACCGTGGAGCTGATCATCTCGGTCGAAGGTGTGCGTCAGTAAAGAAAGCGGCCGCTTGCGGCCCACTGATGACCCTCTCACATTTATGGGAGAGGGTGCCCGCAGGGCGGGAGAGGGCTATTTAGCTGTTTATTCTGACTCTGCCGGCACCAGCAAAAACGCCACCCCATGGGGTGGCGTTTTTGTTTGCGTGGCAGCTTACTCTTCGCGATTACGCGTCAGCAGCGCCGGCTTCTCGCCGCGTGGACGAGTGCTGTTGCTCAACTCGTCTAGCTGCTCGGCGCTGGGGAAACGATCCAGGCGCGAGCCCTTGTGCACGATGATCGGCTGCTTCTCGCGCGGGTTGCGCACGGCCGCTTCGGCGCGTGGCAGTTCGTCGCGGTCCAGCGAGGTGATGCGACCATCCGCCTGTCGGCCACGGCCCCCGCCGTTGCGGCCTTGACCACCCTGGCCACCTTGACGGCGATTCTTGCCGGGATTGCCTGGGTTACCGCCAGTGTTGCTGCGGGGCTGCCTGTTGTTGCTGTTGGCTCTCTGACCTTGGCCCTGAGCAGCGCCATTACCAGATGCACCGCCTCCCGAGCGGCGGCCGCGACCTTGCGGCTTGTTCTGCACCGGGACGTAATCGGCACGGTTACCGAAATTGTCGATTTCGTCGTCGAGAAACTCTTCTGGATCGCGATCCGGCGGCAGTGCGGGAACGGCCGGGGCTGCGCCACGATTCTGGTTGCGAGGCTGCTGACCTCGGCGGTTCTGCCCTTGGCCCTGACCTTGCTGCTGCGGCTTGGCTTTCTGATCCCTGCCGCCATCCTTGCCCTTGTCTCTGCGGCCACCGTTGTTGCGCTCGCCCTTGGGCTTATCGCCACCGCCTTCGGCTTTCTGCTTTTTCTGCCCGGCATTGCGCGGTTGGCGTGGCTCACGTACTTCCGGGCGCTCCGCTTCCACGGCGCTGGCGTCGAAGCCCATCAGATCGCCGTCGGGGATCTTCTGCTTGGTCATGCGCTCGATGCTTTTCAGCAGCTTCTCTTCGTCCGGAGCGACCAGCGAGATGGCCTCACCGCTGCGGCCGGCACGGCCAGTGCGGCCGATGCGGTGAACGTAGTCTTCCTCGACGTTGGGCAGCTCGAAGTTGACCACGTGCGGCAGTTGATCGATATCCAGGCCGCGTGCGGCGATATCGGTGGCCACCAGGATGCGTACCTGGTTGGCCTTGAAGTCGGCCAGGGCCTTGGTGCGCGCGTTCTGGCTCTTGTTGCCATGGATCGCGGCAGCCGGCAGACCATGCTTGTCGAGGTACTCGGCCAGGCGGTTGGCGCCATGCTTGGTGCGGGTGAACACCAGCACCTGTTCCCAGGCACCCTGGGTGATCAAGTGGGCGAGCAGGGCGCGCTTGTGGCTGGCAGCCAGACGGAACACGCGCTGTTCGATGCGCTCGACTGTGGTGTTCGGCGGCGTGACCTCGATGCGCTCGGGGTTGTGCAGCAGCTTGCCGGCCAGGTCGGTGATGTCCTTGGAGAAGGTGGCCGAGAACAGCAGGTTCTGGCGCTGTGCGGGCAGTTTGGCCAGCACCTTCTTGACGTCGTGGATGAAGCCCATGTCGAGCATGCGGTCGGCTTCGTCGAGGACGAGAATTTCCACGTGCGACAGATCGATGGCTTTCTGATTGGACAGGTCGAGCAGGCGGCCAGGGCAGGCCACCAGCACGTCGACGCCCTTGGCCAGGGCCTGGACCTGCGGGTTCATGCCAACGCCGCCGAAAATGCAGGCGCTGACGAATTTCAGATCGCGGGCATAGACCTTGAAGCTGTCATGCACCTGAGCGGCTAGCTCGCGAGTGGGTGTCAGCACCAGCACGCGCGGTTGTTTCGGGCCGTGCCGTTGTTCGCGATCCGGATGACCACCCGGAAACAGGCGCTCGAGGATCGGCAGGGCGAAACCGCCCGTCTTACCTGTACCCGTCTGGGCCGCCACCATGAGATCGCGACCTTGCAACACGGCGGGAATGGCCCGCTGTTGCACCGGAGTGGGCTGGGTGTAGCCGGCGGACTCGACCGCACGGACTAGAGCCTCGGAGAGACCGAGGGAGGCAAAGGACATGAGCAATCCTGTACTAAGTGAGGGCGTGGCCCTGGGGGTGTAGAGCCTGGCTTGAATCACACGTGGGGGGCGTGATCCCGTCCGGTACTGCTGGCCTCTGGGGGCTAGCATCCGGGCGCAAGCCTGGCGGGAAGATCCGAGTATAACAGAGCTGAGGCCTTGCGCAGCTACCAGCCTGTCGGTTGGTTCACGGCTTTAAGCGTTCAGGGCTGGCGTAACGCAGTTGTAACTGTGCGTAGGCGGGCTCGCGTTTGAAACGGCGCAGTTCGGCAGCGAAACCCGCGGCCAGGCGCGCCAGCTTGGGGTCGTGACGCAGCGCCAGGTACATGCGGTCATGGCCGACTGCTTTGCGGTTGTAGTCGATCTGGCCTTGCAGGCCCAGCTGTGCCCCAAGGTAGAGCCCAGCGCGGCGATCGTTGACCACCAGATCGACGCGGTGGCGGATCAGCTTGCCCAGGTTGGCCTCATGAGTCGGCGCTTCTTCACGTCTGAACAGGGTCGAGGTGCGGAAGGTTTCGTCGTTGTACCAGTAGCCTGGCGAGATGCCGATGACCAGCTCGCGCAGGTCTTCCAGGCTTTCGTAGGGGTAGGGGCGGTTACGTGCGTAGAACAGCACGAGTTCGACCTCGCTCAGTGGTTCTTCGACGAACAGCATGCTCGCCTCGCGCTCCGGGAGGTGGAATATGTCGAGAATTCCATCGGCGTGGCCTTGTTCCAGCGCCAACAGGCAGCGCTTCCAGGGCAGGAATTGCAGGTCCAGCGTTACCCCCAGGCGCTGCAGCACCTCGCGGGTTATTTCGTAGTCGAGGCCTGCGGCTTGGCCGTTGTCCTCGTAGACATAGGGCGCCCAGGCATCCGTGACCAGGCGCAGCGTTTCGCCGCGGGCGGCGAAAGCGCAACAGCATAGCAAAAGAGTGGCGATAATCTGGCGCTGGAATAATGACATCGCGCCAGGTTAGCGATTTTGCAGGTGCCTTGAAAGTGCGTCTTGCGCAGCCTCAGTCGACTACCCGATAGCAGGGCTCATAAGCGCTGCCACCCGGCAGTTTCATGCGGTGTTGCTCGACGAAGGCCTGCAGCAGGCGATCCAGCGGGCGCATGATGGTGGTTTCGCCGCGAATCTCGTAGGGGCCGTGCTCCTCGATCAGGCGGATGCCGTTCTCCTTGACGTTGCCGGCGACAATGCCGGAGAACGCGCGACGCAGGTTGGCGGCGAGGTGATGCAGTGGCTGCTCACGGGTGAGGTTGAGGCTGGCCATGGCTTCGTGGGTCGGCTCGAATGGATGCTGGAAGCTTTCGTCGATCTTCAACAGCCAGTTGAAGTGGAAGGCGTCGTTGCGCTCGCGGCGGAACTGACGCACGGCCTTGATGCCGACGGCCATTTCACGAGCTACTTCGGCCGGGTCGTTGACGATCATGCTGTAGCGCTGCTGCGCAGCTTCGCCCAGGGTGGCGCCGATGAAATCATGCAGCTGCTGCAGGTACGGCCCGGCGCTTTTCGGCCCGGTAAGAATGACCGGGAAGGGCAGGTCCTGGTTGTCCGGGTGGGTGAGGATGCCCAGCAGGTAGAGGAATTCTTCGGCAGTACCAGCGCCACCCGGGAAGATGATGATGCCGTGGCCGACGCGAACGAAAGCCTCCAGGCGCTTTTCGATATCCGGAAGAATCACCAGCTCGTTGACGATCGGGTTCGGCGCTTCGGCGGCGATGATCCCCGGTTCTGTCAGGCCCAGGTAGCGGCCGGTGAGGTTGCGCTGTTTGGCGTGGCTGATGGTGGCGCCTTTCATCGGCCCCTTCATCACGCCTGGGCCGCAGCCGGTGCAGATGTCCAGGCCGCGCAGGCCCAACTCGTGACCGACCTTCTTGGTGTATTTGTATTCCTCGGTGCTGATCGAATGGCCGCCCCAGCACACCACCATCTTCGGCTCGACGCCGCTGCGCAGGGTCTGTGCGTTGCGCAGCAGGTGGAAGACGTAATCGGTGATGCCTTCGGAGCTGTCCAGGTCGATGCGCTTGTGCTCCAGCTCGCTTTGCGTGAAGACGATGTCGCGCAGCGCGCTGAACAGCATCTCGCGGGTGCTGGCGATCATCTCGCCATCGACGAAGGCGTCGGCCGGGGCGTTGATCAGCTCCAGACGGATGCCGCGATCCTGCTGGTGAATCTTCACTTCGAAGTCCGGGTAGGCTTCGAGGATGGTCTTGGCGTTGTCGCTGTGCGAACCGGTATTGAGGATCGCCAGGGCGCACTGGCGGAACAGGCGGTAGACGCTGCCCGAGCCGGTCTCGCGCAGTTGCTGCACTTCGCGCTGGGAGAGGGTTTCCAGGCTGCCCTTGGGGCTGACGGAGGCGTTGATCGTGGAGCGTTTGAGCATGAGGGGCGATCCTTCGGCGGCAAGGCGGGAGGGTGAAGCGGGCAGGCTGCCCAGGGTGGGCAGCCTGTGAGTAAGCGGCCTGTTAGCGCGGCAGCTTGAGATTGTTCCAAATGGACAGGCTGGGCCCGGCCAGGTTCATGCTGTAGAAGTGCAGGCCGGGCGCGCCGCCTTGCAGCAGGCGTTCGCACATCTCGGTGATGACCTGTTCGCCGAAGACGCGAATGCTGTCGGCATCGTCGCCGTAGGCTTCCAGCTGCTTGCGAACCCAGCGTGGGATTTCAGCGCCGCAGGCGTCGGAGAAGCGCGCCAGCTTGCTGTAGTTGGTGATCGGCATGATGCCTGGCACCACTGGAATGTCCACGCCCAGTTTCTGCACGCGCTCGACGAAGTAGAAGTAGCTGTCGGCGTTGAAGAAGTATTGGGTGATGGCACTGTCGGCACCGGCCTTGGCCTTGCGCACGAAGTTGGCGATATCGTCCTCGAGGTTGCGTGCCTGCGGATGCATCTCCGGGTAGGCGGCAATTTCGATGTGGAAGTGATCACCGGTTTCAGTGCGGATGAACTCGACCAGTTCATTGGCGTAGCGCAGCTCACCGCTAGCCATGCCCATACCCGACGGCAGGTCGCCGCGCAGGGCCACGATGCGCTTGATGCCGGCATCCTTGTACCGGTTCAGCAGCTCGCGCAGCTCTGCCTTGCTGTCGCCCACGCAGGACAGGTGCGGTGCGGTGGGTACCTTGATCTCGCCGTCGAGTTGCAGCACGGTATTGACGGTACGGTCGCGGGTCGAACCGCCGGCGCCATAGGTGCAGGAGAAGAAATCGGGGTTGTAGGTCGCCAGCTGGCGCGCCACATCCATCAGTTTTTCATGCCCGGCTTCGGTCTTGGTAGGGAAGAACTCGAAGCTGTAGCGGCGTTGTTGGCTCATAGGGTTTCTAGCCTTGGAGACTTAGGGTGGATGGCGTTTACCCATCCACCTTGCTGGAAGTCGGCGGTGGATAAGCCAGGGGCTTATCCACCCTACGCATTAGTAGCGGTAAGCGTCCGGCTTGAACGGGCCTTCCACGGTCACGCCAATGTACTCGGCCTGCTGCTTGGTCAGTTGGGTGACCACGCCGCCGAAGCCCTTGACCATTTCCAGGGCGACTTCTTCGTCGAGCTTCTTCGGCAGCACTTCGACGGTCAGGCGCTCGGCCTTCTTCTCTGCGGAGAGATCAGCGAACTTCTGCTCGAACAGGAAGATCTGCGCCAGCACCTGGTTGGCGAAGGAGCCGTCCATGATGCGGCTCGGATGGCCAGTGGCGTTGCCCAGGTTCACCAGACGGCCTTCGGCCAGCAGGATCAGGTAGTCGTCGTTGGTCGGATCGAAGCTGCCGGCGCCGGTGCGGTGAATCTTGTGCACCTGCGGTTTGACCTCTTCCCACGCCCAGTTCTTGCGCATGAAGGCGGTGTCGATCTCGTTGTCGAAGTGACCGATGTTGCACACCACGGCGCGCTTCTTCAGTGCCTTGAGCATGCCGGCGTCGCAGACGTTGACGTTACCGGTGGTGGTAACGATCAGGTCGATCTTGCCCAGCAGCGCAGCGTCGACGCTGGCCTCGGTGCCGTCGTTGAGACCGTTCTTGTACGGGGAAACCAGCTCGAAGCCGTCCATGCAGGCCTGCATGGCGCAGATCGGGTCGATTTCGGAAACCTTGACGATCATGCCTTCCTGACGCAGCGACTGGGCCGAGCCCTTGCCCACGTCACCGTAGCCGATGACCAGCGCCTGCTTGCCCGACAGCAGGTGGTCGGTACCGCGCTTGATGGCGTCGTTGAGGCTGTGGCGGCAGCCGTACTTGTTGTCGTTCTTGCTCTTGGTCACGGCGTCGTTGACGTTGATCGCCGGGACTTTCAGGGTGCCGGCCTTGAGCATGTCGAGCAGGCGGTGCACACCGGTGGTGGTCTCTTCGGTGACGCCGTGGATGCGCTCGAGCATCTGCGGGTATTTCTTGTGCAGGATCTCGGTCAGGTCACCACCATCGTCCAGCACCATGTTAGCGTCCCACGGCTGGCCGTCCTTGAGGATGGTCTGCTCGATGCACCACTCGTACTCTTCTTCGGTCTCGCCCTTCCAGGCGAATACCGGGATGCCGGCGGCGGCGATGGCGGCAGCGGCCTGATCCTGGGTGGAGAAGATGTTGCACGACGACCAGCGCACTTCGGCGCCCAGGGCGGTGAGCGTCTCGATCAGCACGCCGGTCTGGATGGTCATGTGGATGCAGCCGAGGATCTTCGCGCCTTTCAGCGGTTGGCTGGCGGCGTACTTGCGGCGCAGACCCATCAGTGCCGGCATCTCGGACTCGGCGATGATCAGCTCTTTGCGGCCCCAATCGGCCAGGGAAATGTCGGCGACTTTGAAATCATTGAAAGACATGCAATAGCACTCCATTCGTTGTCTGCGAATGGGCGCCGTTGATGCGTATGGTTAACGCCCCATCCGAGCCTGACAGGTTGCCCTGCTGCAGCGCCCCTCGGACAGGTGGCGGGCACAACCGGAGCGGTGCCGGTTGCGTGAAACCGGCAAATTATAGCCGTGTGCGCGGCGCAGCCCAAGGCTTTCCGTCGCATTTGCCTGGCTATGATCGTCATAGCCAGCGATGCAACGACAAGCGCAGCGCTGCGGGCGCATCATGGGCGCTCAATCTGGCACGGAGGACACTGCATGAATTTCCATACTCGCAAGTGGATCAAGCCCGAGGATCTCAACCCCAACGGCACTCTGTTCGGCGGCAGCCTGCTGAAATGGATCGATGAAGAAGCAGCGATCTACGCCATCGTCCAGCTCGACAATCAGCGTGTGGTGACCAAATTCATTTCCGAGATCAACTTCGTCAGTTCGGCGCGTCAGAGCGACATCATCGAGCTGGGCATCACTGCTACCGAGTTTGGCCGCACCTCCATCACCCTGCGCTGCGAAGTGCGCAACAAGGTAACCCGCAAGAGCATCCTGACCATCGACAAGCTGGTGTTCGTCAATCTCGGCGAGGACGGTCAGCCGCAGCCGCATGGCAAGAGCGCGATCACCTACGCCAGAGATCGCTTCACGGACTGAGCGCCGCTGGCGCGGATGGCTGCCGGCTTGGCCGAAGCGCCGGCATCATTGGCGGGTGCGGCCATGGACGGTAACGGGGCGCTCGCTCAGGCTTGGCTTCCCGACCTTTCGAGTGAAGCCACACCATGACCCTTGCCTACTGGTGCGTACTGATCGCCATCTTTCTGCCCTACCTGGGCACTGCCACTGCCAAGTTTCTTGGCCCCGGCTACGGACCGCGCGCCAATCAGGACCCGCGCGCCTTCCTGAATACCCTGGAGGGCTGGCGCAAGCGCGCCAACAACGCCCAGCTCAATGGCTTCGAGGTGACTCCGGCGTTCGCCGCCGCAGTGATCATTGCGCACCAGGCCGGTGGCGCCGAGCAAGCGCTGCTCGACCAGTTGGCTGTGGCATTCATCGTCAGCCGTGTGCTGTATTTCATCTGCTACCTGGCCGACTG
Organism: Pseudomonas sp. o96-267; assembly: GCF_003935465.1. Classification (NCBI taxonomy): domain Bacteria; kingdom Pseudomonadati; phylum Pseudomonadota; class Gammaproteobacteria; order Pseudomonadales; family Pseudomonadaceae; genus Pseudomonas; species Pseudomonas sp. o96-267. Next base: position 89,923 of record NZ_RHQP01000011.1, read on the forward strand.
GGGCCCCGTACGCTCGCTGGTGTGGTTCGCTGGGATGGGGCTGATCGCGGCGTTGTTCGTGGTGTCCGCTTAGCCGGGCGTCTGCAGCCGACTATTGGGAATGGACTGAAAAAGCGCGTGACCAATCAGTCATTGCTCTGCTTTGGTGCGTTTTATGGGCTAGCTCAGCCTGTAGGGCGGCTGGCCGTTGGCCACGTTCTTGCTTGCTCCCGGTTATTTGGCGGGGTTTCCCGCCGTCTGCCAGGGAGCCTCTCATGTCCGCCACCACCTTTTTCGACCGCCTGCTCTGCGCCATCGGCCTGCGCACGCTGAATCAGCAGTTTCTGTTTTCCTATGCGCTGATGTTTCTGCTCGCGGTGGTCGCTTCGGTAGCGCTGTACCTGAGCATGTCGGTGTCGCCGGAGACCATCAACGTCGCCGGCGCGCAGCGCATGCTCAGCCAGAAGATGACCAAGGAGGCGCTGTTGCTGCGTGAAGGCGTCCTGCCTGCAACGACGCTGGAAGCCACCATGGCGCAGTTCGACGCCGCCCATCGTGATCTGCTGAGTGGCAATGCAGCGCGCAATATCAGTGCTATCGCCGAGCCTAACGTCCAGGCGCAGATGAACAAGGTCGGTGGTCTCTGGCAGGGTTTTCGTGCTCAGCTGCAGCGTGTGGTCACGGGGGATGCAGCGGTCGACCTCAAGGCCCTGGAGCAGCAGTCGGTCGAGCTGCTGCGCGAAATGAACCAGGCTGTCGGCTTGATGGCCGCGCACGCTGAAGGCAGCCAGCGCCGGCAGATGTGGTTGGCGTTCGGTTGCGTGCTGGGCATTCTGGCTCTGGTAGTGCTGGGCCGTCAGTTCGGCCTGCGTCCGCTGATGCACAACCTCAATGCGGTGGAGGCGGCGCTGACCCGGGTCGGCTCCGGCGACTTCACGCGTAGCCTGGAAGGTCGTCAGGGTGACAACGAGATCGGCCGCATCTTCGCTGGCTACAACCGCATGCAGGAGCAGGTGCGTGGCTTGTTGGCGGAGGTCAAGCGCAGCGGCGAGCGTACCGGAGAGCATGTCGGCAGTGTGGTCGGCGCTGCGCACTCGGCGGGTGATGGCGTACGGCGCCAGTACGAGGATCTCGATCAAGTCGCAACCGCAATGAACGAGATGAGTTCCACCGTGGCCGAGGTGGCGCGTCATGCTGCACATGCTGCCGAATCTGCGCGCAGTGCTGATGATTGTGCGCAGAGTGGTAAACAGGTGGTGCAGCGCAGTGCGGCGCAGATCGCCGAGCTGGTGGAGCAACTGCAGCGCAGTGGCGAGCAGGTACAGCGCCTGGAGGTCGAAACCGGTGGTGTCGGCAAGGTGCTCGAAGTGATCACCGGTATCGCTGAACAGACCAATCTGCTGGCGCTCAACGCGGCCATTGAGGCTGCGCGCGCTGGTGAGGCAGGACGTGGCTTCGCCGTAGTCGCTGATGAGGTGCGCACCCTGGCCAGTCGCACCCAGCAGTCCACTGGTGAAATTCAGGCGATCATCCAGCGTTTACAGGGCGGTGCGCGCGATGCGGTTCTGGCGATGCAGCGCAGTGCGACCCTGGCCGATGGCAATCTCCAGCATATTCGTCAGGCCAGTGAGGCGCTGGAGACCATCGTCGGCGCAGTGGACGGCATCAATGCCCTGAACGCGCAGATTGCCACGGCCGCAGAACAGCAGAGCCAGGTGGCGCAGGAGATCGACCAGCGGGTAACGCACATCTCCAGCCTGGCCGAGCGCAGCCAGGGCGAAACCGAGAGTGTGGTGCAGGTCAGCGCGCAGATTCAGGGCGAGGTGCAGCAGCTCAACAGCCAATTGGGGCGCTTCCGTACCTGAACCCCGGCTGACCAATGCACACAAACGACAGCCGTTGTGACAAGAGGTCGCTTGGCCCGACCGGGGCTAGCCGCGATACTGGCGGCCCCTTGTCGCCTGGAAGTCGTGTCGATGACCTTGAAGAAACTCCTGCTGCTCACCTGCGTCTGCCTGACCCTGGCTGCTTGTGGTGGGGTCGACCCCGACTCGCCGTTGGGCAAGCGCCAAGCCGCGTTCAAGGAGATGCTCAAGGTCAGCGAAGACCTCGGTGGGATGTTGCGCAGTCGTATTCCCTACGACGAAGCCGCATTCATCAGCGGCGCAGCCGAGCTCGAGCGTCTGTCGCACGAGCCCTGGCAGCACTTTCCGCAGGTACGTGACGACGAGCGTAGCAAGGCCAATCCCGAGGTCTGGCAGCGCCAGGAGCAATTCCAGAAGATGGCGCGTGAGCTGGAGCAGGCCACCGCCGCACTGGTTCAGGCGACGACCGCGCCGCCGCTACGCCGCTCCGAACTGGAGCCGGCAGTGCAGGCCGTCGAGGACAGTTGCGAGGCCTGCCACAAGGCGTTTCGCGCTTACTGATCGGCGCGCGCTTCGGCCTCGGCCTGCTCCAGTTCGGCGCGCGCCTCGGCCAGTTTGGCCTGACGCTTGGCGATCTTTTCCTGATCGCCCTTGCCCATGGCTTCGCGCAGATCCATCTCGCGCTCCTGCACTTCCTCACGGGCTTCCTTGACGCTGGCCAGGCGATCACTGTGCAGGGTGGCGTCGTCGCAATTCATTTCCACATTGCCTAGCGCCCTTTGCAGTCCATCCAGTTGCTGTGAGTTGCCGTTCTTGCGCGCAGCCTCGATCTTTTCTTCGATGACCTGGCGCTTGGCCGCACAGCCACCGTCGCCTTCCGCAGCGAGGATGGGCGTGGCGTTGAGATTGGCGGCCAGCAACAGGCCGAGCAAAGCGGTTTGACGAATCATGGTCTGTCCTCGTGTAGGTCTACTTCGAAGTGACCCTGGTTACCGCGCGAGGTTCGACCCGAGTGAGTCATCTGCTGACCCGGGTCAACCGCGCGGTGAATTTTCCTGCGGCAGGAAACCAACGGTGCCGGCCTCCTGCAATTGTGCGCCCAGGCGCTGAACCTCGGGGTGGCTGAAGAACGCCAACAGACGCTCAGCGCTCTTCTGGCTCATGCCGGGTTGCTGCATCCAGTCGGCGTGACTGCGTGCCAGTAGCGTGGCCCAGTCATCCTCCGCGCTTAGCTGAATGCCAGGTGGTGCGCCGAGGGCCTGCAGCCATTGTTGCAGTGAGCGCCGCTGGGCTTGGGCGAAGGCCTGCTGCAACTGCGAGGCGCGCCGTGGACCGATACCTGGCAGTTGCTGCAGGTGCTCGCTATCGAGCTCCAGCCAGTCGAGCAAGCCATGCAGTTTTTGCCCCGTAAGTAGCGTGCTCCAGGTGCCTGGTCCCACGCCGGGCAGGTTCAGTCCCTGTTTGCTGGCGAGCCAGTTCAGGCGTGCCTGGAACTGTTGCTGGCACTCATCGCTGAGTCGCCAGCAGCTCAGGGCGTGATATCGATTAGGGTCAGGTGCGTGCACCGCTGCGCGCTCCTGGCTGCGCCAGATCACCTGGTCGAGGCGCGGAATGGTCAGGCCAGCCAGGCGTATCGCCACCTGATCGCCGGGGCGAATGTCCAGCTCTTCCCAGGCTTGCAGCGAGCCGAGTGCGACCCGGCTGATGCGCCGCTCGTCGAGGTCGACCGGCTGCAAACGCAGGATCGGCGTGATGCGCCCAGTGCGGCCGATACTGAAATCCACCGCCTGCACCACGGCCAGCGCCTGGCCGGCCGGGTATTTCCAGGCAATCGCCCAGTACGGTGCTTCTGCCTGCCAGCGCGCTCCGGGTGGCCGCGTGCCCTGACGCAGGACCACACCATCGCTGGCAAACGGCTGCGGTTGATCGAACCAGCGCTGGCGCCAACTGTGAGCTTCCTTGGCGCCCCGCAGGGGCTGGGTGTAATGCAGGCTGTCGGCGAAACCCAGTTTCTGCAGGGTATGCAGGCGCTCTGGCATGTTCGCTGGGCCATCCGGCCAATCCCAGACGAACAGGCCGATGGCATCGAGCTGTTGCTGGTCGAGCGTTTGTCGCGCCATCAGGCCGGCCACCTTGCCGCGGGCTCCGGCGCCACCGTCGCGGCCCTGCACGTGGTCGTCCAGGCGCCAGTAAAGCTCGCCTTGCAGCACGGCATCGAGTGGCTGTATCAGGTGCGTGGGAATGGCCGGTAGCTGCCTGGCGCGGGCCGTCCAGTCCTGTCCATGGCGCCCATCGCCGCGGCTGATGGCTTGTTGTAATGAACCGTTGCGATAGACCAGGGTGATCGCAACGCCGTCGACCTTGGGCTGAATCCACAGGTCGTCGCGGCTATTGATCCATTCGGCCACCGCCGCGTCGTTCAGCTTGCGCAGCCCGGTCTGCGGCACTGGATGGGCGATCGTTCCGCTGCTGCCAGCCAGTGGGTCTGCCAGTGCCGTATGGGCAGTCGGGAAGCACTGATGCCAGGACTGCAGGCGCTCGCGTGCCTGATCATAGATTTCATCGGCCACTAGCGAGCGGCCGTGATTATGGTAGGCGTCGTCCCACTCGGCGATCTGCTGACTGAGCGCGGTGAGCTCGGAACTGGCGCGACTGGAGGGCCAGTCGGGGCAGGGGCTGGCCTGGGCGGTGAGGGGGAAAAGCAGCAGAGCGATCCAGCGCTTCATGTTGAGCATCCTTGCTCCGATTGGTCGAGTGGCCTGGGCCTGTGATTGCAGTACCAAGTCGAGATACTTGGCAGTCTAGACCAGTGTGGGCTGCTCACCAGGCTGGTGTAGATGCGGAAACATGATCAGGGCACGGTAAGGCGCGGGCCATGTCTACTACCCTGTTCGACGGCGGCCCGCTCAGGGTTGGCAAGGAACTCGTTCATTCAGAGGGACGTTCATATGCAGGACATGCGTTTTACCAAGCGAATCACTCCGCTGTTGGCCATGGCCATGCTGGCCGGTTGTGGTGAAAGCGCTGACAAGCAAGTCGCCAAGGCCGACGCTGTCAGCGAGGAAGCGGTTGCCGCGCCTGCCGAGGCATCCCCAGCCGTGGCAGCATCCAATGGCGGCAGTGCGGCCTGTCTCGATGTGCCCGCTCTACGTACGGTCGGCAATACCTGGACGATCACCACCGACGGCCAGCGACGTCAATACGGTTGCAGAGCTGGCCGACTATCGTGGGCAGAGTGCTTATCGCACTCATACCGAGAACAGCGTGGGAACGGTGGCGGACGCCTACGGCAATGTCGTCGATGGCGTCGTCCATTGGTATGGAAGTGTGATGATCCAGCCGGCCATCAATGAAAGCTATAACCAGCCGAGCTTTTCCGTGCCTGCGGATTTGCCCCAGGACCAGACCCATTCGGTCAGCTTCGACGCGATCACCGTGCAGCCAGGGGCGGAGCCCTTCGCCATGAAGTTGACCAATACGGTGACGTACCGAGGGCGAGAACGCATCGAGACGGAGTTCGGCGCCTTCGACACCTGCAAGATGGAGTTCTCGACCGAGGGCGCCATGGTGCCGAAAACTACCTGGCAGCAGTGGATCATTGCTTCGGGTAAGTTCGCCGGCTTGCCGTTGCGCATGAGCAATGTGCAGGGCACCACGCAGGCCAGCAGTATCGAGGTGAGCTGGTAAGCCGCTGCGATCTGCAGGCATGAAAAAACCGATGCCGTTGCCGGCATCGGTTTTTTGTTTTCGCGTAGCGCGGCGGGCTTACAGGCCAGCGGCGGCGCGCAGGTCGGCAGCCTTGTCGGTGCGTTCCCAGGTGAAGGTGGTGAAGCTGTCGTCGCCAACGGTTCTGGACTGCGGCGTGCGGCCGAAGTGGCCGTAGGCTGCGGTGTCCTGGTACATCGGGTGCAACAGGTCGAGCATCTTGGTGATGGCGTACGGGCGCAGGTCGAACACGTCACGCACCAGTTTGATGATCTTGTCTTCAGCGATCTTGTGGGTGCCGAAGGTGTTGATCGAGATGGAGGTCGGCTGGGCCACGCCGATGGCGTAGGACACCTGGATCTCGCAGCGCTCGGCCAGGCCGGCGGCGACGATGTTCTTGGCCACGTAGCGGCCGGCGTAGGCAGCGCTACGGTCGACCTTGGAGGGGTCCTTGCCGGAGAACGCGCCACCACCGTGACGGGCCATGCCGCCGTAGCTGTCGACGATGATCTTGCGCCCGGTCAGGCCGCAGTCGCCCACTGGGCCGCCGATGATGAACTGGCCGGTCGGGTTGATGTGGAACTGGGTGTCCTTGTGCAGCAGTTCGGCCGGCAGCACGTGCTTGACGATCAGCTCCATCACGCCGTCGCGCAGGTCGTCGTATTTCACTTCCGGGTTGTGTTGGGTGGACAGTACCACCGCGTCGATGGCGACGACCTTGCCGTTCTCGTAGCGGCAGGTGACCTGGGATTTGGCAGCCGGGCGCCGCCACGGCAGCAGGCCGGACTTGCGTGCTTCGGCCTGACGCTCGACCAGGCGGTGCGAGAAGCAGATCGGCGCCGGCATCAGCACGTCGGTTTCGTTGCTGGCATAGCCGAACATCAGGCCCTGGTCGCCAGCGCCCTGATCTTCCGGCTTGGCGCGGTCGACGCCCTGGTTGATGTCCGGGGACTGCTTGCCGATGATGTTGAGCACGCCGCAGGTGGCGCCGTCGAAGCCGACGTCGCTGCTGGTGTAGCCGATGTCGCAGATCACGTCGCGGACGATCTGCTCCAGGTCGACCCAGGCACTGGTGGTGACTTCACCGGCAACGATGGCTACACCGGTTTTGACCAGGGTTTCCACGGCCACGCGGGCGTGTTTGTCCTGGGTGATGATGGCGTCGAGCACCGCATCGGAGATCTGATCGGCGATCTTGTCCGGATGCCCTTCGGACACGGACTCGGAGGTAAACAGGGAATATTCGCTCATCTATCGGTTCCTTTCTTGCCGGAGGCTGAAGGCGCTGTGCGCATCGGGTTTGGCAAAGTGCCGTAATTGAATCTGAAAGCCGTTTTTCAAGCCTATGTAGAGGCTTTCGCCGGGTGTCAGGCCGGCGGCCGTCGCCCAGCGCGCCAGGTCTTCCTGTTCGAAGCCGAGCCAGAGGTCGCCGCACGCTTCGCGCGCCCAGCTCTGGTCGTGGCTGCACAGTTCGCTGAGCAGCAGGCTGCCGCCTGGTGCGACCAGGCCAGCCAGCTTGCGAAAGGCCTCGGCCGGGGTGGCGAAGTGGTGCAGCACCATGTTCAGTACCACGCAATCTGCCGTGACTGGCGCGTCCTGCAGCGCATCGGCCAGTTTCAGCTCGACGTTATGCAGGCTTTCAGCGGCGCAGCGTTGGCTGGCCAGTTCGAGCATAGCCGGGCTGTTGTCCAGTGCCGTGACCTGGGCGAAGCGCCGCGCCAGTTCGGGGAGGAAGGCGCCATCGCCCGGGCCGATTTCCAGCGCGCTGGCGCTGGGGGCGAAGTGCAGGGCATCAAGCAGCGCCAGCAGGCTGTCGCGGTACTGCGGCAGGCCGGCGATCAGGTCCTGCTGGGCCTGGAAGTTGCTGGCCATGCGTGCGAAGAAATCGCGACTGACGGTGGCGCGCTGCTGGTGCACGGTGGCGATGCGTGCCTGTACATCGCCGGGCAGCGGCAGCTCGTCGATATCGTCCAGCAGGGCGGCATGCAGACGGCCATTGGGCAGTGCGCGGCGGTAGAAGATCGCGTTGCCTTCGCGGCGCGTTGCCACCAGCCCAGCCTGGGCCAGCACCTTGAGGTGATGGCTCATGCCCGACTGGCCGATGGCGAAGATCTGTGCCAACTCCAGTACGCCGAAGGAATCGTTGCTCAGCACGCGCAGCACGTTCAGGCGCAGCGGATCGCCGCCGGCCTTGCACAGGGCGGCGAGTGTGTCGCAGGGGTCGAATTCCAACTGGGGGGCGCGCAGGGTCATGGTGGCGCAGTCTAGTCGGTCATTTTTCATACAGCAATACCAATATCAAAAAGTTTTGATATTGGTATTGCTGTTACTCCGACGTTTGAGTCAACGCCAGGAAAGCCGCGGGTGCCGGGCTCAGACTGGCGCCCAGGCGCCACAGCACATGCAGCTCGCGCTCGATCTGCAGGTCCTGTACCGGCAGATGGCGCAGTTCACCGTTGGCCAGTTCGCGCTCCACCACTCGCTGCGACAGCCAGGCAATGCCCTGGCCGTCAGCGAGCAGACGCTTGAGCGCCTCGGTGCTGCCGATGGCCATGCCGGCACGGGGTTCGAGGCCATGCGCGCGGTAGGCCTGCTCGACGCTGACGCGCGCGCCAGAGCCCGGCTCGCGCATGTACAGCGGGTAATCCTGCAGTTTCTCCGCGGCGAGCGCCTGGCTGGCGGCCAGCGGATGGTGTGGCGCAACCACCGGTAGCAGGGCGTCGCGTGCCAGCAGGCGATGGGCGTAGTCGGTGCGGACGAACGGGCCTTCGACGAAGCCCAGGCTGATGCGGCCTTCGTCCAGCTGCCGGGTGACGGCGTCGGTGTTGCTCACGTCGAGGCTGACGAATATCTGTGGATGCAGGGCGCGAAAACGGGTGAGCAGGGGCGGCAACAGGTAGGAGCCGAGGGTGGCGCTGGCGCCCAGGTGCAATTCGCCTTGTTCCAGTTGGGCGAAGTCACGCAGGTCGCGTTCGGCGGCGCGTTCCAGGCTGAAGATGCGCTGGGCGTAGTCGAGCAGGCGCAGGCCGCCTTCGGTCAGTTGTACGCCGCGCGGCAGGCGGTCGAACAGGCGCAGGTCGAGGCTGGCTTCGAGGTCGCGAATTTCTCGCGTCACCGCCGGCTGGCTGATGTGCAGGCGCTCGGCGCCAGCGCTGATGCTGCCGGCCTCTGCTACGGCAAGGAAGACCTTCAGGTGATGGAGGTTCATGATTCATGCATAAGTGAAAGGCATGGTTAAGATGCTGAATATGTATTTTTCATATGGCAAGCCTCTTCTTAACCTTGCGCTATCACTCATGTCACGGGACAACCCGATTCATGCCGCGCCCTTTCAGTCGTTTGCCCGAGCCGCTCGCATTCATTCGTCACTTCACTCCTAGCTGGTTCGCCATGACCATGGGCACCGGTGTGCTGGCGCTAGTGATCGCCCATCTGCCTTGGCGCCTGCCGGGCATGGTGCTGCTGGCCGAAGGCCTGTGGTTCTTCGCTGTCAGCCTGTTCGCCATGTTCACGGCGCTGTTTCTGCTGCTCCTGGCACTGTTTCGCGACACCGTCTGGCCGATGCTGCTGCATCCGGTGCAGTCAATGTTCCTCGGCGCAATCCCGATGGGCCTGGCGGTGCTGATCAAGGGCCTGTTGCTGTTCGGCGTCCCGCGCTGGGGCGAGGGCGTCTATGCGCTGGCGCATGCCTTGTGGTGGCTGGATGCGACGCTGGCGCTGCTCGGCGCCCTGCTGGTGCCCTATCTGATGTTCACTCGTCAGCATCACGCACTGGAGAAACTCACGGCGGTCTGGCTGCTACCTATCGTCGCACCCGAGGTCGCTGCCAGCACGGCGGGAGCGTTGGCGCCGCACCTGGGCGCTGCGGCCGCGCAGCAACTGCTGGTCGCCGGCTTCATCCTTTGGGGATTGTCGCTGTCGCTGGCGTTCTCGCTGATCACCCTGGTGCTGCTGCGCCTGGCCCTGCACAAGTTGCCGGATACCGATTTCGCTGCCACCAGTTGGCTACCGCTGGGGCCGCTGGCGACCGGCTGCCTGGGGCTGCTGAGCATGGGTCAGGCCGCGCCACTGGCGTTCGCTGGCACACCCTTGGCCAGCGCTGCCGAGCTGGCTCGTGACCTTGGCCTGATCGGCGGCCTGGCGCTGTGGGGCGCGGGGCTGTGGTGGCTGGTGATTGCCACCCTGTTCACCCGTCACTACATCCGCGACAACATGCCGTTCAACCTCGGCTGGTGGGGCTTCACCTTCCCGCTCGGAGTCTTCGCCCTGGCCACCTTCGAGCTACAGGCGCTGACCGGGCTGACCTTCTTCACTTGGGTCGGCGTGGCGCTGGCGATCCAGCTGGCGGCGGTATGGTCGCTGGTGTTCAGTCGTACGCTCGCTGGCGTCTGGCATGGCGAGCTGTTTCAGGCGCCCTGCCTGGGTGGGCCAGGCAGCCCGGCGGTGAGCGTGCTGAGCGAGCAGACAGGTTGATTTGGTCTCTACGACCATCTGTCATTGCCCCGCGGGGGCCGGCTGGGCGAAAATAGGCGTCTTTTTTCGCCCCCTTCATTCAGAAGCAGCCCCCGTAGGAGATTCAGCGATGCCCAGCCGTCGTGAGCGAGCCAATGCCATTCGTGCCCTCAGCATGGATGCTGTGCAGAAAGCCAACAGCGGCCACCCCGGTGCCCCCATGGGTATGGCGGATATCGCCGAAGTGCTGTGGCGCGATTTTCTGAAGCACAATCCGAGCAACCCGAACTTCGCCGACCGTGACCGCTTCGTGCTGTCCAACGGCCATGGTTCGATGCTGATCTATTCGCTGCTGCACCTGACCGGCTACGACCTGTCCATCGACGACCTGAAGAACTTCCGTCAGCTGCACAGCAAGACCCCGGGTCACCCGGAATACGGCTACACCCCTGGCGTGGAAACCACCACCGGCCCACTCGGCCAGGGCATCGCCAACGCCGTCGGTTTCGCCATTGCCGAGAAGGTACTGGGCGCGCAGTTCAACCGTGAAGGCCACGCCATCGTCGACCACAACACCTATGTGTTCCTCGGCGACGGCTGCATGATGGAAGGCATTTCCCACGAAGTCTGTTCGCTGGCCGGCACCCTTGGCTTGGGCAAGCTGATCGCCTTCTACGACGACAACGGTATCTCCATCGACGGTGAGGTCGAGGGCTGGTTCACCGATGACACGCCGAAGCGCTTCGAAGCCTACGGCTGGCAGGTGATCCGCAATGTCGACGGCCATGATGCCGAAGAAATCAAGATGGCCATCGACACCGCGCGCAAGACCACGGATCAGCCGACCCTGATCTGCTGCAAGACCACCATTGGCTTCGGTTCGCCGAACAAGCAGGGCAAGGAAGAGTGCCACGGCGCGCCGCTGGGCAATGACGAAATCGCCCTGACCCGCGCCGCGCTGGGCTGGAACCATGGCCCGTTCGAAATCCCCGCCGAGATCTACGCCGAGTGGGACGCCAAGGAAGCCGGCGCTGCCGCCGAAGCCGCCTGGAACGACAAATTTGCCGCCTACGCCGCTGCCCATCCTGAACTGGCTGCCGAGTTCAAGCGCCGCATCGCTGGTGAGCTGCCGGCCGACTTTGCCGAGAAGGCCGCTGCCTACATCAAGGACGTCGCCGAGAAGGGCGAGACCATCGCCAGCCGCAAGGCCAGCCAGAACGCGTTGAATGCCTTCGGCCCGCTGCTGCCAGAATTCCTCGGTGGTTCGGCCGACCTGGCCGGTTCCAACCTGACACTGTGGAAGGGCTGCAAGGGCGTCTCCGCTGAAGATGCGTCCGGCAACTACATGTTCTACGGCGTGCGCGAGTTCGGCATGAGCGCGATCATGAACGGCATCGCCTTGCACGGTGGCTTCGTGCCGTACGGCGCCACCTTCCTGATCTTCATGGAATACGCCCGTAACGCCGTGCGCATGTCCGCGCTGATGAAGAAGCGCGTGCTGTACGTGTTCACCCACGACTCCATCGGTCTCGGCGAAGACGGCCCGACCCACCAGCCGATCGAGCAACTGGCCAGCCTGCGTGGCACGCCGAACCTCGACACCTGGCGCCCAGCCGATGCCGTGGAGTCCGCTGTGGCCTGGAAATACGCCATCGAGCGCGCCGACGGCCCCAGCGCTCTGGTGTTCAGCCGCCAGAACCTGCCGCACCAGCCGCGTGATGCCCAGCAACTGGCTGACGTCGCCCGTGGCGGCTACGTGCTCAAGGACAGCGCTGGCGAGCCGGAGCTGATCCTGATCGCCACCGGTTCGGAAGTCGGCCTGGCCGTGGCTGCCTACGACAAACTGACTGCTGCCGGCCACAAGGTACGTGTGGTGTCGATGCCGTCCACCAGCGTATTCGACGCCCAGGACGCCGCCTACAAGCAGGACGTGCTGCCACTGCAGGTCGGTGCGCGCATCGCCATCGAGGCCTCGCACGCCGATTACTGGTACAAGTATGTGGGCCTGGAAGGTCGCATCATCGGCATGACCAGCTTCGGCGAATCTGCCCCGGCCCCGGCGCTGTTCGAGCACTTCGGTTTCACCGTCGACAACATCGTCGCCACCGCCGAAGAACTGCTGGACGCCTGACCCTTCCGTAGGAGCGAGCTCTGCTCGCGAAGCTGTTTGCCTCGCGCAGGGTTCGCGAGCAGAGCTCGCTCCTACCGGGTTCCTTTTGCCTTGCGAGCGCCTATGTCACGACAACGCCCCTATCGTGTCGCCCTCAACGGCTATGGTCGTATCGGCCGTTGCGTGCTGCGCGCGCTGCACGAGCGTGGCAATTCAGCGAGCCTGGAAATCGTCGCGCTTAACGATCTGGCCGATCAGGCCAGCATCGAATACCTGACCCGCTTCGACTCCACTCACGGACGCTTTCCCGGCGAGGTGAAGGTCGATGGCGACTGCCTGCATATCAACGGCGATTGCGTGAAGGTGCTGCGCCAGAGCGAGCCCGAGGCGATCGACTGGGCCGCGCTGGATATCGACCTTCTGCTGGAATGCTCCGGGCAATACACCACGCGCGCCGATGCCGAGCGTTTTCTCGCTGCCGGCGCGCCGCGCGTGTTGCTGTCGCAGCCGATGGCCAGCGAGGCGGATATCGACGCCACGGTGGTCTACGGCGTCAATCAGCAGTGCCTCAGCGGTGCCGAGCGACTGGTATCCAACGCCTCCTGCACCACCAACTGCGGCGTGCCGCTGCTGAAACTTCTCGATGAGATGGTGGGTCTGGAGTACGTCTCCATTACCACCATTCACTCGGCGATGAACGACCAACCGGTGATCGATGCCTACCACCACGAAGACCTACGCCGCACGCGCTCGGCCTTCCAGTCGGTGATTCCGGTGTCCACCGGCCTGGCGCGCGGTATCGAACGCCTGCTGCCGGAGCTGGCCGGGCGCATTCAGGCCAAGGCCATCCGCGTGCCGACGGTTAACGTCTCCTGCCTGGACATCACCCTGCAGACCGCACGCGATACCTCTGCCGAAGAGATCAATCGCGTGCTGCGTCAGGCGGCGGAAAGTGGCCCGCTCAAGGGACTGTTGGCCTACACCGAACTGCCGCACGCCAGCTGCGACTTCAACCACGACCCGCACTCGGCCATCGTCGACGGCAGCCAGACCCGCGTGTCCGGCCCACGCCTGGTCAACCTGCTGGCCTGGTTCGACAACGAGTGGGGGTTTGCCAACCGCATGCTCGATGTTGCCGAACATTTTCTCGCTGCATCTACTTCCTCCGTACAACCAGCCCCCGTGAAGGACTGATCTATGACCGTTCTGAAGATGACCGACCTCGACCTCAATGGTAAGCGCGTGTTGATCCGCGAAGACCTAAACGTCCCGGTGAAGGACGGTGTGGTCAAGAGCGACGCGCGTATCCTTGCGTCCCTGCCGACCATCAAGCTGGCGCTGGAGAAGGGCGCTGCCGTGCTGGTCTGCTCGCACCTGGGCCGCCCGGAAGAGGGCATTTACAGTGAGGAAGATAGCCTGGCGCCGGTCGCCGCCTACCTGAGCAAGGCGCTCGGTCGCGAGGTGCCGCTGGTCAAGGACTACCTCGGTGGTGTCGAGGTCAAGGCCGGCGAGCTGGTGCTGCTGGAGAACGTCCGCTTCAACAAGGGCGAGAAGAAGAACACCGACGAGCTGGCCCAGCAGTACGCTGCCCTGTGCGACGTGTTCGTCATGGACGCCTTCGGTACCGCTCACCGCGCCCAGGGCTCGACCCATGGCGTGGCCAAGTTCGCCAAGGTCGCCTGTGCCGGCCCGCTGCTGGCTGCCGAGCTGGACGCGCTGGGTAAGGCGCTGGACAAACCGGCCCGCCCGATGCTGGCCATCGTCGCCGGCTCCAAGGTGTCGACCAAGCTCGACGTGCTCAACTCCCTTGCCGATATCTGCGACTCGCTGATCGTCGGTGGCGGCATCGCCAACACCTTCCTCGCGGCTGCCGGCCTGCCGGTGGGCAAATCGCTGTACGAGGCCGATCTGGTCGACACCGCCAAGGCCATCGCGGCCAAGGTCAGCGTACCGCTGCCGGTCGACGTGGTGGTGGCCAAGGCCTTCGCCGAAGACGCCGAAGCCACCATCAAGGCCGTCGCTGACGTGGCCGAAGACGACATGATCCTCGACATTGGCCCGCAGACTGCAGCGATGTTCGCCGAGATGCTCAAGGCCTCGCAGACCATCCTGTGGAATGGTCCGGTCGGCGTGTTCGAGTTCGATCAGTTCGGCAACGGCACCAAGGCCCTGGCCCTGGCCATCGCCGAAAGTCCGGCGTTCTCCATCGCAGGCGGCGGCGATACCCTGGCGGCGATCGACAAATACGGCGTGGCGGACAAGATTTCCTACATTTCCACCGGTGGCGGCGCCTTCCTCGAGTTCGTCGAGGGCAAGGTACTGCCGGCCGTGGAAGTGCTGGAGCAACGCGCACAATAAACACCAGCTAGGGTGAATGGAGTCACCCTGCGCCACGGCGGATAAAACCCTGACGTGAACGGGTGGTCTGTAAGAAGACCGGATCATCGAACAAGGAGTCATGTCATGGACAAGTTAGCCGCCCTGGGCGTTATTGGTATGTTGCTGGCCGGTTGTGCCGGCGGTGGTCGTGAAGCGGCCTGCGAGGTGTTCAGCCCGGCGCAGATCGAAACCCCGACCACTCAGGATGATCAGCGTGTCGAGCAGAACAGTGGTGAGCCCACTGGCCCGGCACCGGAACAGCGTTGCTGAGAAGGAGAGACAATGATCGCTATCAGACTCGCAGGGCTCGCCGCCACCGGCTTGCTGCTTGCGGCCTGCAGCAGCAAGCCGCCAGTGTCGGATCAGTTGACTCGCTGGGTGTGCGACAGCCAGACCGAAGTGCTGTGGCGCTTCGCCAATGGCAGTGTCGAGCAGGTGGATGTGCGCCTGGGCGGTGATGACATCGTCTATCGCCTGACCCAGGAGCCGGCGGCATCCGGCGTGCTGTACAGCGATGGACGCCTGTCCTTCCACACCAAAGGTGAGGAAGGCCTAGTCTACTGGACCGCGACCGATGACCTGATCGGCCGTGGCTGCAAGGCCCCGTAACACCTTCGGCGCTGCCGAGACGGGCCGCGGGCACAGGCTCCGGCACGACGAAACTTGAACAACGCCTGCCCCTGCGGCAGGCTTGCACGATTAACGACCTCCAAACCGGGAGACAGAAACACCATGGCACTTATCAGCATGCGCCAGATGCTCGACCACGCCGCCGAATTCGGCTACGGCGTGCCGGCTTTCAACGTCAACAACCTCGAGCAGATGCGCGCCATCATGGAAGCCGCCGACAAGACCGATTCGCCGGTCATCGTCCAGGCCTCCGCTGGTGCCCGCAAATACGCAGGTGCGCCGTTCCTGCGCCACCTGATCCTGGCTGCCATCGAAGAATTCCCGCACATCCCGGTGTGCATGCACCAGGACCATGGCACCAGCCCTGACGTATGCCAGCGCTCCATCCAGCTGGGTTTTTCCTCGGTGATGATGGACGGTTCGCTGAAAGAAGACGGCAAGACTCCGGCCGACTACGACTACAACGTCGCCGTTACCCGCCAGACCGTAGCTTTCGCTCACGCCTGCGGCGTGTCCGTGGAAGGCGAGCTGGGTTGCCTGGGCAGCCTGGAAACCGGCATGGCCGGTGAAGAAGACGGCGTCGGCGCCGAAGGCGTGCTGGATCACAGCCAACTGCTGACCGACCCGGAAGAAGCGGCGGCCTTCGTCAAGGCTACCCAGGTCGATGCCCTGGCCATCGCCATCGGCACCAGCCACGGCGCCTACAAGTTCACCAAGCCGCCAACCGGTGACGTGCTCTCCATCGAGCGCATCAAGGAAATCCACAAGCGCATCCCCAACACCCACCTGGTGATGCACGGTTCCTCCTCCGTTCCGCAGGAATGGCTGAAGGTAATCAACGAATTCGGCGGTGACATCAAGGAAACCTACGGTGTGCCGGTCGAGGAAATCGTCGAGGGCATCAAGCACGGCGTGCGCAAGGTCAATATCGACACCGACCTGCGCCTGGCCTCCACCGGCGCGATCCGTCGCATGATGGCCGAGCACCCGAGCGAGTTCGACCCACGCAAGTTCTTCGCCAAGACCATCGTCGCCATGCGCGATATCTGCATCGCCCGCTACGAAGCCTTCGGCACCGCTGGCAATGCCTCCAAGATCAAGCCGATCTCCCTGGAAGGCATGTACCAGCGCTACGCCAAGGGTGAGCTGAACGCCAAGGTCAATTGAGCCTGATGCGTGACCCGGAGCTCCGCCATGTGCGGGGCTTCTGCTTTTTATAAGACGGGTTCGGCGTGAGCAACGCGGCGAGAGGTAAAACCCTGTAAAACTCCCGAAGCGTGAGGGCAGGCGGGGTGCGCCATAATTCGTGGACTGTCGTTCCGGGAAACTGCCACCCATGTCCAGCAAGCCACGTCTGTTGCTCGCTTTTCTCCTCGCCGTGTTGCTGGCCTCGCTGCTCGCCTCGATCTTCCAGACCCAGACCAACCTCGCTGCCTTGCAGGCGCTCGGTGCGCCGATGCCGCTGGATGTGCGCGTTGGCACCACCGGCCTCGATCTGATCGGTTTCGCACCGACCTTCGCCTTGCTCAGCGCCCTGGGTTTTCTGGTTGCCTTGCCATTGGCTGCCTGGTTGGCGCGGCGTGTGCCGCCGCTGCGTTGGCTGATTTTCGTACTGTCGGGCGCTGCAGCCATCTGGACGGCACTGGCGCTGGCCAATGCTGTAGCGCCGATGCCGACGCTGATCGCCGCCGACCGCAGCCCGTTCGGCACGCTCGGCCTGATGGCTTGCGGCAGCGTCGGTGCATTGCTGTTCGGCCTGCTTGGCCGGCGGGTGCGCTACCGCGTGCAACCGACTTCTTCCGATTCTCTGTGACAAGGCGTTGCCCATGTTGAGAAGCACCCGTGCGCTGATGCTCTGCGCCCTGTTCGTCAGTACGCCGCTGCTGGCCCTGGATTACCGCATCGAAACCTTCAGCGAAGGGCTGGAGAACCCATGGGCCGTGGCTTTCCTGCCGGACGGGCGCCTGCTGGTTACCGAGCGTGTTGGGCGCCTGCGTATCATCGAAGCCGATGGCAGTATCGACCCGGAGCCGGTGGCGGGCCTGCCTGAGGTCTTCATCGCTGCCCAGGCCGGGCTGATGGAAGTGGCGCTGGACCCGGACTATAGCGATAACCGCTGGCTGTACCTGACCTATGCGCACGGCTCGCAGGAGGCGAACAACACGCGTCTGGCGCGTGCCCGCCTAGTGGATGACGAACTGCACGACTTCGAAGTGTTGTTCACCGCCCAGCCGCTCAAGGCCGGTGCCGCGCATTACGGTGGGCGCATCGCCTTTCTCGCCGACAAGACCCTGGTGCTGACCCTTGGCGACGGTTTCGACTGGCGAGAAGAGGCGCAGAACCCGGCCAACCACCTGGGCAAGATCGTGCGCCTGAACCGCGACGGCAGCGTGCCGCAGGACAACCCGCTGATCGGCCAGGAAGGTGCTGCGCCGGAGATCTACAGCCTCGGCCATCGCAACGTGCAGGGCATCTTCTTTGATGCCGAACACAATCGCCTGTACAGCCACGAGCACGGCCCGCGCGGGGGAGACGAGTTGAATCTGATCGAGGCCGGCAACAACTATGGCTGGCCGCTGGCGACCTTCGGTATCGACTACACCGGTGCGCGCATCAGCCCCTACACCGAGCTGCCGGGGCTGACCGCGCCGCTGCTGCACTGGACGCCCTCGGTCGCGCCGTCGAGCCTGACGCTATATCGCGGCGAGCTGTTCCCCGACTGGCAGGATGACCTGTTCGCAGCCACCCTGGCCGAGCGCAGCGTACGGCGCATCCGTGTGCGCGACGGCATGCTGGCCGGTGAGGAAATCCTCTTCGAAGAGCTGGGCGAGCGGATTCGCGATGTGCGCAGCGGGCCGGATGGCGCGCTCTACCTGCTCACCGATAACCCGCAGGGGCGCTTGCTGCGTGTGGTGCCCAGCGAGTAATGCGGCATCCGTTACACTGACGGTCCAGATGAACGCGGGATCGTATCGTTGAAGTATTTACAGGGTTATCCGGTCGCCTTGCAGCAGCAGGTTCGTCAGCTGATCGCCGATGATCGGTTGGGCGACTACCTTGCGCAGCGCTATCCGGGGCGGCATGAAGTGCAGAGCGACAAGGCGCTGTACGGCTATGTCATGGCGCTCAAGCAGGAGCACCTGAAGAACGCGCCGGCCATCGACAAGGTGCTCTACGACAATCGGCTCGACCTCACGCACCGCGCTCTGGGCCTGCACACGGCGGTCTCGCGCGTGCAGGGCGGCAAGCTCAAGGCGAAAAAGGAAATTCGCGTTGCCTCGCTGTTTCGCGATGCGGCGCCGGCCTTTCTGCAGATGATCGTGGTGCACGAGCTGGCGCACCTGAAAGAGAGTGATCACAACAAGGCGTTCTACAAGCTGTGCGACCATATGCTGCCGGGCTATGCGCAGATCGAGTTCGACCTGCGCATGTTCCTGACCTGGCGCGAGATGACTTCGTAGGGTGCGCCGCGCGCAACGATGCCTCGGCGATAGGGAAAAACGGTGCGCACGGCGCACCCTACGCGTCCGACCCGGTATTTGATGCCAGGCGCGGTATCAGCCGTGCAGGCGCACGTTGAGCTGATCGACCACTGGCGCCCAGTCGGCGTCTTCGAGAATTTCTTCGCGCAGCAGCGCGGCCTGCGCTGGCGTCCAGAACGGGGCATCGGACAACTTACATGCGTCCGGCAGTGGCGAATGTGTGCTGATGAAGGCGTTGATACTGGCGGCATCGTCGGGCAGGCCGAGTTGTTTGAACAGGGCTGGCAGGCTGTGGATGGGCTTTTCCATGATGGGCTCTCCAAACGTGAGGTTCATCGTTAATTACCCAACCCAGGCGCAGATAGTTCCGCTCAATCGACCGTCAATACCTCGAAGGCCTGCAGCCGCTGGCCCATCGGCAGGGTAATTTCGTCGCCGGGGTGCTTGCCGAGTAGCAGGCGTCCCAGCGGTGCAGCATTGCTCAATACCTGAATGTTCTGCCCGGCATGCTGCAGCTTCATGCTGGCGCCTTGCGGACCGAGAAACAGCCACTGCTCATGACCGTCTTCGCTGGCCAGCAGAATCAGCGCGCCCAGTTCGATACCTTGCACCTCGTCGAACGGCCGTGGGCGTAACTGGCGCCAGGTGATCAGGGTCTGGCGCAGTTCTTCGACGCGGCGCGCCTGACCGCTGGCCAGGTAGGCCGCTTCCAGGCCCAGGGTGTCATACTTGTTCTCGGCGACGTTCTCTTCGTGGGTGGCCGCTTCGTGTGCACTGAGAGCGGCGAGGCTGGCCTGTTCCAGGTCGGCCTGCAGGTGGGCGAGCACGTCTTGCAGCAGCTGATTCTTGTCCATGGCGGGCTATCGGATTTGGGGTGATGAGAGGGGCAGCGGCCCCTCTTCAAAGCTGTTGGGTGGCCAGCTGTACGCGGTTGCGACCTTCGGCCTTGGCCCGGTACATCGCAGCATCAGCCAGGCGAATCAGCAGGGTGGCATCGTCGGCGCCGTGACTCAGGGCGATACCGATGCTGGCGCCTACACGTACGGCACGATCTTCCAGGTACATCGGCGTGTCCAGGCCTTCCAGCAGGCGTTTGGCCAAGTCCTGAGCATCCTCGGCCGATTGCACGTTCTCGCAGATCACCACGAACTCGTCACCACCCAGACGCGCTGGCAGGTCGGCATCGCGGATGTACTGGCGCAAGCGACCGGCGATTTCGGCCAGCACCTGGTCGCCAAAGCCATGGCCGTGTTGATCGTTGATTGGTTTGAAACCGTCGAGGTCGATCAACATCACCGCGAGCAATTCATTGCGTCGCAGGCTGCGCGCCAGTGCTTGCTCCAGATGCTGCTGCAGGGCGGTGCGGTTGGCCAGGCCCGTCAGCGGGTCCTGCAGGGCCAGCTCACTGAGGCGTTGGTTGGCCTGCTCCAGCGCCATGGTGCGCTCGGTGACGCGTTTGGCGAGGATCTGTTCGTTGAGTTGCAGCGCGGCCTCGCGCTGGCGTTTGAGTTCGTTGAAACGGGCTGCCAGGGCGAAGGACAGCAGGATCATCTCCAGCCCCGAGCCAATCTGCATGGCGTACAGGGTCAGGAAGTTCGACGGAATCAGGGCGAAGTTGCGCAGTGCCAGTAGCACTGCACCGGTCAGCAGCATCAGCCAGGCCAGGGCGAACAGGCGAGCGCCGGGTACGCGGTAGCCGACGCAGACGAAACTGGTGAGCAGCAGCGTCAGGGTGGCGATCAGGCCAGTCAGTGACATCAGTTGCAGCGCCCGCTGCAGTGGTAGCAGCATACTGGCCTATACGGCCCCACCGATGGCGATGGACAGTATCAACAGGCCCTTGTCCCAGCGCGGCAGCCACTGGCGGGTATCGAGAAAGCTGCGCGCAAAAACCACCGACAGCAGCGCCGCCGTCGTCAGGCTCACCGGCAGCATGCGGTTGCTCCAGGGCGCGGCTTCGGACCACAGATACTGCGCGCCAAGGCCATTGAGCGACAGCACGCTGAGGGCGAAGGCGCACATGAACAGCACGTAATTGAGGAAAGGCCGCTCGCGCAGGGCGAGAAACAGCAGCAGGTTGTACAGGCCCAGTGCGATCAGTACGCCGAAGTAGATGGCGTGCACCAGATAGCCGTTCTGGCTGTGTTGCTCGAAATCGCGGGCAGACATCAGCGCGCCGCTGAGGGTCATGCTGCCACGCGAGTCGACGCGCAAGTACAGCGTGCGTTGTTCGCCGGGCTGCAGAACGATCTCGAATACTGGGTTGCGATGGCCAACGCTGCGCTGCACGTAGGGTACGGTGTCGCCGCTGCGCGACTCGCGCACGCCATCGGCGCCGATGTCGTACAGGCGCACCTCGTCCAGCGAGGCGTAGTTCAGCTCCAGTCTCCAGATGCGTGTTTGCTGGGCATCCGATTGCAGCGCCAGGCGCAGCCAGATCACCCCCGGCACGTAGCCGAAGCTGAGGTCACGGCGGTCCAACGAGGGTTGGAAAGGGGCATCGATAGCGCGAACGTCGTCCAGGCTCAGGGTGCTCTGGGGATCGGCGAGAAAGTCGACCAGGCCGTAGAGATCCTGTGCTGCGCTGCTATCGCCCAGTCGCGTACTGGCGAGGGTGGCCTGGCTGGCCAAAAGCAGGCTGCACACCAACAGCAGACCCGGCAGCGAGGCCAGGTAGGCGAGGGTGGTGTGTCGATTGGCTGGCATGGGCAAGGTCTGGGAACTCGGCGTCGTCAGATAGTGGCAGAAAGCCCCATGAGCCTGCTAGTGGCTATCCTTCTGCAGATGCACGGCCAGGGTGCGCAGCGGCGCGAGCTGGCGGCAGATCAGCGCCAGTTGTGTTTGCACCAGGCGCTGGCGTTCGTCGACGTCATCGGCTATCTGCTCCAGGCTCTGTGCCAACGCTTGCTCCTCGTCGCTGTGGATGGCCAGCGGCTGCTCGCCGCGCAGGCCGGTAGCGATTTCATCGAGGCTCACCGCCAGCGCTTCGGCCTGTTCCAGCAATTGTGCCTGGGCCGCCTGCGGCAACTGCTCGCCACGATGGGCGCCGAGCCCGGAGAGATAGCTGAGCAGGGTGTGCGATAGCACCAGAAAGCGAAAGCCGAGGTCGGCATCCTTACGGAAGTGGCCGGGCTCCATCAGCATGTTGCCGAGGGTGGTGGATAGCGCCGCGTCGGCGTTATGCGCGTTGCGTCGGGCCAGGCGGTAGCCGAGGTCGTCACGCTTGCCGCGCGCGTATTGGGCGATGATCTGCCGCAGGTAGGCGCTGTTGCAGCTCAGTGTGCTCGCCAGCATGCGCCCCAGCCGTCGACCCTGCCAGTCCGGCAGGATCAGGAATACCGCCAGCCCGGCCAGCATACCGCCGAGCAGGGTGTCGACCAGGCGCGGCAGGAACAGGCCGTAGCCATTGCCGATCTGGTTGAAGCAGAACAGCACCAGCAGGGTGATCGCCGCTGTGGCCAGGGTGTAGCGGGTGCTGCGTGTGGCGAAGAAGGCGACCCCGGCGATCACGGCGAACAGTGCCTGGATGCGCGGGTCGGGGAACAGATCGAACAATGCCCAGCCGAGGCCCAAGCCGATCAGGGTGCCGACGATACGCTGCACCAGCTTCAGGCGCGTGGCGCCGTAGTTCGGCTGGCAGACGAACAGGGTGGTCAGCAGAATCCAGTAACCCTGAGTCGGGTGGATCAAATGCAGCAGGCCGTAACCTGCCGCCAGGGCAATGGACAGGCGCAGCGCGTGGCGGAACAGCAGCGAAGTGGGCGTCAGTTGCTGGCCGATCCGATCGATGACTTCGCGCAACGAATGCGGCTCGCGGTCCAGCAGGCTACTGTCCTGCTCATCGGCCAGAGCGGCGGGCTTGCTGGCGTTGCCGAGCAGCAGGTCGAGGCCGGCGAGGTTGCCGGCCAATGCACCGAGCGAGCGCAGCAGGCGGCGCCAGGCCGGGTTGCTTTGCAGATGCAGATGGTCGAGCGACGCATGCAGGTCTTCCAGCGCCTGGCTGCACAGTTCGCGATATTCGAATGGCTGGCGCAACTCGATGGCGCTGCCCAGGCGCTGGCAGGCTTCACCGTGCAGGCGCAGCAGGCGCTGGCAGCGGAACAGCACGTCGCTGTGGAAGAAGGCCTCGGCCAGCTCGTTGTAGGGGTAGTGCGAGGAGCTGGCGCGTTCGTGAATGTCCTGGGCGAGAAAGTACAGCTTCAGGTAGCGATTGACCTTGGGCCCGGGGCGACCGTTGCCGACCCGGTGCAGGATGATCTCCTTGGCCGCATTGAGCGCCGACACCACGCGCCCGTTCTGCTGCGCCAGCTCCAGGCGGCGCTGCTCGACGTCCAACTGGCGCACGGGTTCGAACAGGGCTGCCTTGAGCTTGAGGTACTTGCCCAGTTCGCGAAACAGCCTGGCCAGGCTCTGCTGCACCGGCTGATGGGCGAACAGGCCATGCCAGATCACCGACAATAGTCCGTACCAGGCGGCGCCAGCGACCAGCAGCAGCGGCTCCAGCCACAGGCCGGTGACGCCGCCGCGCTGCTCGACGCCGATCATGCTGTACACGGCGAGAATCAGCGTACCGGAGCCCAAGGTGGCGAAACGCTCGCCCAGGGCGCCGAGCAGAGTCAGGCAGAACGCCGATAGCGCCAGGGCGATGACGAACAGCCAGGGGTAGGGAAAGAGAAGCTCCACTGCATACGCGGCCGCGCTGAAGCAGGCCAGGGTCACCAGCACTGCACCGAGACGGCCCTGCCAGCTGTCGTCGGTCTCGGTCAGGGCGCTGGCGATGATGCCGAGGAACAACGGAATCAGTCCGTGCATCCAGCCCTGCCACCAGCACAGCGCAAGGGCTCCGGCCAGGGCGATGAACACCCGCAGGCTTGTGCTGAACTTGTCCAGTGCCCAGAGGCGGCGCAGTGATTGACGGAGGCGAGGGCGGGGCATACGAAGCCTGATCTGAAGCGATGCATGAAGCCTACCGGAACTCATCGGTCACTGGGTATCGGTAGCGATACGCAGATCGTGTTGATTATTTGGACCGATTGGTTCTAAATTCGACATATGACGACACGTGGACGCCCCAAAAGCTTCTGCCCGGACCGGGCCCTGGAAAATGCCATGCAGCTGTTCTGGCAGCGCGGTTATGAAGCCGCGTCGCTACAGGACCTGCAGGCGGCCACCGGGCTGTCCAAGAGCAGCCTCTATCAGACCTATCCGAGCAAGCAGGCTTGGTTCGTCGCGGCCTTCAGCCTGTATGTAGCGCAGCGCCGCGCCCTGCTGCTGGAGCAACTGCAGACCAGTGCCTCGCCGCTCGCCTTTATCCGCGAGCGTCTGCTCAGCGTGCTGGAGGACGACGGCCCCGATGGCGTGCCGCGTGGCTGCATGCTGGTCAACGTCGCCAATGAATTCTCCTTGTCGGAACCGGCTCTGGTGCCGGTGCTGCAACAGGCCACGACGGGCATCTGCCAGATTTTCCAGCAGGCGCTCGAACGCGCCGTGGCCTGCGGGGAGCTGAACAACGCTCATGGCCTTGCGGCCCGTGCTGGCTACCTGCAGTGCGTGATGAGCGGGCTGCGTACCCAGGTGAAATCCGCAGTGCCTGCGGACTCGATTCGCGCCACCGTGGCGGTGGTCATGGCTAGCCTGGATTGCGCATGAGCGGCGTTGCGCAGGCTTTTCTTCGTCCAATTTTGGACTGACTGGTTTTTAAAGGAGCTGATATGCGGGAATTGTTCGAGCTGTGCGGTGCCGACCCTGAGCTGGTGTTCTCGCCCTACTGCTGGCGCGTACGTCTGGCGCTGGCGCACAAGGGCCTGGACTGGCAGAGCCGGCCGACACGTTTCACCGACAAGGAGCTGATCGCTTTTTCCGGACAGAAGCTGGTGCCGGTGCTGATCGATGACGGTGAAACCGTGCATGACAGCCTGGCCATCTTCGCCTACCTCGACCAGCGTTATCCGCAGCATCCTCTGCTCGGTGATGCCTTGGCTGCCGAGCGCGCCCGGCTGGTCGAGCGGCTGAGTTTTCACATGGTGCGTGCGCCGCTGTTGAAGATGCTGATCCCGCGGGTCTGGCAGGTGATCGACCCCGCTGATCGCGATTACTTCCGCAGCAGTCGGGAGAAGGCGCTGGGCATGAGCCTGGAGGCGTTCGCCGATCCGCAGGGTGGTGAGCGGCTGTTCCGTGAGGGCGTGGCGCCGCTGGAAATGTGGCTACGTGATCAGCCCTTCTTCGAAGGCCAGGCGCCCGGTGGCTGCGACTACCTGCTGGCCGGCATGTTGTTCTGGGCATGGTGCCTGGGGGCACAACCCTGGGCCGACGATTCGGCGCTGGGCGCCTGGTTCGCGCGCATCCTGCAGGCGTATGAGGCGACTCACGGCCCGGTCAAGCGGGCCGAGATCCACGTGGAGGAAAAGCAATGATCGACCTGTACTACTGGACCACACCCAACGGCCACAAGGTCAGCATCTTTCTCGAGGAGGCCGGGCTCGACTACCGCATCGTCCCGGTGCACATCGGCAAGGGTGAGCAGTTCGCGCCGGCGTTTCTCAAGATCGCGCCGAACAATCGCATTCCCGCCATCGTCGATAACGCGCCGGCCGATACTGGCGAGCCCATTGCCCTGTTCGAGTCCGGGGCAATTCTCGAATACCTGGCGGACAAGAGCGGGCAGTTCCTGCCGCGCGAGACGCGGGCACGCTTCGACGTGCTGCAGTGGCTGTACTGGCAGATGGGCGGCCTCGGGCCGATGGCGGGGCAGAATCATCACTTCGTGCGCTACGCACCGGAGCCGATCCCCTATGCCATCGACCGCTACGTGAAGGAAACCGCGCGCCTCTACGGTGTGCTCGACCGCCAGCTGGCCGGGCGCGAGTATGTGGCGGGCGAGTATTCCATCGCCGACATGGCCATCTACCCCTGGGCCAAGCTGTGGAAGATGCAGCAGCAGAAGCTGGAGGACTTCCCCAACATGGCCGCCTGGCTAGAACGCATCGATGCACGCCCTGCGGTGCAGCGTGCCTACGCGCTGGTAGAGCAGGTGAATGCCGATCCGCAGGCATTGCTCACGGCTGAGGCGCGGCGCCTGCTGTTCGGACAGTGACGGACGGGCGAACTTTCTCGCGGATTTTCCTGTGATACGGCTCACGCTTTCCTAGACTTCAGACTGTTGGCCCGCAATGGTTGGAGATGGTGATGCGAATCGGCGTACCCAAGGAAATCAAGAACCACGAATACCGCGTCGGTCTCACGCCGCAGTCGGTGGCCGAGCTGACCGCGCTCGGCCATGAGGTGTGGGTCGAAACCCATGCCGGAGCCGCCATCGGTTTTGCCGACGAGGATTACCTCGAGGCCGGCGCGCAGATCGCCAGGAACTCGGCCGAGGTGTTCCAGCAGGGGCAGTTGATCGTCAAGGTCAAGGAGCCGCTGGCAGTGGAGCGCGCTAGGTTGCGCGCCCATCACACGCTGTTCACCTACCTGCACCTGGCGCCGGACCGGGCGCAGACCGAAGAGCTGATGGCCGGTGGCGCCACCTGTATTGCCTATGAGACGGTGACCGATGCACAGGGGCGCCTGCCGTTGCTGGCACCGATGTCGGAAGTGGCCGGACGCATGTCGATCCAGGCCGGCGCCGGCTGCCTGGAAAAGGCCCGCGGCGGGCGTGGCGTCCTGCTCGGCGGTGTGCCAGGCGTGGCGCCGGGCAAGGTGGTGATTCTCGGCGCTGGCGTGGTCGGTAGCCATGCCCTGGCCATGGCAGTTGGCCTGGGCGCCGATGTCACGGTGCTGGACAAGAGCGTCGACGCACTGCGCCGGCTCGATTCCCAGTATGGCAATCGCATCACCACGCTCTATTCCACCCGCGCGGCGGTGCGCGAGCAGGTATTGGCTGCTGATCTGGTGATCGGCGGGGTACTGATTCCCGGCGCTGCCGCGCCGAAGCTGATCACTGCGGAGATGGTCCGGCAGATGAAGGTGGGCGCAGTGCTGGTGGATGTCGCCATCGACCAGGGCGGCTGCGCCGAGACCTCGCGCGCCACCACCCATGCCGAGCCCACCTATGTGGTTGATGATGTAGTGCATTACTGCGTGGCCAACATGCCTGGCGCGGTGGCGCGTACCTCGACCCTGGCGCTCAACAACGCCACGCTGCCGTTCGTCGTGGCGCTGGCGCAAAAGGGCACACGACGCGCCTTGCAGGAGGACCCACACCTGCTCGCTGGCCTCAACGTCGCGCGCGGCATCATCACCTGTGCCAGTGTCGCCGAGGCTCATGACCTGCGCTTCCAGTCGCCGGCCAGCGTGATCGAGCAGCTCTGAGACGTTTTCGACAGGGTGGCTCCGGTGCGTCGGGTAGGCTGGTGGCCAATTACAGCGGCCAGACCCAGAGCAGCAACGGAATACTGACCAACGCTACGAGGATTTCCAGCGGTAGGCCCAAGCGCCAGTAGTCGCCGAAGCGAAAGCCTCCGGGGCTGAGGATCAGGGTGTTGTTCTGGTGGCCGATGGGCGTGAGGAACGAGCACGAGGCGCCGATGGCCACCGCCATCAACAGTGCGTCCGGGCTGACGCCAAGTTGGCTCGCGGCGCTCAGCGCAATCGGGCACATCACCGCAGCGGTTGCCGCGTTGTTCATGAAGTCCGACAGGGTCATGGTCACCACCAGCAACAGGGTCAGAGTGATGATGGCGTTGCCCTGCGCCAGATTTTCCATCAGCACTCGTGCCAGCAGATCGGCCGCGCCTGTGGTGGACATCGCCCCAGCCACAGGGATCAACGCGCCGAGCAGCACGATCACCGGCCAGTCGATGGACTCGTAGACGGCCCGCAGCGGCACCAGGCGCAGCAGCATGTAGGCCAGCACCCCGCAGGCGAAGGCGATCGCCGTGGGCAGCAGACCAAAGGCCGCCGCGACGATGGCCAGGATCATGATGCCAAGGGCCAGGTTGGCCTGACGTGGATCGGGAATGTTGATGGCGCGCGCCGCCAGCGGCACGCAGTCATAGTCGCTGGCGAACTCACCGATATCCTCGGCGCTGCCCTGCATCAGCAGTACGTCACCACCCTGGATCAGGGTCGAGCGCAGGCGCTTGATCGAGCGATGGCTCTGCCGTGAGATGGCCAGCAAGTTGATGGAGTAGCGGCTGCGCAAGCGTGTGCTGCTGGCGGAGCGCCCGATCAGCGAGGAGTCAGGTTTGACCAGCAGTTCCTGCATTGCACGGTCTTCGTCGTTGCTGACTTTCTTCTCGGTATCACTGTTCTTGTCGTTCTGTTGCTCCGCCTCCCTGGCTTCGCGCTCGGCCTCCAGCAGCAGGTCCAGCTTGCCGAGCACTTCGCCCAGTTCTGTCGGGTCGGCCTCGATCACCAGCACGTCGTCGGCCTGCAGCACACGCCGCGGGTTGGGGGCAGTCAGGCGCAGCTTGTTGCGCACCATGGCCACCACTTGGGCGTCGGCTTCATCGAGCAACTGTTCGATCTCGCGCAGCGTCTTGCCCTCGGCGCTGCCGCCTGCCTTGACCCGCGCCTCGGTGAGGTAATGGCCAGTATCGAAGCTGGCGGCGTTGCCCACTTCGCGCTTGGGTACCAGGCGCCAACCAAGCAGGCTGATGAACAGTACGCCGGCCAGCGCCACGGCCACGCCGACCGGGCTGAAGTCGAACATTTCGAAGGGCCCACCGCCATGCTGGGCGCGGAAGCTGGAGACGATCAGGTTCGGCGGTGTGCCGATCAGCGTGGTCATGCCGCCGAGGATGGTGCCGAAGGCCAGCGGCATCAGCACGCGTCCTGGCGGCAACTCCAGGCGTGCGGAAATCTGCAGGGCGATGGGCATCAGCAGAGCGAGGGCGCCGACGTTGTTCATGAATGCCGAGAGCAGCGCCCCGAGGCTGGTCAACGCAGCGATGGACACTAGAGCGCCCGCGCCGCTGGGCAGCAGGCGTTGCGCCAGGCGGTTGACCGCGCCAGTGCGCTGCAGGCCATGGCTGAGCACCAGCACGCAGGCAACGGTGATCACCGCCGGGTGACCGAAACCAGCGAAGGCGTCGCGGTCTGGCACGATGCCGACGATCACGCAGGCCAGCAGCGCCCCCAGTGCGACCACATCGTGGCGCCAGCGACCCCAGATGAACAAGCCCATGCTGGCGATTAGAATGGCGAAGATCAGGCCTTGTTCGAACGTCATGATGCGGCGTCATCCCTGTGATTGCAGCGTTGCGTGGCTGTTCACAGCAGAGTCTGCGCCGCGCCGGCAGTTCCCGGCGCGCCTTCAAATGGGGCGCAAAATTTTGTCTCAGACGTATTGCGCGGCGGCGTAGCCCGAAGCCCAGGCCCACTGGAAGTTGAAGCCGCCGAGGTGGCCGGTGACGTCGAGCACTTCGCCGATGAAATACAGCCCCGGCACTTTGAGCGATTCCAGGGTCTTGGACGACACCTCGTCGGTGTTCACCCCGCCCAGGGTTACCTCGGCGGTGCGGTAGCCCTCGGTGCCGGCCGGCACCAATTGCCAGTCGGCCAGGTGCTCGGCGATCGTCTTTAGTTCGCCAGGCGTGTACTGCTTGAGGGGTTTGTTGCTGAACCAGGCGTCGACCAGCAGGGTCGCCATCTTCTTGGTGAACAGCTCGGCCAGCAGGGTTTTCAGCTCGCTGTTGCCGCGCTCGCGCTGTTGCGTCGCCAGCCATTCGGGCAGATCAATATGCGGCAGCAGGTCGATGTGCACGGTATCGCCCGGCTGCCAGTAGGAGGAAATCTGCAGGATCGCCGGCCCGGACAGGCCGCGGTGGGTGAAGAGGATGTTCTCGACGAAGCTCTGGCCGTTGCAGGTCACCCGGCAATCCTCCACCGACGTGCCGGACAGCTCGGTGCACAGCGCCTTGAGTTGCGGATCGGTGAGGGTGAACGGCACCAGCCCGGCGCGGGTTGGCAGCAGTTCGTGGCCGAATTGCCTGGCTACCTGATAGCCGAAGCCGGTCGCACCCAGGGTCGGGATCGACAGCCCACCAGTGGCGATCACCAGCGACTGGCAGGCCACGGCGCCGAGATCGGTTTGCAGGCAGAAGCCGGCGTCGGTTTTCTCGATGCTTTGCACGGCGGTGTCGAGGCGGATCTCTGCGCCTGCTTCTGCGCACTCGGCCAGTAGCAGTTCGAGAATGTCGCTGGACTTGTTATCGCAGAACAGCTGTCCGAGTTTCTTCTCGTGATACGGCACGCCATGCTTGGCCACCAGGCCGATGAAGTCCCATTGGGTGAAGCGCGCCAGGGCGGATTTGCAGAAGTGCGGGTTGCCGGAGAGGAAGTTGCTCGGCTCGCAATACATGTTGGTGAAGTTGCAGCGCCCGCCGCCGGACATGAGGATCTTCTTGCCGGCCTTGTTGGCGTGGTCGAGCACCAGCACGCGGCGACCACGGGCAGCTGCACTGGCTGCGCACATCAGGCCGGCGGCCCCTGCGCCGATGATCAATACGTCGGTTTGCAACACGGGATGTCCTCAGGTGAATCTGCTGACGCAGCCAGCGCCGCGCGAAAACCGCTGAAGTTTACCCGAACCGCTCTGTGCCGACGCTTCTGTCAGCGCGCTACTGGCAAGAAGGGCACACTGCGAATGACTGTCTCAGATATGAGACAGTGACGAGTGGCGTTGTGCCTGCTATGACTAGAACTGATCATTTCGGATGGATCTCCACTCATGACCGTCGTGCGTGCCTGGCTATTGCTCTTGCTGCTGTCGCCGGCATCGGCCTCGGCTGAGCTTTTGCGTCTGGTGGCCGACCCCTGGCCGCCGTTCAATGATCAACGCTTGCCCGGCAAGGGGCTGGCCAGTGATCTGGTGGAGCAGGCGCTGGCCCGCGCTGGCTACACCACCAGTTATGTGGAGGTGCCCTGGGAGCGTGCTGTGTTAGGGCTCAAACGCGGGGATTACGATGTGCTGATCAACGCCTGGTATAGCGCCGATCGCACCGAGTACGGTTATTTCTCCCAGCCCTATCTGGTCAATCGCATTCGCTTCATGCGGCGCAAGGGCAGCGATATCCGCTTCGAGACCCTGGCCGATCTCTATTCGCACAGCATCGCGGTGGTCAGGGGCTATGCCTACTCCAAAGAGTTCGACAGCGACCCGCAGTTGCTCAAGGTCGGTGTCGGCAGTTTCGAGATCGCCGCGCGCATGCTGCATGCCGGGCGCGTGCAACTGGCGCTGGAGGATGAGCTGGTCGCGCGCTACATGCTCGGGCGCACACTGAGCAGCATTCGTGATGAGCTGGAGTTTCTGCCACTGCCGTTGAGCGAGAACGGTCTGCATATCCTGATACGCCGTAGCCATGCACAGCATCGCGATATTGCCCGGCGTTTCGATGCGGCGATTCAGTCCATGAGCGAAGACGGCAGCTATGCCGCCACGCTGAGGCGCCACGGTCCCTGATCAGGCCAGTACGGTGCGGGCACGGCCCTGCTGCTTGGCGCGATACAGGCGAATGTCGGCCTCGTGCAGCAGGCTTTCCAGGTCTTCGGGTTCACCCTGGTAAAGGCCGGCGCTGAACGATAGCGCAGGCGCACCAACGGCGTAGTGCAGGCCGGCGCACTGTCGGCGCAGTTTATCCAGTGCCTGCACCACATGGTCCGCGCCGTGCAGGGTGAGCAGGGCAAATTCCTCACCGCCCAGGCGGCCCAGCAGCATGTCGGGGAAGGCAGTGCTCATCGCTCGGGCGAACACCACCAGAGCACTGTCGCCGCTGGCATGACCGAAGCCATCGTTGATCTGCTTGAAGTGATCGAGATCGAGCATCGCCACGCTGACCTCGCGACTTTCCCGTTGCGCCTTCTGCAGTATCTGCATGCCTTGCTCGTAGAAGGCGCGGCGGTTGTTCAGGCCGGTCAGGGCATCGAACTGCGCGGCCTTCTTCAGCGCGCGCAGCAGGTCGCGCCGCTCAAGGGTGGACATCACCCGGCAGTTCAGTTCTTCCGGGCAGAAGGGTTTGCGCAGGAAGTCGTCGGCGCCGTGCTTGATGAACTGCGCACTGAGCGAACCCTTGGGGTCGGCGGACACGCCGATGATGATCAGGTCGTTGAGGCGCAGCTTCTGCCGCAGCAGCTTGACCAACTCGAAACCGCTGACGCCGGGCATGGCATGGTCGAGGACCAGCAGGTCGAGGTCAGGGTGCTCGTTCAGCTGGCGCAGCGTCTCCTTGCCATCGCTGGCTTCGATGATCTGGTAGTGGTGCGGCTCGAGAATGTGGCGAATGTAGTGGCGCTGCGCCGTGGAGTCGTCGGCGATGAGAATCTTGATGTGGCTGTTGTGATCGAGCCGGTGCAGCAGGCGAAAGGCGTACTCGTAGGAGTGCTGGCTTTCCTTGAGCACGTAGTCGACCACGCCTTTCATCAGCAGATCATCGCGGCGCTGCTCGTTGTAACTGCCACTGAGCACGATGCACGGCAGGTTATAGCGCATCACCAGGTCGACGCTCTCGCCGTCCGGTGCATCGGGCAGGTGCAGGTCGACGATAGCGGCGAAGAACAGCGCGGCCGAGGTTTCCAGCATCACTTCGGCTTCTGCCAGCGAGGCACAGAAGATCGGCTCCAGATCGGTTTCCTGGCGAAACAGATGTTCGAGGATCTTCAGTACCAGTGGACTGTCTTCAATGACCAGAATATTGCGCATGGGTAACTCCGGCCCAGGCCTTTTGATGCTTTATATCAGCCTAAGAGCCTGTTCGCGATCTTGCGAGCTAGAGCGCCCGGCAAGAAAACGAGCGTCCGAGCTTGCTTTCAACGCAGTAGCGCCGACGCGCAGCAGGTCGTGTGCAGGCTCTTACAGTAGACGCACGCGCAGTGTTCTGCCCTTGATCTTGCCCTCAGTGAGGCGCTTGAGCGCCTGGCGGGCGACATCGCGGTCGACTGCGACATAGGCTTGGTAGTCGAACAGGGCGATCTTGCCGACCTGACTACCGGGCAGCCCGGCGTCGCCGGTCAGGGCACCGAGAATATCGCCGGGGCGCAGCTTGTCCTTGCGTCCGGCGCCGATGCACAGGGTGTGCATTGGCGGCAGCAGCGGCTCACCCGTTGCCTTGGCCGCGGGTAATGGGTACCAGGCGAGTTCCTTGCCTTGCAGGGTTTCGATGGCCTGGGCGCGACCGGCTTCAGCGGGCGCCACCAGGCTCAGTGACAGGCCTTTCTCGCCAGCGCGACCACTACGGCCGATACGGTGGATATGCACCTCGGCATCACGCGACAGCTCGACGTTGATCACCATTTCCAGCCCCGCGATATCCAGGCCGCGCGCGGCCACGTCGGTGGCCACCAGCACACTGAGGCTGCGATTGGCGAACAGGGCGAGAATCTGATCGCGCTCGCGCTGTTCCAGATCGCCATGCAGGGCCGCGGCGGAAATCTTCTCGGCTTCCAGTTGCGCGGCCAGCTCGTCGCACTGCTGGCGCGTGGCGCAGAAGGCCACGGTTGGTTGCTTGCGGAAATGCCGCAGCAGGGTGCTGACCGCTTCCATGCGCTGGCTCGGCGCTATTTCGTAGAAGCGTTGCTCGATCTGATCATCGTCGTGCATCGCCTCGACCTCGACCCGCTCGGGTGTGCGCAGGAAGCGCGCGGCGAGTTGCTCGATGCCGGCCGGATAGGTGGCGGAGAACAGCAGGGTCTGCCGGCGCGCCGGGGTCTGTTCGATGATCTCGCTGATGCTGTCGACGAAGCCCATGTCGAGCATGCGGTCGGCCTCGTCGAGCACCAGGGTATTGAGCCCGTCGACCTTCAGCGTGCCCTTGCGCAGGTGTTCCTGCACCCGGCCCGGCGTGCCGACGATTACGTGGGCACCATGCTCCAGCGAGCCGATCTGCGGGCCGAAGGGCACGCCACCACACAGGGTCAGTACCTTGATGTTATCGGCGGCGCGGGCCAGCCGGCGGATTTCCTTGGCCACTTGGTCGGCCAGCTCGCGTGTCGGGCACAGCACCAGCGCCTGGCAGCCGAAGTAGCGCGGATTGAGGGGATGCAGCAGGCCGATGCCGAAGGCGGCGGTCTTGCCGCTGCCGGTCTTGGCCTGGGCGATCAGGTCGCGGCCCTTGAGAATCAGCGGCAGGCTGGCGGCCTGGATCGGCGTCATCTCGGCATAGCCGATGGCGGCGAGGTTGGCCTGCATGGCGGCGGAAAGGGGCAGGCTGGCGAAGGCGTTGGCGGTCACGGCAGTGGCTCGGGCATGGAGAAACAGGCCGGCAGTGTAGCAGGCCCGATCATTCGTCCGCTGAAACCTCGATATTGCCCCCGCCGCGGCCGTCTTTCGCATCCAGTTGCAGGAAGATAGCCGCTGCCAGCATCGACAACAGGCCGACGCACAGATAGGTGGCCTGGAACGCCTGCAACACATGCCCACTGTCGCCCAGTTCACGGCTGAAACCGCTGAGCAGCGCTGCCGCCGAAGCAACGCCGAGGCCCATCGCCAGTTGCACCACCACCGACAGCAGGCTGTTGCCGCTGCTGGCATCGCGGTTGTCCAGGTCGATCAGGGTCACGGTATTCATTGCGGTGAACTGCAGTGAGTTACAGGCGCCGATCAGGCCTAGCTGGATGATCAACTGCAGCGTCGAGGTCTCGGCATCGACCAGCGCCAGGCTGGCGATCAGGGCGCCGAGCAGCAAGGTATTGCTGGTGAGGATGGTACGGTAGCCGAGGCGTTCGATCAACGGTTTGGCCAGGGGCTTGGCCGCCATCGCCGCCAGTGCCAGCGGGATCAGGCTCATGCCGGCCTGGGCCGGCGAATAGCCCATCGCCAGTTGCAGCAACAGCGGGGTGAGGAAGGGCAGCGCGCCGCTGCCGAGGCGGGCGAACAGGTTGCCGATGATGCCCACGGCGAAGCTACGGGTATGAAACAGCGCAGGTGAGAACAAGGGCTGCTCGATGCGCCCGGCGCGCAGCCAGTAGGCGGCCAGGCAGGCCATGCCGCCGAGCAACAGCAGCACCACGCGCATGGTTGGCAGGTGCAGCTCGCCGAGCCCTTCCAGGGCTACGGTGATCAGCAGCATGGCGGCGCCGAACAGCAGAAAGCCGGCGGTATCGAAGCGGCTGCGTTCCGGCCCGCGCAGGTCCGGCATGTGCCGCCATACCGCCCAGCAGCCGAGCAGCCCCACCGGCAGGTTGATCAGGAAGATCCAGTGCCAG
Organism: Pseudomonas sp. o96-267; assembly: GCF_003935465.1. NCBI lineage: Bacteria > Pseudomonadati > Pseudomonadota > Gammaproteobacteria > Pseudomonadales > Pseudomonadaceae > Pseudomonas > Pseudomonas sp. o96-267. The sequence goes on from NZ_RHQP01000011.1 coordinate 124,662, forward strand.
CTGGCCACCTCCACCAGCCAGCCGCCGAGGCTTGGGCCGATCAGCGGGCCGAGCAGGCCTGGCAGGGTGATGAAGCTCATGATCCGCACCAGCTCCGAGCGCGGATAAGCACGCAGCACCACCAGGCGCCCGACCGGCATCATCAGCGCGCCGCCCAGGCCCTGGATGACCCGTGCGCCGATCAGCATGCTGAGCGACTCCGACAGTGCGCAGAGCAGTGAACCGAGGCTGAACAGGGCGATGGCGCCGAAGAAGATACGTCGCGTACCGAAACGGTCGGCGACCCAGCCCGAGGCCGGGATCAGCAGGGCCACGGTGAGCATGTAGGCGATCACCACCGACTGCATGCGCAGTGGGTCCTCGTTGAGATCGCCCGCCATGGCTGGCAGCGCCGTATTGAGGATGGTGCCGTCAAGCGTCTGCATGAAGAAGGCGATGGCGACTATCCAGGGCAGCAGGCGGGCAGTGCGAGGGTCGAGCAGGGCAGGGTTGGTCATGCTGTTCTCATGGTTTGTGCCTTTCACTCTAGGCTGCTGGTTCAGCAGGGGCAACCGCGACAGGCTGCGGGCAGGCGCGAGTCAATGGGAGTGCTACGCTGGGGTGACTGGCACATCGCCCCGCAAGGGCTAAGGATGGCTTCATGCGCTGGTTCTCTCTGTGGTTTTCGCTGGCCTGTCAGCCGCTGTTGGCAGCCGAGTGGTTCCCGTATCCGGTACGCGCCGATGGCCGCCTGCTGGATTACCGGCCTCTGCCGGTGGCCAGCCAGCCCTGGCGGATCTGCGCGCTACTGCCTCATGGCAAGGACCGCTACTGGTGGGGCGTGGCCTGGGGCCTGGATCAGGAGGCCAACCGTCTGGGCGTGCGCCTGGGCATCTATGAAGCCGGTGGCTACGAGCATGCCGAGGTGCAGGTGGAGCAGTTCGAGCATTGTGTGGCCGAGGGCGCCGATGCCTTCGTCGTCGCCAGCATCAACACCTATGACCTGTGCAGCGCGGCAGAAGTGCAGAGCAAGGCGGGCCACCCGGTCATCGATCTGGTCAATCGCCTGGAGTGCCCAACGCTGAGCGCACACTCGCGGGTCGATTTCGCCGACATGGCGCGCACCACGCTCGAGTATCTGGTGCGCATCAGCGACGGTCGGCCGATTCAGGTCGGCTGGCTACCCGGCCCAGCCGATGCAGGCTGGGTGCAGGATGCCGAACGCGGTCTGCGCGATGCCTTGCCGGGAACCCAGGTGACCCTGATCCATGGCGGCTACGGCCCGGTGGATCGCAGCCGGCAGGCGCAGCTGGCGCGCGAGCTGTTCAAGCAGCATCCGCATCTCGATTATCTGATCGCCAATGCCGAAGCAGCAGCCTTCGCTGCGCAACTGGTGCGTAACCTCGGCTCCGAGGCACAGGTGCTGTCGCTATACGCCACCGAGCGGGTGCTGGAGCAGATACGCGAGGGGCAGGTGCTGGCCGCGCCCACCGACTCACCGGTGATTCAGGCGCGTATCGCGCTGGATCTGGCCGTTCGTGGCCTGCAGGGCGAAAAGCTGCCGCAACTGGTGAGCCCGCAGATCGAAATGCTCGACGCGGAGGCGCTGGATCGCTTCGACCTCGGCCGGCTGATGCCGCCCGAGGGGCACTGGATGATCCGCCAGGAGTTACCCGACTAACCTGTCGTGCTGGCTGCGCAACGGCGTGCCGCGCACCGGGCGCTCACCGGCGACGAAGTAGGGCGCGGTGCTGCGCGGCAAGGGCTGACGACCGCGAATCCGGTCCGCGATCTTCTCCGCCATCATGATGGCGGTGGCGTTGAGGTTGCCGGTGATGATCTCCGGCATGATCGACGCATCCACCACGCGCAAGCCCTGCACGCCGTGCACGCGGCCCTGGCTATCCACAACTGCCATGTCGTCCTCGCCCATCTTGCACGAGCAGGAGGGGTGGAAAGCCGTTTCCGCATGCTCGCGAATGAAGGCATCCAGCTCGGCGTCGCTCTGCACATGCGCGCCAGGGCTGATTTCACGCCCACGGTAAGGATCGAGTGCCGGCTGCGCCATGATCTCGCGGGTCAGGCGTATGCCGTCACGGAACTCCTGCCAGTCCTGCTCATGGCTCATGTAGTTGAACAGGATGCTCGGGTGTTGGCGCGGGTCCTTGGACTTGAGCTGGATGCGCCCGCGGCTGGGCGAGCGCATCGAGCCGACGTGAGCCTGAAAGCCGTGCTCGTTCACTGCGTTGCTGCCGTTGTAGTTGATCGCCACCGGCAGGAAGTGGAACTGGATGTTGGGCCAGGCGAATTCCGGGCGGGTGCGGATGAAGCCTCCGGCCTCGAACTGGTTGCTGGCGCCGATGCCGTTGCCGGCGAACAGCCATTGCGCGCCGATGCCTGGCTGGTTGAGCAGCTTGAGCGCCGGGTACAGCGACACCGGCTGGGTGCATGCGTACTGCAGGTACATCTCCAGGTGGTCTTGCAGGTTCTGGCCGACGCCAGGCAGTTCATGCACCAGAGGGATATCCAGCTCGCGCAGCAGCGCGGCAGGGCCAACGCCGGAGCGCTGCAGGATCTGCGGCGAGGCGATGGCGCCGGCGCACAGCAGCACTTCGCGGCGGGCACGGGCGGTGATGGTGTCATTCGAATTACCGATCAGGTAGCTGACGCCACTGGCGTGTTTGCCGTCGAACAGGATGCGGTCGGTGGTGGCATGGGTGACGATGGTCAGGTTGGCGCGCGCCCGTGCCTGATCCAGATATCCCCGCGCGGTACTGGCGCGGCGACCTTCCGGAGTCACGGTACGATCCATCGGGCCAAAGCCTTCCTGCTGGTAGCCGTTAAGGTCATCGGTGCGCGGGTAACCAGCCTGCACGCCAGCCTCGACCATGGCGTGGAACAGCGGGTTGTTACCGGCCTTGGGCGTGGTCACGCTCACCGGGCCATCGCCGCCGTGGTAGTCGTTGGGACCGATGTCGCGGGTTTCCGCCTTGCGGAAGTACGGCAGGCAGTCCAGATAGGTCCAGTCTTCCAGGCCTTTGGCCGTGGCCCAGTTGTCGAAATCCAGCGCGTTACCGCGGATGTAGCACATACCGTTGATCAAAGATGAGCCGCCCAGGCCCTTGCCGCGCCCGCACTCCATGCGGCGGTTGTTCATGTACGGCTCGGGTTCGGTCTCGTAGGCCCAGTTGTAGCGTCGGCCCTGCAGCGGGAAGGCCAGGGCGGCCGGCATCTGAGTGCGAAAGTCGAGACGGTAATCGGGGCCGCCAGCTTCCAGCAGCAGTACGCTGACGTCTGCGTCTTCGGTCAGACGGGTGGCCAGGACGTTACCGGCTGAACCGGCGCCGATGATGATGTAGTCGAATTCCTGGGTCATGGCTCCTCCTGTTGCCCGGCTGCGAACCGGGAAAACCTGGATGAATGTCCCCGGATGGCATCCGGGCTACGGGGGCGGCGATTCTTTGTAGGAGCGGCTTCATCCGCGATGTCTTTCGCGGCTGAAGCGGTGCGCCGCCCGGCCGCTCCCACAAAACGGTGTTCAGAACACTGACGCGTAATCGCCCATTTCCAACTGCACCGACTTGATGCGGGTGTAGTGGCCGAGGGTGACCAGGCCGTTCTCGCGGCCGACGCCGGACTGCTTGTAGCCGCCCACCGGCATCTCGGCCGGCGACTCGCCCCAGGTGTTGATCCAGCAGATGCCGGCTTCCAGCTTGTGGATCACCCGGTGCGCGCGGTTCAGATCGCGCGTCACCACGCCGGCAGCCAGGCCGTAGTCGGTATCGTTGGCGCGGCGGATCACTTCCTCTTCGCTGTCGTAGATGAGGATGCTCATTACCGGGCCGAAGATTTCCTCGCGCACGATGGTCATGTCGTCGCGGCAGTCGGTGAACACGGTCGGTGCCACGTAGGCGCCCTTGGCGTAGTCGCCATCCGTGACGCGTGAACCGCCGATCAGCAGGCGCGCGCCTTCTTTGCGGCCTTGCTCGATGTAGCCGAGCACGCTTTCCATGTGCGCGTAGCTCACCAGCGGGCCGAAGTTGGTGGTGTCGCTGAGCGGATCGCCTAGGCGGATGCGCTTGATCCGCTCCAGCACCTTGGCCTCGAAGCGCGCTTGCAGCATGCGCGGTACGAACACGCGGGTGCCGTTGGTGCACACCTGGCCGGAGCTGTAGAAGTTGGCCATCACCGCGATGTCGGCGGCGCGGTCCAGGTCGGCGTCCTCGAACACGATCAGCGGCGACTTGCCGCCCAGCTCCATGGTCACTTCCTTGAGGCTGGAGCTGGATGCGCTGGCCATCACTTTCTTGCCTGTGACGGTGCCGCCGGTGAAGGAAATCTTCTCGATACCCGGATGCTCGGTCAGCCACTGGCCGACTTCGCGACCGCTGCCGGTGAGCACGTTGAACACGCCGTCGGGCAGGCCGGCTGCGGTGTAGATCTCGGCCAATTTCAGTGCGGTCAGCGAGGTGACTTCGCTGGGCTTGAAGATCATCGCGTTGCCGGCGGCCAGGGCCGGGGCGGATTTCCACAGGGCGATCTGGATCGGGTAGTTCCAGGCACCGATGCCGGCGACTACGCCCAGCGGTTCGCGACGGGTGTAGACGAACGAGGTCTCGCGCAGCGGGATCTGCTCGCCTTCGATGGCCGGGATCAGGCCAGCGTAGTACTCCAGCACATCAGCACCGGTAACGATGTCGACGTAGCGGGTTTCCGACAGTGGCTTGCCGGTGTCGAGGGTTTCCAGCTCGGCCAGCTCGTCGTTGCGCTCACGCAGGATGTCGACGGCCTTGCGCAGGATGCGCGAGCGCTGCATGGCGGTCATCGCTGCCCACACCTTCTGCCCTTCGGCGGCACTGGCCACGGCGCGGTCGACATCCGCCTGGCTGGCGCGCTGCACCTCGGCCAGCACCTCACCGGTAGCCGGGTTGATGCTGTCGAAGGTTTCTCCACTGCTGGCGGCGACGTACTGGCCACCGATGTAGAGCTGCTGTTCGGCGAAATGGGGCATGGGCTGTCCTCTGCACTTGGCAATCTGCTAAGAGAACAGCCTATTTTATTTAAATTGAACGATCAATCAACAAAAACGACAGCGCGCAGCCAAACGCGACATGCACGCGGGCGAACGGTCGTCCGTAGGGTGGGCTTTAGCCCACCAGGGTTGAAGGATCGAGCTCCTGAGGCCTCGCCGCCGACAACCCTAACGGGCCTTGGCCAATTGCAGGTCGAGGTAGTCGTAGGCGATGCGGCGCGCCTGTTCGGTGTCGAAGGCCTCGCCGGACAGCGCGCCACGCAGCCACAGGCCGTCGATCAGCGAAGCCAGGCCGCGGGCGGCGAAGCGCGCCTGATCCTGCGGCAGCGCGCGATGGAACTGGCCACACAGGTTGGAGTAGAGGCGGTGGTCGTTGACCCGCTGCAGGCGGCGCAGTGCCGGCTGGTGCATGCTGCTGGCCCAGAATGCCAGCCAGGTTTTCATCGCCGGGCCGCTGACCTGACTTTCATCGAAGTTGCCATCGATCATCGCCTTCAGGTGTGCCCGCGGACTGTCCTCGCGCAATGCGCGACGGCGTTCCCCCACGGCATTGCTGAGCGCCTGCATCAAATGGCGCATGGTCGCTTCGAGCAGGCCGTTCTTGTCGTTGAAGTAGTGGCTGATGATGCCGTTCGACACCCCCGCCAGGCGGGCGATATAGGCGATGCTGGCATCGGCCATGCCGACCTGGTCGACCGCTTCCAGGGTGGCGGCGATCAGTTGCGAACGACGAATGGGCTGCATGCCGACCTTGGGCATGGGGATCTCCAGCGGGTGAAGTTGGGCCGGAGTCTAGGCGGATTTTGATCGTTCGATCAATCAAGCGAGGTGGGGGTGCGGGGGCGGGGCGCCGATTCCGCAGGGCGTCACGGGGCCACCTTGGCCGTGCAGACCGCCTTATCATCGGTGCCTGCGGTGCACACGCGAACTTGCGACATCCTACGGAAACGACAAAGCGGGCCGAAGCCCGCGTTGTGATGCGACAGGGTGAGGCTTACTTCAGCCACTCCGCAACGCGGTCCGGGTTCTGGGCGATCCAGTCCTTGGCAGCCTGGTCAGGCTTGGCGCCTTCGCGGATGGCCAGCATGACTGCACCGACTTCTTCGCCGCTCCAGGAAATCTTGCTGAGGAAAGCAGCAGCGTCGGGGGCCTTGCCCTTCAGTTCCGGGTTGGCCACGGTGTCGACACGCTCGTCGTCGCCGAAGACTTTCTTCGGATCTTCAAGGAAGCGCAGTTTCCACTTGGCGAACATCCAGTGCGGAATCCAGCCGGTGACCACGATCGGCTTCTGCGCCTTCTCGGCACGGGTCAGGGCAGTGGCCATGGCCGGGCCCGAGCTCGGCATCAGCTTGATGCTGGCCAGGTTGTATTCCTTGATGGCGTCTTCGGTGCGGCGCATCACGCCGGCACCGGCGTCGATACCGGTGATCTTGCCGTCGAAGTCCTTGGAATATTTTTCCAGGTCTTCGATGGTCTTGGCTTGAACGTAGTCCGGCACGATCAGGCCGATCTTGGCGCCGGAGTAGTTGGTGCCGAGGATTTCCACCTTGTCCTTGAGCTTGTCGTAGTACTCGCCGTGGGTAGCCGGCAGCCAGGCGGAGAGGGTGGCATCGAGGTCGCCACGGGCCACGCCCTGCCACATGATGGCGGGTTCGACCGGCTTCAGCTCGACGCTGTAGCCGAGTTTGCTTTGCAGGATTTCACCGGCGACATGGGTGACGGCGACGCTGTCGTCCCAGCCGTTGACGTAGCCGATCTTCAGGGTGGGTTTGTCGGCGGCCAGGGCGCTGCCCATGCCGATGGCCAGGGCGGCAGCGCCGAGGCAGAGGTGCTTAAGTACGCGCATGTTGTTGTGCTCCATCAGTGAGTGGCAGTTGCAAAATCGTTGACTGGCTCGTTCTCATTGCGGGCCTTGCGAATCCGTGTTGCGCAGCAGATAGCGGTTTCGCGGGCAAAGTCTCCCCGTCACGGCCAGAAATCAGCCGCTAGTGGTTTACGAGGAGATTTTCAGGCTCGAACCCTGAGGTTCGAGCCCGAATCGGGTCGTGGCCTGTTACAGCCCGACGTGTTTCTTCACGGCGGCAACGCCGTCCTGACCGTCAAAGGTGGTCACGCCGTTCAGCCACTGGTCGAGGATCGCCGGGTTGGCCTTGATCCACTCCTTGGCGACGGTCTGCGGGTTTTCCTTCTCCAGCACCTTTTCCATCAGTTGGCTTTCGATATCGACGGTGAACTGCAGGTTGTTCAGCAGTTTGCCGACGTTCTCGCAGCGTGCTTCGTAATCCGGAGGTACCACGGTGTAGACCTTGGCTGCACCGTAGTCGGGGCCGAACACGTCCTCACCGCCGGACAGGTAGGTGATGTCGTGCTGAGTGTTCATCGGGTGCGGCGCCCAGCCGAGGAAGACCACCGGCTCTTTCTTCTTGATGGCGCGCGATACCTGCACCAGCATCCCGGCTTCGCTGGACTCGACCATGCGGAAGTCGCCGAGGTCGAACTGGTTGTTCTTGATCATGCCATCGATCAGCAGATTGCCGTCGTTACCCGGCTCGATGCCGTAGATCTTGCCGCCCAGTTGATCCTTGAACTTGGCGATGTCCTGGAAGCTCTTCAGGCCAGCCTCGGCTGCGTAGGTCGGCACGGCGAGGGTGTACTTGGCGCCTTCGAGGTTTGCCTTGGGCAGCACCTTGACGCCGTCATCCTTGAGGAAGGGCTCGATCACCGAGTCCATCGACGGCGCCCAGTAGCCGAGGAAGACATCGACCTGGCCGCTCTTCACGCCAGTGAAGGCGATAGGCACCGAGGCCATGATCTTGCGTGGCTGATAGCCCAGACCTTCGGCCAGGGTCATGGCCACACCGGTGGTGGCGGCGATGTCGGCCCAGCCAATTTCGGCAAAGCGTACCTGCTTGCAGCTGGCCGGTTCAGCGGCCATGGCGCCCTGCATCAGTGCGCAGGACAACAGGCCGATGACGGCGGTGGTCTTGATCGTTTTCATCTGCGGTTCCCTGTGAAGTGAAAAAACGTATTAGCTGGACTGGCGCTGCAGTTTGCCACTGAACCAGGCGAATAGGCCGCGTTTGGCGGTCTGCGGCGTGCCGAAGCTTTCGGTGATGCGGTCGAGGATGATCGCCAGCAGCACCACGGCCATGCCGCTCTCGAAGCCTAGACCGATGTCCAGTCGCTGGATACTTGCCAATACATCGTTACCCAGGCCACCGGCGCCGACCATCGAGGCGATGATCACCATCGACAGGGCCATCATGATGGTCTGGTTGACCCCGGCCATGATCGACGGCATGGCGTTGGGCAGTTGCACCTTGAACAGCAACTGGCGGCTGGTGCAGCCGAAGGATTGACCGGCTTCGACGATTTCCTTGTTCACCTGGCGGATACCCAGGCTGGTCAGGCGCACCGCGGGTGGCATGGCGAAGATCACCGTGGCGATGATGCCTGGCACGCGACCGAGGCCGAAGAGCATGGCAGCCGGGATCAGGTAGACGAACGCCGGCATGGTCTGCATGAAGTCGAGAATCGGCCGGATGATGGTGGCCACGCGCTCGCTCTTGGCGGCCCAGATGCCCAGTGGGATACCCAGCAGCAGGCTAATCAGGGTGGCTGAGAAGGTCAGGCCGAGGGTGACCACGGTCTGATCCCAGAAACCGGTCATGACGATCAGGATGAAGGCCACGGCGGTGAAGATCGCGAAGCGTGCGCCGATGCGCCACAGGCCGAGAGCGACGAAGATGGCGATCAGCAGCCAGGCTGGCGGCAGCATCAGCACCTTCTCGATGGCCTCAGAGAAGCCGGCGACCACGCTGCCAATGCTGTCGAAGGCGCCGCTGTAGTTATCCAGGAGGTGCTGGACGACGTCGTTGACCCAGCTACCCAGGTCGAGTTTCTTGTCACTCATTGGATTCCCCCTGCAGTCGGGTCAGCAGACGGCCCTTGCTGATGGCGCCGCAGTAATGGCCGTCGGCGTCCACCACCGGGATCGGACCTTCGTTGTCCACCAGACGGGTGATCACGTCTTCCAGCGGCATGTCTTCGGGCACCGGCACGACCTGCTTGAGCGCATCTGCTTCGAGTGGTCGGGGTTCGTCGCCGTCGACCATCAGGGCGATCTTCTCCAGGCTGATGGAGCCCTGGAAGTTGTTCTGCTCGTCGACGATGAAGGCGTAGTGCTTATCCAGCGCCTGCAGCTCCTTGCAGATCTTCGCCGCGTCCGGCGCGCTGCCGTTGTAGACGTAGGTCGGCACGCTGTCGGCCTTGAGTTGGCCGGCGGTGAGGTAACGGCTGGTGTCGACGGTGTCGAAGAAGTTGCGCACGTACTCGTTGGCTGGCTTTTCGATCAGTTCCTGCGGGGTGCCGACCTGAATTAGCTTGCCGCCTTCCATGATGCCGATGCGGGTACCGATGCGCATGGCTTCTTCAATGTCGTGGGAGACGAAGATGATGGTGCGGCGATGAGTCTTCTGCAGCTCCAGCAGCACGTCCTGCATCTCGCGGCGCTTGAGCGGGTCGAGGGCGGAGAAGGCCTCGTCCATGATGATCATCGACGGGTTCACCGTCAGTGCACGAGCCAGGCCGACGCGCTGCTGCATGCCGCCGGAGAGTTCGTGCGGGTACTTGTGGGCGAAGGTGTCCAGGCCGACCTGCTTGAGCACTTCCATGGCGCGCTTCTCGCGCGCCTTGCGGCCGGTGCCGGCCACTTCCAGGCCGAAGGCGGCGTTGTCCAGCACGCTGCGCGAAGGCATCAGGGCGAAGGACTGGAAGACCATGCTCATGTCGCGGCGGCGCAGGTCGATCAGTTGCGACTGCGGCAGCTTGGCCACGTTCTGGCCATCGATGTAGACGTCACCGCCGCTGGGCTCGACCAGGCGGTTTATCAGGCGGATCAGGGTGGATTTGCCAGAACCGGACAGGCCCATGAGCACGAAGATTTCGCCCTCTTCGACACTGAACGACACATCGCTGACGCCGATCACGGCGCCTTTCTCGGCCAGAATCCTCTCCTTGCTCCAGCCTTCCTTGAGCAGGTCGATGGCTTCTTGTGGGTTAGGGCCGAAAACCTTGTACAGGTGTTCGACCACGATCTTTCCAGACTGCATGGGACGTTTCCCCTTCAATCGGCATCCGGTTCGCGCTGGCACGGCTGGGTACGCATTGTCGAAGCGTAGAACAGCGGTGTCAGGCTTCTGATACCTGTTTGGGTGTTTGCTGGGTTTCGGGGCTGGCGAGCGCTTCGCTGCGGGCGTCGGATGTGGCGCTCGGGCACGCTGCAGCGGACGCGGCTGGTGGCAGAAACTGCCCACTGCGTCGTTGCAACCTGTTGATGAGTGACCACTGTCTTGCCGTGCTGCAAACCGCTTTCCAAACCCTCTGGCAGTGTTTCGAAGCCCATTCCTTTGGGGTTTCATGCGTCGTCCTGGCGCATGCGTACATCCGAAATTTCTTGTTGGGCTGGCGCCCTATCGATGGTGGGCCAGCGCTTATGTGTTCTTCGGTCCGGGGCGGTGGGCCCCAGTCTGCCGGTCCCCTCGGGAGGCGGCAGCGACGTCATCGGCTGACTCAACGATATAGTCTTGGGGTCTGCGCAATTATCGGTTTGCGACCCTGACGTGTTGGGCGACGACATGGCCCGTCACACCCCGTGTTTTTCCATGTTTTCGCCGTTTTTCGGGCTCCTGAAAGCACTGCATGATGCCGTTTTGAATAGCGCTCGATGTGAGCATCGAGAAGCGCTTTCGAGAACGTGCTTTAAAAACCTTAACAGACTTTTTCGTCCCTTGGCCACGGCTGAACGCCGCGCCGGTGCTGGTTTTCAGCTCTTTAAGCGAGGCGCAGGCGGCGTAGCGCGGGGGCTGTGGCGATGTTGAAAAAAATTTACAGCCAGAGGTGAAGGCGTGCCGAAAAGCGCTGAAAAATCCAAAGGCGGCGCAATGTGACCGGTCGGTCATGGCTGGCCAGGCTTGCGAGCCTGGCCGTGATTCTCGACACGACAAGGGAAAACCCTTTCGAGCCATGTGGCGGTCTGTGCTTTCTGCCATTTTTATTGATTTTTCTCGGCTATTTCGTCGAATTTATCAGTCATTTTTCGCTAGCGATACGTCGAATACCTTGCTGATGGGGCCGCCTTGATAGCGAGTCACACCTTCCAGCCAGGACGCAACCATCTGCGGGTTGTCTTCGATCCACTGCTTGGCCACGCGGCGACGATTGGTATTGCCTTCCAGCACGGCGCTCATCAAATGGTTTTCTGCGGCGATGGTGAAGGTCATGTTGCGAAACAGCTTGGCCAGATTAGGACACTGCTGGCTGAAGCCGCCGCGTGCCACCGTGTTGACCTGCGCTGCACCGTAATTGGGGCCGAAATAATCATCGCCACCGGCCAGATAGCTCATCTTCAGACGCTCGTTCATCGGGTGCGGTTCCCAGCCCAGAAAAACTGCCCATTTGCCCAGGCGCTGAGCGCGTTCGACGTGGTTGAGCATGCCGCTTTCGCTGGACTCCACCAGGGTGAATCCCTGCAAGCCGAATACGTTGTCGCGGATCATGCCTTTGACCATCTCGTTGCCTTCGTTGCCAGGCTCGATGCCGAAAATCTGCCCGCTGAGCTCGTCCTTGAAACGATGGATGTCGGCGAAGTCCTTGAGCCCCGCTTCATAACCTGGTGCCAGCACTGCCAGGGTGTAGCGCACCGTGGGCAGGTTGGTGTGCAGTTTTTCGATCTTGCCGCTGTCCAGGTGCGGCTGTACCTGCTCGCTCTGTGCCGGCATCCAGTTGCCAAGGAACACGTCCAACTGGCCTTCGGACAATCCACGATAGGTATCGGGCAGTGACATGCGGCGGATCTGCGTGCGATAGCCGATCTCGCCCAGTATCAGGCGAGCCACGGCGGTGGTCATGGTGATGTCGGTCCAGCCTACATCGCTGAGGCGTACCAGCTCGCAGCGCTCGGATTCTGCGGCGTACAAGGTGGTGGAGGAGGTGAGGGCGATCACGAGCAGCCAGCGAGCGAATCTGTTCATGGGGTGTGCCTCTGTTCGGGCGGCTGAAGCCGCTGGAAGATTCTTGGAGCGGACGATTGACTATTTCACAGCAAGAGGTGGGCCGCCCCCTGGGCGAGAAGCGACACTGGCATGCCGAGAAAAGACCTTGATACGGCTGCTCGCTGCGGCGCGATTGAATATGTACGAGTCGGTTGGAGATCTGGACGAGCTGACGAAAGTTGGATCATCGCGAACCTGTTGCGGATTAGTCAGGTCGCTTGTCTCTATCAGGTCTGGCGGCTGGTGCATCGGCGAGCGTTGACCTGTGCTGGTGCAGTGATTCTGGCTAGGCCACCGCTTCGCGAGATTTTGGTGCGACGCGTGCGGTCATCGACTCCATCGGTCGTGACCGATCGGTCGCTGCTGTTACCGTCCGTCCGTTACTGGTAATCAGGGCAGCCGTAGAAGGCCACTCAATCCGTGCTACCGAAATGCTCAAAGCCTTGCGGTAAGAGGCTTTGAGAGCGTTTCGCAAGCTCTTGGATTCGCGTCAAGAAGCCCGTCTGGCGCGCCACGCATGGAAGGCTCTGTTTTTATTGAACGCTTGATCAATTTAGGCATGACCTTTGCGTAGAGATGCATAACCACCGGGTTTTCAGGCCTGGCCAGGATAAAACAGAGGCCCACTTCAATTGGGCTCACACCGTGCTTAGCGTGAGAGGGTTCCATCAATGTCGCAGTTCAGCCAAGGGGCGCATCCCCAGAACCGTGTCGCCCAGTCCATCGGCTTCCTGCTTCTGGACAACTTCACCCTGATTTCTCTCGCTTCGGCGGTAGAGCCCCTGCGCATGGCCAACCAGCTTTCCGGCAAGGAACTGTTTCGCTGGCACACCCTGACTCATGATGGCCTGCCGGTCTGCGCCAGCGATGGCTTGCAGATCACCCCGGACGCGGCCATGCAAAGTGCGCCGGCGCCGGATGCGGTGATCGTCTGTGGTGGCGTGGATATTCAACACAGCGTCAAGCGTGAACATGTCAGCTGGCTGCAACTGCAGGCGCGCCAGGGGCGCCTGCTCGGTGCTGTGTGCACCGGCAGTTGGGCGCTGGCCAAGGCCGGTCTGCTCGACGGCTACGATTGCAGCGTGCATTGGGAGTGCCTGGCCTCGATGCAGGAAGCCTTCCCGCGTGCGGCCATCACCACTCGCCTGTTTTCCATCGACCGCAATCGCCACACTTCCTCTGGCGGGACCGCGCCGATGGACATGATGCTGCACCTGATCGGTCAGCAGCATGGCCGCGAGCTGGCAGCCGGCATCTCCGAAATGTTCATCTACGAACGTATTCGTAACGAGCAGGATCACCAGCGTGTACCGCTCAAGCACATGCTTGGCAGTAACCAGCCGAAGTTGCAGGAAATCGTCGCACTGATGGAGGCGAATCTTGAAGAGCCGATCGATCTCGACGAGCTTGCCTGCTTCGTCGACATCTCCCGTCGTCAACTCGAGCGCCTGTTCCAGAAGTATCTGCACTGCTCGCCGTCGCGTTACTACCTCAAGCTGCGGCTGATCCGCGCACGCCAGTTGCTCAAGCAGACCAGCATGTCGATCATCGAAGTGGCCTCGGTTTGCGGCTTCGTCTCAACCCCGCATTTCTCCAAGTGCTACCGCGAATATTTCGGTATTCCGCCACGCGACGAGCGCGCCGGTCAGCAGGGCAACAACCTGGTCATGCTGCTGCCGATCCCCGAGCATCAGGTCAACTCCAGCGCGGTGCTGGCACTCAACCGGGCGCAGGGCGAGTCGACCTTCGCGAGTGTACGCATCTGAGTCGAGCCGCAATGAAAACGGGGCGCCAGTGGCGCCCCGTTTTCATTGTGTCGTTGCTGTAGGGTGCGCCATGCGCACCGGGTAATATCAAGCCGGCTTGGGCACCAGCGCTGGCAGCAAATGCTTACTGATGGCTTCGCGCACGTTGGGCAGCAGGGTGGCGCTGCCGCCGAGCAACTCCTCCACCAGACGGCGCAAGGCCACGGCGCGTTCGGCGCTGAGGCCGCTGACGGCCAGCTCGCAAGCCTGCTCGGGCGTAACGCCTGCTGGAATGCTCAGGCCCAACGCGATCAGGCGTTCACGGAAGTCTTCCTGGTCGATCAGATCGGCATGCATCATGGTCGTGGCTCCTTGTGGAAAAGCAGGCGTTTAAAAACGTAGGCGAGGCAGCCAGTGCAATACCGATGGCGGCCCCGCAAAAACAGGCGAAAAACGGCCGGGGTCGCGACCGACTTTACGACTTGTAAATGAGCATTTGACCGGGCTGGCGTTCCAGCCTGTTTTTAACGCCGCAATGGCAACGCAGGTAGTTTTTAAACTGCCTGCTAGCGCAGGACGCCTTCTTCGATCAGTAGCTTGAAGATAGCCTCTGCTCCTTCCTGTGGCGAGACATCCTTGAGGATCTGGCCGCCGCCACCACTGGCTTTGGCCGTGGCTGCCTTCATCCGTTCCGCGCCGGTCTTGGCCTTGATCACCTTGAGACGCTTGGGCCGCGGCTTGGCCGGCTGCAGGCTAGCCTCGGCCAGCAGCGTGTCATCCACCACCGTCACTTCATGTGCTTCGATCTGTCCGCGTCGTGCCGGGCCAAAGGCGCTCTGGCGAGCAACGGGTGCGGCGTTGTCGACGCTGGCCACGCACGGCAAGCGCACCTTTAGGCGACGCCGCTGGCCACGTGGAAGTGCTTGCAGCACTTGGGCTACGCCGTTCTCGACCTTCTCCACTTCGGCCAGGCCAACGACCATCGGCCAGCCCAGCCGCTCGGCGAGCAGGAACGGCAGCATGCCCGAACCTTCGCCGGTTTCCGCCTGGCTACCGGTCAGCACCAGCTGCGTGCGGCTGCCTTGCAGGTAATCGACCAGCAGCGGCAAGGCGTCGGCGCCTTCGGGTTGCTCCAGTACGTCGAGCTGTTCCAATCCCATGCCCAGGTAGCCGCGCAGGGCTTCGTTCTGGGGATCGCCAGCGTGCAACAGCTGCAGATTCTGTCCGGCCAGACGCAGGCCGAGCTCCACCGCGCGGGCGTCCTGCTCGGCACGCCGTGGGCGAGCGGAGGTCGGGTGGGCGCCGACCGAGACCAGGGCGACGATATTCAGATCAGTCATGGTGGCAACCTCGAACCGCTGTAGCGGCATTAGCCGCGATCTGGCCATGCACGCACTCTGTTGCGGCTGAAGCCCCTCCCACGAGGGCGCATTCGTGAGAGTCAGGCCGCATCACGTTTTCCTTCCTGGCGCCAGGCCGCGACGCGCTCCATCAGCGCTGCGAGGATCGCTGCCGAGTCACCGATCACCGAGAGGTCGGCACGTTTGATCATGTCGCAGCCGGGGTCCATGTTCACTGCCACCACCTTGTCGCAGGCACCGATACCCTGCAGGTGCTGGATGGCGCCGGAAATACCGACGGCGAGGTAGACGCGAGCGGTGACCCAGGTGCCGGTGGCGCCGACCTGACGGTTGCGCGGCATGAAGCCATCGTCGACCGCCACGCGCGAGGCACCTTCGGTGGCGCCCAGGGCAATGGCGGCCTGATGGAACAGCTTCCAGTCCTTCACGCCGTTGCCGCCGGAGAGGATGAATTCGGCTTCGGCCATGGGAATCTGTGCAGGGTCTACGGCCACCGGGCCGAGATCTTCGACGCGCGGCAGGCTGTGCGCGACTTTTTCGGCCAGCTCCAGCGAGCGGACTTCATGGCGGGTGTCGCTGACCGGCTCGGCGCATTCGGCGGCGGCCAGGATCAACCGTGGCAGCGCGCGCTGGATATCCTGCTGGCCACTGCCGGCACGGCCGATGGCCTGCTCGCCGGCGACCTGCCAGCCGCGCGTCGCAGGGCGCTCACCGAGCTTGGCAGCCAGGCGCCGACCCAGTTCTCCGCCGCCGGTGCGGCTGTCGGGCAGCAGCCAGTGGCGTGGAGCCAGTTGGCTCTCTACGGCGCTTAGCGCCAGTACGCGGGCGTCCGGGGCGTAGCCGTCGAAGGCATCGCCCAGGACGCGCAGCAGGCGGTCGACGCCGGCTGTGTCGAAGGCGCCTTCCTTGTCTTCGCCGAAGATCACGGCGACTACGGCACCGCTATCGCCGGCCAGCTTGCGTGCCAGGCCGAGCAGATCCTTGTCATGGCTGGAGAGACGTCCGCCGACCATATCCGGCACCACACAGATGTGGAAGGCTGGCTGTTCGATAATGTGCAGCGGTAGTTGCACCTCGACGCTGGCGTTGCTGCGTTTGCCGACAGTGCCCTGCTGGGCGCCGCTGCGGTCGATGCGCTTGAGCCCGGCCGGGCCGACGAAACCGGCGGCAATGACGTGCGGGTTCTTGCGGATGATGCCATTGGGCCCCATCCAGCTGGTTTCGGCCTTCTGCATCGAGGCATGCAGTGGATGCAGGCGGTTGCGGGCGATCCACTCGGCGCGTGGGTCGCGACGGATTATGTCACTCATGCCTGGGCCTCCTGGATGCGCTGGGATTGTTGTTTCATCACTGCACCTCCGCCAGTTCGCGCTTGGCGGCAGGGCGCTTGGCCGCTACGTCGGTAGCTTCGATCAGCACTTCGGCGACCAGCTCGGCGATGTCCTTGATCTCCGGGCGCGGCGCGACCACGCCTTCGAGCATCGCGGTGCACTGTGGGCAACCGACGGCTACCAGTTCGGCACCGGTTTCCTTGATGTCGACCATGCGCATGTCGGGGATACGTTGCTTGCCGGGGATGTCGGTGATCGGCGCGCCGCCACCGCCGCCGCAGCAGCGCGAACGGAAACCCGACCGTTCCATCTCCTTGACCTCGATGCCGATGGCCTTGAGTACCGCGCGGGGCGCTTCGTACTCACCGTTGTAGCGGCCGAGGTAGCAGGGGTCGTGATAGGTGACGCTGGCGGCCTTGCTCTGGCCGAGATTCAGCGAGCCCTTGCGCACCAGCTCTTCGATGAAGGTGCTGTGGTGCAGAACCTGATAGTTGCCGCCGAGTGCGCCGTATTCGTTCTTCAGCACGTGGAAGCTGTGCGGGTCGCAGCTGACGATGCGTTTGAAGCGGTACTTGGCCAGGGTGGCGATGTTGCGCTTGGCCAGGTGCTGGAAGGTCGCTTCGTCACCCAGGCGGCGAGCCACGTCGCCGCTGTCGCGTTCCTCCAGGCCGAGTACGGCGAAGTCGACGTCGGCAGCCTTGAGGATCTTCACGAAGGCCCTCAGCGTTCTTTGATTGCGCATGTCGAAGGCGCCGTCGCCGACCCAGAACAGCACGTCGGTTTCGCCCTTGTCGGCAAGCAGCGGCAGGTTCAGGTCGGCGGCCCAGTTCAGGCGACCGCCTGGGTTGAAGCCGCCCGGGTTGTCGGTAGCAATGAGGTTTTCCAGCACTTCGGCGCCCTTGTTCGGCGTCGAGCCTTTCTCAAGCGTGAGATGACGGCGCATGTCGACGATGGCATCGACGTGCTCGATCATCATCGGGCATTCCTCGACGCAGGCGCGGCAGGTCGTGCACGACCACAGGGTGTCGGCGTCGACCAGGGCTTTGCCCTGCAGCGAAACAATTGGTTGGTGCGGGCCGCCGCCGTGTTCACCGAGTGGCTTGCCCGGATACGGCGAGCCGGCGAACTTGGCGTCATTGCCACCGGCCAGGCCGATGACCATGTCCTGGATCAGCTTCTTCGGGTTCAGCGGCTGGCCGGCGGCGAAGGCCGGGCACATGGCCTCGCACTTGCCGCACTGCACGCAGGCGTCGAAGCCGAGCAGCTGGTTCCAAGTGAAGTCGGTGGGCTTTTCCACGCCCAGCGGGGCTTTTGGGTCATTCAGGTCCAGCGCTTTCAGGCCGGTGGAGCGACCGCCACCGAAGCGCTCGGCACGGCGGTGCCAGGCCAGGTGCAGGGCGCCAGCGAAGGCGTGCTTCATCGGTCCGCCCCAGGTCATGCCGAGGAACAGCTCGGACACACCCCAGGCCACGCCAACGGCGAGGATCGCCGCCAGCACCCAGCCGCCAAAGTCGGCGGGCAGAATCCCAGCTACTGGCAAAGTGGCGATAAAGAAGCTGGCGGCGAACATCAGCAGGCTTTTCGGCAGACGCATCCACGGGCCTTTCGACAGGCGCGAGGGCGGGTTCAGGCGGCGCTTGGCGACGAACAGGGCGCCAGTGAACATCAGCACCGTGGCGGCCAGCAGGGCGAAGCCGAGGATGCGGTTATGCAGGCCGAAACCGTGCACGACGATGGCCAGCACTGCCGCGAGAACGAAGCCGCCAGCGGTGGCCACGTGGGTCTTGGACATGTACTTGTCGCGCTCGACCACGTGGTGCAGGTCCACCAGGTAGCGACGCGGCATCTTCAGCAGGCCGCCAATCCAGTCGACCTTGGCCGGCCGACCGCGACGCCACATGAAGAAGCGCTTGGCCGCCCCGATGACCGCGAGGGCCAGGGCGGCGAAGAGCAGAGTGGGGAGGATGGTGTTCAACATCTTGGGGTCTCCTTAGCGGGACCGAAAGCTACGCAAATCCATCCCCTCTCCCCCTGGGGAGAGGGTTAGGGAGAGGGGGCAGACGACATCGATCTCCGCCCAATGGACCCTCTCCCCCCGCCCTCTCCCGCAAGCGGGAGAGGGGGCCGTTCGTGTCGTGGCTAAAAGTCCTTGCACAGGCGCAAGGCGTCATAGATCGCCGCGTGAGTGTTGCGCTGAGCCACGCAGTCGCCGATGCGGAACAGCAGGTAGCTGTCGCCCGGCTCGCTCAGGCACGGCTGCGGCTTGATCGCGAACAGCGCGTCGACATCGATCTGGCCCTTGTTGCGCGAGCCCTGCTTGAGTGCGTAGTACAGCGACTCGTCAGGCCGCACGCCGTTCTCCACCACCACCTGGTCGACCACGCGCTCTTCCTTGGCACCGGTGTATTCGTTCTCCAGTACCGCTACCAGTTTGTCGCCCTCGCGGTAGACCTTCTCCAGCATCAGGTCGCCGGTCATGATCACTTCTTTCGGATACAGGCTGCGGTAGTAGGTCGGGAAACTGGTGCCACCGATGGCCACGCCTGGCTTGATGTCGTCGGTGACGATCTCCACCTGTGCGCCCTTGTCGGCCAGGTAGTCGGCGACCGACATGCCGGTGAATTCGCAGATGGTGTCGTACACCAGCACGTTCTTGCCCGGCGCCACTTTGCCCGAGAGCACGTCCCAGCTGCTCACCACCAGGCCTTCGTCAGCGCCCCAGTGCTCGTTCTGCTCGAGGAACGGATGGCCGCCGTTGGCCAGCACGATGATGTCCGGACGCAGGTCGAGTAGGGTGGCCTCGTCGGCCGCAGTACCCAGGCGCAGATCGATGCCCAGGCGTGCCAGCTCCAGCTGATACCAGCGGGTGATACCGGCGATCTGGTCACGCTGCGGGGCCTTGGCTGCCAGAGTGATCTGGCCACCCAGTTGATCCTGCTTCTCGAACAGGGTCACGTCGTGGCCACGCTCGGCGGCGACGCGTGCCGCTTCCATACCGGCAGGGCCACCACCGACGATCACCACCTTGCGCTTCGGCCCGGTGGATTTCTCGATGATGTGCGGCACGCCCATGTATTCACGGGAGGTCGCGGCGTTCTGGATGCACAGCACGTCCAGACCCTGGTACTGACGGTCGATGCAGTAGTTGGCGCCGACGCACTGCTTGATCTGGTCGATCTGGCCCATCTTGATCTTGGCGATCAGGTGCGGGTCGGCGATGTGCGCGCGGGTCATGCCGACCATGTCCACGTAGCCGCCTTCGAGGATGCGCGTGGCCTGGTTCGGGTCCTTGATGTTCTGTGCGTGCAGCACCGGCACCTTGACCACTTCCTTGATGCCGGCCGCCAGGTGCAGGAAAGGCTCCGGCGGGTAGCTCATGTTCGGAATGACGTTGGCCAGGGTGTTATGGGTGTCGCAGCCCGAGCCGACCACACCGATGAAGTCGATCATGCCGGTGGCGTCGTAGTAGGCGGCGATCTGCTTCATGTCCTCATGGGACAGGCCGTCCGGATGGAACTCGTCGCCGCAGATACGCATACCGACGCAGAAGTCGTCACCGACCTCGGCGCGCACAGCCTTGAGCACTTCCAGGCCGAACTTCATGCGGCCCTCGAAGGTGCCGCCCCATTCGTCGGTACGTTTGTTGACGCGCGGCGACCAGAACTGGTCGATCATGTGCTGGTGCACGGCGGACAGCTCGACGCCGTCCAGGCCACCTTCCTTGGCACGACGCGCTGCTTGCGCGTAGTTGCCGATCACACGCCAGATTTCCTCGACCTCGATGGTCTTGCAGGTGGCGCGGTGCACGGGTTCACGGATGCCGGATGGCGACATCAGGGTCGGCCAGTGGTAGCCATCCCAACGCGAGCGACGGCCCATGTGGGTAATCTGGATCATGATCTTGGCGCCGTGCTTGTGCATGGCGTCAGCGAGATTCTGGAAGTGCGGAATGATGCGGTCGGTGGACAGGTTCACCGAGCTCCACCATTGCTGCGGGCTGTCGATGGCCACCACCGAGGAGCCGCCACAGATGGCCAGGCCGATGCCGCCCTTGGCCTTCTCCTCGTAGTACTTCACGTAGCGCTCGGTGGTCATGCCGCCGTCGGTGGCGTAGACCTCGGCGTGCGCGGTGGAGAGCACGCGGTTGCGGATGGTCAGCTTGCCGATCTGGATCGGCTGGAACATTGCTTCGAAGGCCATTACGGCATCCTCACGGTAAGCGCTCTAGCGTTGTGGGAGGCGCTGCAGCGGCAAGGGTGTCGCCGCTGCAGTCCGGCCTTTCCACGGAATTCTTATGGGTGACTCAGAGTGGCCGGGTGACGAACAGGCCGTCGTCATGGCCTTCTTCGGAACCGCTGTACTCCTGCACGGTGACGGTGCGGATCGGACTGCCCTTGGCGGCCAGAATCTGGTCGATGGCACCGGAGAACCAGCCGGTGAACATGTAATCCACCTTGCGATTCACCTTTCCGTACACGTAAACGAAGGCCGAATGCTTGAGCTTGACCTCGGCATGGCCGGTTTCCAGGTCGAGCTTCTGCGTTTCGAACAGACCCCAGCCGCGCTGCGACAGGCGCTTCATGTAGTGCTCGAATACCGCCGCGCCTGAAATGCCATGGCACTCGGCTTCCTTCTCGCACCAGTGCCAGGCGGACTTGTAGCCGGCCTTGTAGAGGATCTCGGCGTACTTCTCGGCGCCGAGCACTTCCTCGATGCCCATGTGGTTGTTGACGAAAAAATGCCGCGGCACGTACAGCATCGGCAGCGCGTCGGTGGTCCAGACGCCGGTTTCGTCGTCGACCTGGATGGGCATTTCGGGGGCGTGGGTGGACATGTGTTCAAACTCCAGAATTCGTTGGTTTTTGCCCTCTCCCCAACCCTCTCCCGCAAGCGGGAGAGGGGGCTGTCCGTGTATGCATGACTTCAAGCGCATACCGGCCGCTTTGCTCCCCTCTCCCATTCATGGGAGAGGGGCCGGGGGAGAGGGGCAGTTAAAAAGGCTTACTCGCCCCAGACATCCTTCAATACGCGTACCCAGTTCTCGCCCATGACCTTGCGCACCACGCGCTCGGGCATGCCGCGTTTGAGCAGGGTCTCGGTGAGGTTGGGGAATTCGCCCACGGTGCGGATGCCCAGTGGGTTGACGATCTTGCCGAAGCTGGTCAGGCGGCGGGCGTAACCTTTGTCGTGGGTCAGCCACTCGAAGAATTCCTTGCCGTGGCCCTGGGTGAAGTCGGTGCCGATACCGATGGCGTCTTCGCCGACGAGGTTCATCACGTACTCGATGGCCTCGGCGTAGTCGTCGATGGTCGAGTCGATGCCCTTGGCCAGGAACGGCGCGAACATGGTCACGCCGACGAAGCCGCCGTGGTCGGCGATGAACTTCAGTTCTTCATCGGATTTGTTGCGCGGGTGTTCTTTCAGGCCCGAGGGCAGGCAGTGCGAGTAGCAGACCGGCTTCTTCGACTCGAGGATGACTTCCTCGCTGGTCTTGGAACCGACGTGCGACAGGTCGCACATGATGCCGACGCGGTTCATCTCGGCGACGATCTCGCGGCCGAAGCCGGACAGGCCGCCGTCGCGCTCGTAGCAGCCGGTGCCGACCAGATTCTGGGTGTTGTAGCACAGCTGCACGATACCCACGCCGAGCTGCTTGAATACCTCGACGTAGCCGATCTGATCCTCGAACGCATGGGCATTCTGGAAGCCATAAAGGATGCCGGTCTTGCCCTGTTCCTTGGCTTTACGGATGTCAGCGGTGGTGCGCACCGGGATGACCAGGTCGCTGTTCTCGCGGATCAGGTTGTTGCTGGCGACGATATTGTTCACCGTGGCCTGGAAACCTTCCCACACCGACACGGTGCAGTTGGCCGCGGTCAGGCCGCCCTTGCGCATGTCTTCGAACAGTTCGCGGTTCCACTTGGCGATGATCAGACCGTCGATGACGATGCTGTCGGCGTGCAATTCGGCTGGGCTCATCAGGCTTGTCCCCTAAACAGATACGCCGAGTCGGACGTCGGCGCTTTGGGGAGAGCTTATCCCTGGGGGGCAGGGCGACCCGGTGCAAAAACGACTGGGGGTTTGCCGAAAGCGTCAAGCCGAGGTCGCGAACGGATATGTGGCTCTGCATGTGGTATCCCGTTCCAACGGGCAGGTGTGCGTTCAGTCGCTGCTCGTTGCCGGGTTGGCGCGAGTGCTATGAGACCGGATGCGTCCTGGCCTGCGGTATCCCCCTGTAGGAGCGGCTTCAGCCTCGATCCGACCCGAAGGGGGGGGCGCGGTCTATACCGAAAGAACGCGACATGGAAAGCTTCGCGGCTGAAGCCGCTCCTACGGGCATGTGTGCATTCAGGCTGGCCGCTCGTGACGATCCTGGCTGGGGCTGACGGCGAAGCGCCTGTGGTAGCTGCGCGAGAAGTAAGAGGCCGAGTCGAAGCCGCAGGCAAGGCTCACCTCTAGTACGCTGAGATCGCTCTGGCGCAATAGCTGGCGCGCCTTGTCCAGGCGCAGATCGAGGTAAAAGGCCGAGGGTGTGGTCGCCAGATGGTGGCGAAAAAGGCGCTCCAGCTGGCGCACGGTGATGCTCACCAGCTCGGCCAGTGCCTCGCTGGACAGCGGTTGCTCGCACTGGCGCTCCATCTCGCCGACCACCCGTACCAGTTTCTTGTTGTGCAGGTCGTAGCGGCTGGCCACCTGCATGCGCTGGTGGTCCAGACGGGTGCGGATGCGGCTGACCACGAACTGTTCGGATATCTGCACCGCCAGCGACTCGCCGTGTTCCTGGCCGATCAAGCCGAGCATCAGGTCGAGACTACTGGTGCCGCCGGCGCTGGTGATGCGCCGGCCGTCGATCTCGAACAGTTCCTGGGTGACCAGCAACGTCGGGTAGCGTTCGCGAAAGGCATCGATGGCTTCCCAGTGCAGGGTCAGGCGCTGGTGCTGGAACAGCCCCGCTTCAGCCAGCACGAAGCTGCCGGTGTCGATGCCGCCGAGGATCGCCAGTTCCGGCTCGCGTCGTTGCAGCCAGTGCGCCAGATGATGGTCGTAATGGGCCAGCGGCTCGAAGCCGGCGACCACGAACAGCGCCTGGCTGTCAGCGGGCAGCTCCAGGCCGTCGTCGACGTTGAGCGACATGCCGTTGCTGGCCTGCACGGCATTGCCGTCCTGGCTGAGCAGGCGCCAGCGATACAGCTCGCCGCGAAAGCGATTGGCCACGCGCAGCGGTTCGATGGCCGACATCAGGCCCATCATCGAGAAGCCGGGCAGCAGCAGGAAGCAGAAGGTCTGGGGCATTCAGGTCACGAGGCTGGTGCAGGGTTACGGGCATACCGAGAGATTAATCGGTCAGTATGGCTTTCATGCAAGGAAAAGTCGGTATAGGTCAATAAATAGTCGTTCAAGTGCGAATGTTGCATCGAATCGAAGCGTAAGGTGTTTTCATCGGGAGATGAAAGTCCCCGAGCACGGTGGGGGCTCTGTCCGTTGGCAGGCCTCTAGAAGAACGAAATAGAACCGCTGTGACACGATGAGGAGCACCCAGATGAAAGGTCTTACCGCGCTGGCCGCGTGCTGCACCCTGAGCCTGTTCAGTACCTCCCTGCTGGCCGACGACGCCAGTTGCAAGAACGTTCGAATCGGTGCCGTCGGCTGGACCGACGTGGTCGCCACCACCGCCGTCGCCAGCGAGCTGCTGAGTGGCCTCGGCTACGAAACCAAGCAGACCCAGGCGTCGCAACAGATCATCTTCGCCGGTATCCAGAAAGGGCAGATCGATGCCTTCCTCGGCTACTGGAAGCCGATCATGGACGACAACATCAAACCCTTCCTTGATGCCGGTGCAGTCAAGGTCGCGGCCGAGCCGTCGCTGGATGACGCCGTGGCGGTGCTCGCGGTGCCGAGCTACACCGCCGACAAGGGCCTGAAGACCCTGGCCGACATCGCCAAATTCAAGGACGAGTTGGACGGCAAGATCTACGGCATCGAAGCCGGCTCGGGCGCCAATACGGCGATCCAGAAGATGATCGACTCCGACCAGTTCGGTCTGGGTGGCTTCAAACTGGTTGAGTCCAGCGAGGCGGGCATGCTCGCCGCCGTCGGTCGCGCCGTACGCAACGAGAAACCGGTGGTGTTCTTCGGCTGGAAACCGCACCCGATGAACCTGTCGATGCAGGTCACCTACCTGACCGGCACCGACGACGTGTTCGGCCCCAACGATGGCGCCGCCACGGTGTCCACCGTCACCGCGCCAGACTACGCCGAGCGTTGCCCCAACGCCAACCGCCTGCTCACCAGCCTGCGCTTCACCAGCCAGCAGGAAGCCGAGCTGATGCAGCCGATCATGGACCGTAAGCCGGCCGCGCAGGTGGCACGTGACTGGATCAAGGCCAACCCGCAGGTGGTCGATGCCTGGCTCGAGGGCGTCACCACGCTGGACGGCAAGCCGGCCAACGCCGCGCTGGTCGCCGGTAACTGATAGCACGGCGCCGGTTGATCCGGCGCCAACTTCCCTTTTTGCACAACGCCTGCGGCCCCGCCGTCGGCACTCGTTTGCCTCTGGAAAGGACAGTCGAAAATGAATTACGAGGTTATCGTCACCTGCGCGGTGACCGGCGCTGGCGACACCGTCGGCAAGCACCCGGCGATCCCGGTCACGCCCAAGGAGATCGCTGCCGCCGCCATCGAGGCGGCCAAGGCCGGTGCCACCGTCGCCCACTGTCATGTGCGCGACCCGCAGACCGGCAAGCCGAGCCGCGATGTGGCGCTGTACCGTGAGTTGGTCGAGCGCATTCGTGAAAGCGATACCGACGTGATCATCAACCTCACCGCCGGCATGGGCGGTGATCTGGAGATTGGCCGCGGCGAGCAGCCACTGGAGTTCGGTGCCGGCACCGATCTGGTCGGACCGATCACCCGCCTGGCGCATGTCGAGGAGCTGCTGCCGGAAATCTGCACCCTGGACTGCGGCACGCTGAATTTCGGCGACGGCGACTTCATCTACGTCTCCACCCCGGCGCAACTGCGCGCCGGCGCCAAACGCATCACCGAGCTGGGGGTGAAGGCCGAGCTGGAAATTTTCGACACCGGCCACCTGTGGTTCGCCAAGCAGATGATCAAGGAAGGCCTGCTGGACGACCCGCTGATCCAGCTGTGCCTGGGCATTCCCTGGGGCGCGCCGGCCGACACCACGACCATGAAGGCCATGGCCGACAACCTGCCGCCAGGCATCACCTGGGCTGGCTTCGGCATTGGCCGCATGCAGATGCCGATGGTCGCCCAGGCGATGTTGCTCGGCGGCCACGTGCGGGTGGGGCTGGAGGACAACATCTGGCTGGATCGCGGCGTGCATGCGAGCAACGGCCAACTGGTCGAGCGCGCCATCGAGATCATCGAGCGCCTTGGTGGTCGCGCCCTGACCCCGGCCGAGGGGCGGGAAAAGATGAAGCTCAAACCCAGACGCTAAGCCCGCTTCCTCCCCTCTCCCATTTATGGGGCAAAAGCGGGAACAGCGAAGCACTGCTTCGCCCGCTTGTGCGACCTGAGCTCTGCGAAGGGCTGGGGCACAGAGTGGGGGCCGAGGGAGAGGGCCTGTAAGCATCCCCCGTAGCCCGGACGCAATCCGCGGCATTCCCTACCGCCAATTCCCCGGATTGCATCCGGGCTACCGGAGTTCAACCATGACCTTCGTCACCGATATCAAGACCTTCGCCGCCCTCGGTACCGGCGTTATAGGCGCCGGCTGGATTGCTCGAGCCCTGGCCCATGGCCTCGACGTCATCGCCTGGGACCCGGCGCCCGGCGCCGAGGCTGCGCTGCGCACGCGTTTAGCCAATGCCTGGCCTGCGCTGGAAAAACAGGGCCTGGCACCCGGCGCCGCTCTGGATCGCCTGCGTTTCGTCAGCACCATCGAGGACTGCGTGCGCGATGCCGATTTCATTCAGGAAAGCGCGCCCGAGCGCCTCGATCTCAAGTGTGAGCTGCATGCCAAGATCAGCGCTGCCGCTCGTCCCGACGTACTGATCGGTTCCAGCACCTCGGGTCTGCTGCCCAGCGAGTTCTACGCAGATGCCGCGCACCCCGAGCGCTGCGTGGTTGGCCATCCGTTCAATCCGGTGTACCTGCTGCCACTGGTGGAGGTAGTCGGCGGGGCGAAGACCGCACCCGAAGCGGTGCAGGCGGCGATCAGTGTGTACGAGTCGCTGGGTATGCGCCCGCTGCACGTGCGCAAGGAAGTCCCGGGCTTTATCGCCGATCGCCTGCTCGAAGCGCTATGGCGCGAGGCGCTGCACCTGGTCAACGACGGTGTGGCGACCACCGGCGAGATCGACGACGCGATCCGCTTCGGTGCCGGTCTGCGCTGGTCGTTCATGGGTAGCTTCTTGACCTACACCCTGGCCGGTGGCCCGGCCGGCATGCGCCCCTTCATGGCGCAATTCGGCCCGGCGCGGAAGCTGCCCTGGACGTACCTGGAGGCGCCGGAACTGACCGATGGGTTGATCGATGCGGTGGTCGAAGGCACGGCCGAACAGCAAGGTGAGCGCAGCCTGGATGCCCTGGAGCGCTATCGCGATGATTGCCTTCTGGCGGTGCTGGAGGCGATTCGCCAGACCAAAGCCAAGCATGGCTTCGAGTTCGCCGAGTAACCGAGTCATTCCCGGTGCGCACGGCGCACCCTACAGACCGACTCCAATCCAGCTCCCCTCTCCCACTTGTGGGAGAGGGGCTGGGGGAGAGGGCCTCATCGGAAGCCGAGCATGAATCTGCCAACCTATCGCACCACCATCTCCCCTGACTGGGTCGACTACAACGGCCACTTGCGTGACGCCTTCTACCTGCTGATCTTCAGCCATGCCACCGATGCGCTGATGGATGTGCTGGGCCTGGATGAAGCCGGTCGCGCCCGCACCGGCCACACGCTGTACACCCTGGAGTGTCACCTGAACTTCCTGGCGGAGGTGAAGGAGGGCGAGCGGGTGGAGGTGCGCACCCAGTTGCTGGCGCACGACGCCAAGCGCCTGCATATCCACCATGGTCTTTATCGGCCGGGTGAAGACGCTAGCCTCGCGGAAAGCGAACAGATGCTGATGAACATCGACAGCGCGGCCGGCCGCGCGGCGCCCATAGACGAGCAGGGGTCCCCGCGGGTGGCGCAGCTGGCTGGCGAGCAGCAGCGGTGTGGTTTAAACATATAGCGAGCCCCCGAGACCCAGGCGGGGGGAGGATTCCGGGGTCG